>JANPCL010000001.1:0-26904 GCA_031430915.1 Hyphomicrobiales bacterium
TTGATTGTCGCGTACATACATGGTCGAGAAGATGGCGAGCAGGAAGAACTTGACCCAGAACTTGTTGATGCCCTTGAGCAGATGCGGATTGGCGCGCATCAGCAAGGTGAAAGCTTCGCCATGGCGGAACTCGTCGTTGCACCACTTTTCAAACCATTTGAAAATCGGGTGGAAGCGGCGGTCCGGATGGGCCTGAAAATGCCGGAAGATGGTGATGTAGCGCGCGTAGCCGATTTAATCCGATAGGTATGAGGCAAAAAAAAAAAACTTGGTTTAGAAGAAGTTATATTTCTATGCCTGCGGCAGGAAACCCAGATCCACACCAATGTCAAAATCTTTCAGTGTGTCGTTGATGAAACCGGCGTGGCGGGCTTCGTCGCGTGACATGTATTTGAACAGCTCGGTGATGTCTTTATTCGTGCCACGCTTGCGCATTTCAGAATAGAGCACGCAGCCTGAGAATTCGGCTGTGAGGGAGCTGACGAGAAAGTCGACGAATTCCTTGCGGAGGCCAGGTTCGAGATCATCGAGAGACATCTTGTCCCACTCGTCCGAGCGGCGGAAGTGGGTTTTGTTCGGGTCGTCCTTCATCTCCTGCAGCAGTTGGTCCCACTCCTTGCGCACGGGGGACACATCCATGGCGTCAAGAGCGGCAAAATCGGTGGTGTAGAAACGCGGGCTGAGAACCGTGGTTTCAGCGGCAAGTTCCGTGGTGTTCTTGGCCTTCAGGCCCAAAGTTTCAATGGTCATAATTGTTTCTCCCCTGAGAAAGAGAATTCGAGAAGTTCCATGAACTCCATGTCGCCAGTGAGTTCAGTCCACTTGCGTTCAAGCCAGGTAGCGCGTGAAATGGTGGCCATGCGACGTTCAACGCGCGTTTCACCGTAAGGTACGCGGATTTCACTGCCGTGGACCAGCACTTCGTCGCCGGGATAGATTTTCACTTCTCCGTCAAGTTCGACGTGGGCTTGCAGGCTTTCGAATGTGTTGATGACATTCACGGTGCACATGACGTTCTCGCTCACTTTCGTGGCAAAGGGATTCATCACTTGCTTGCTCCTTCAGGGATGGGCAGAAACGCCGCAAAAACTGCGACGTTGGTAGGGCCGAATGCATTGAGCGAAATGGCGTGGTCAGCAACGATGTCAACCAGCACCATTTGACCATTGGCATACCGCTCAAGGCGAAAGGGTTCTTGATAACTGACTTGACGCACTTTGCGCGAGCGCATGAGCCCGCGCATGGTGCCGCGCAGAAAGCCATTGGTGCCTGGAGCTGCAACGGCAATGTCGGTTGCGGTTGCCGCATCAATAACGCCCACACTGCCATCCCGGCGGTCTTCAAATTTCAACATGCGGGTGGCGATGGGGGCTTCGGTGCGGATGTTGATGTGAGGGGAAACGCCAGCCAAACGCGCCACAGCAACACTTCCCATGGTGATAAATACCAATGCGATGCCGCCTAAAAGTGGCAATCGCGGGAAAGAGTCTGAGGCTTTATACTTACTGGCGATAGACATGGTCGTTTACTCCGCGGCCATCATTGCAGGAACGTGCAAGGAAACATTAGCGCTGGCGGGTGCTGTATTCAAGGATGTTGCGGCGAGTGCGGCAACCTTGTCCACCTCCCTGATGGCCCGAAAAGCTGCTTGTGGTTTGCTGAAATGCCAGCGTCTGGCGTGGGGCCAGAGCATGGCATAGGCAATCTTGTCCTTGCCGCCGAAGCGGAAGCAAATGTCGCCTGTTCCGTTGGCCGCATGGGTGACGAAAGCACCGTCGATCTGCGTGAAGGGAATGTTGAAGGTGACGGGCAACGCCATGCCGATTTTCATGACGGCGCGTTTTGTGGTGAGGGTGTAGGTTGTGGTGCGGGCGCTGAACCATGCCACGAGTGTCAACAAACCCGCCGCCAAAACACCCATGGGGATGAACCAGAGGAAGGGCCGCAAAGCTTCGAGCAATGGTGCGCTATCGGCCAGGCGTCCGATGCTTTGCAGCACAGCAAGGGCCACAAAATAAATGAAGACCTTGCGGGCGTGAAAGGCTGTCAGTGCCAGCTGTTTCCAATCCGGTCCGCCCTGCCACAACAGGCGTTCGCCCTGTGGCAGGTCTTCGGGGAGGCCGTGGGCACGGTCGAAATCATAATCGCCGCTCATAGAATTGGCTCCGCGCGGTTTGGTGTGGCGTAGAGGGTGCCCGCACCGTAATAGGCCATGATCTTTTCTTCTTCGAGGCGTGTGACCATGTCGGGTTTCTTATGGGTTGGCACATTGGCAAAATGTTTGCCGAGAATGGATTGCACAGTGACTTTGCCGTTGTCGCTGACACGGGCCATCGTAGCGGGCAGCAGCACATTGCGTTTCTGGGCCTTTTCACCCACTTCAACTTCGAAGTAGCGCATCAGATATTCAGCCTGATCAACCCAGACATCGCGGACAATTCCGCCGACAACACCATCGGCACCGACAACGGGCATACCGACAGGGTTTGGATCGCGCGAGTCGAGATAGAAGCCTTCGGCTGAACGCAGGGGAATGATCTTGGGTGTGCCATGCACTGTGACGTCGGGCACGTCTTCACGTTCAGCATAGGCACCTGGCCCAACACCTGCGGTCATCGGGTCACCGATGGGCACCAGTGGCGCACCGGGGAAATTTGCTGACGGTACTGCGTTCACAACGCGCAGGTCGCGGGGTTCGGCGCGGGGCGCCTGGCGCGTGCTGCCATCTGCCAGAACATAGGTTTTTGGTGCAGGCACGGGCGGGAAGCCTTGCACGGAAATGGCGCCTGCGCGTTCACTTTCCAAAGGGTAACCTTCGCGTTTGTTTTCACTGTGGAGATAATAGATCAGCCCGGCGAAGAAGGCGAAGAAGACGTAAAGCACAATCTGCGCGACGTCGATGTAACCTGTTATGTTTGATTGCATGATGGTTTCTCCTATTCTTTAACCTGGAAATTCTGCGATGCCGAATTTTGTTGATGGGGCAGTCTGTTCAACGCCCCGCACACGCACCAGTGGACCCAGTGCGACAAGCGTTGCGAAGAGCAAACCGATTTCGATGAAATAGACGACGGTGTAGCCAGCAGCGGGGCCCGTCATGGCGGCACCCAGTGATCCGGCTTGGCCGAGTTTTGTAAAGTAGTCACAGAGTGCGCCGGAGAAGGCGATGCCCAAGCCTGCGCAGGTTGCTTGCACAGCGCCCCAGGCCCCGATGGCCATGCCGCTGTTGTCACCTTCGGCCAAGGCCATGGCAGCTGTGAGAGTTCCTACGGAGAACAGTCCGCCACCGAGGCCAATGAAGGCAGCACCGGTGCGGAACATGGTGACGGACTCCAAGGGTACCGAGAATATGACGGCGGCGAAGGCTGCGAGGCCTGCGAGTGCGCCCAAGGCGGCGACGCGGTGCGGATCGTTGCCTTTGCCCAAGAGTTTTGCGGCGAGGCCGAAACCGATGAGGGATCCGCAGGCGAGGATAGCCGTCAATTGCGTGGTGGCGCTGACACTGAGGTTGAAGACCTTGCCGCCATAGGGTTCAAGGAGAATGTCCTGCATGCTGAAGGCGGCGGCACCGAGGCCCACTGTGGTCAACAGGCGGCGCACGTTGGTTCCAGTGCTATATTGACGCCAGGCATTGTCGAAATAGACGGGTGGTTTTTCTTTGGAGGTGAGGGCGGGGTTGCGCGGTTCCTGTTTCCAGAGAGCGATGACGTTCAGGAAGAAGGTGACAACTGCAGCACCTTGCACGATCTGGATCAGATGGACCTTGCTGAAGTCTTTCAACAGGACGCCGAAGATCAGTGCACTGAAGACCATGCCGAGCAGCAGCATGACGTACAGCAAAGCGACAACGCGTGGGCGGGCGTGGGCGGGGGCCAGATCATTGGCAAGGGCGAGACCTGCTGTTTGGGTGGTGTGAAGGCCAGCCCCTACGAGCAGGAATGCAAGTGCAGCAGCAGCTTGTCCCCAGGCCACGGAGCCTGTGGTGTCGCCGGAGAGAATGAGAAGTGCGAAGGGCAGAATGGCAAAGCCGCCGAACTGCAACATGGTTCCCATCCAGATATAGGGGACACGCCGCCAGCCGAGCACAGATTTATGGGTGTCGGATTTGAAGCCGATGAGGGCGCGGAAGGGTGCGAAGACGATGGGCAACGCCACCATGAAGCCGACGAGCCAGGCGGGCACATTGAGTTCGACGATCATGACGCGGTTCAAGGTACCCGTCAGCAGCACCATGGCCATACCGACGGAGACTTGAAACAGGGAGAGGCGCAGCAGGCGACCAAGTGGCAGTTCATCTGTTGCCGCGTCAGCAAAGGGAAGGTAGCGGGTGCCGATGGCCTGCCAACCTTTCAATGCGATGCGGTTCAGGGATTTCATGCGCGGCAGAGCTCCTGGGCGTGGGATTTGTAGAAGCCCGTGGATACGCGGTGATCGCGGCCAATGCTCCAGCCTTTGAGAGTGGGTTCGGCTTTGAGAGCAGCGTGAAGTGCATCGGTTGCAATGGGTTCGATGGCGGGGGAACGATCACCGCGCGGGAAAATTTTGCCCACACCCCAGAGCAACATGAAGGCTGCGGTTTTGGGGGCGTAGGTGAAGTGGACGCCGGAGCGGCTGCGGGCTGCAAGTTTTGCAATCATCGCCACCATGTCCGGCAGGCGGTAATGAATAAGCGAGTCCATGGCGACGACGTGGTCGAAAGTGCCGAGATCAGGGTTCAGCATGTCGCCCGATTCAAAACGGATTTTGCTTTTGAGTTCTGCGGGCAGACGTTCGGCGGCAACGGCGACCAAGGTGGGAGAGAGGTCGATGGCGACAACGTCAGCGCCGCGCTTTGCAGCTTCAACGGCGAGTGCGCCGGTGCCGCAGCCAGCATCGAGAATGCGGCAACCGCGCAGGTCTGCTGGCAGATAGCTGAGCAGGGTGGCGCGGGTTTCATCGCGGCCCGCACGAACGGTGGCGCGGACTTTGCTGACGGGTGCATCGGAGGTGATGCGGGCCCATGCGGCCGAGGCTGTGCGGTCGAAGTAGGTTTCGAGTTCGCCCCGGCGCTTGTTGTAGGTTGTGGACATTATTCGAAGCCCAGAAAGTCGAAGATTTCACGGTCTTTCATGGCCTTTGCGTCCTGTGGTTCGGACCCGGCCCAAAGGCTGGCGGCAAGGCGCATGTATTCTTTTTGCACGGCGAGAAGTTCAGGCGTTTCTTCCATTTCGAAAAGGGTTGATTTTTTCAGACGTGAGCGACGGATAACGTCGAGGTCGGGGAAGTGGGCCATGCGCTTCAGGCCGACTGCATCGGCGTAGCGGTCGATCTGGTCGGTATCTTTCGAGCGGTTGGCGATGACGCCGCCAACTCGGACTTGATAGTTCTTGGCCTTCGCCGTGATAGCGGCGACAATGCGGTTCATGGCGAAAATGGAGTCAAAGTCGTTTGCGGCGACGATGAGGCTGCGGTCTGAATGTTGCAGGGGTGAAGCAAAGCCGCCGCAGACCACGTCGCCCAGCACATCGAAAATCACCACGTCGGTGTCTTCCAGCAGGCGATGTTCCTTCAATAGTTTCACGGTCTGACCGACGACGTATCCGCCGCAGCCTGTGCCTGCGGGTGGGCCACCGGCTTCAATGCAGCGCACACCATTGTAGCCTTCGAAGACAAAGTCCTCGGGGCGCAGCTCTTCAGAGTGAAATTCGACGGTTTCGAGAATGTCGATCACAGTCGGAATGAGGCTCTTGGTGAGTGTGAACGTCGAGTCGTGCTTGGGGTCACAGCCGATTTGCAGCACACGCTTGCCAAGTTTCGAAAAGGCCACAGAGAGGTTTGACGAGGTGGTGCTTTTGCCAATGCCGCCCTTGCCGTAAATCGAGAACACCTTGGCGGTGCCCATGTTGATGTTGGGATCAAGGTGCACTTGCACGCTGCCTTCGCCGTCCGGGCGTTTGTATTTTGCCGGTGTGCGGTCCAGTAACAAAGTCATGCTGCGACCTCCATTATTACGCCTTCGAGTTTGTCTTCCAAGTCTTCTCCGGCCCGTTGCAAGGCTTCAAGCGTTGCGGCATCGGGCTGCCAGTAATTGCGTTTATGAGCTTCCAAAAGTCGATTCACCATTTTTGAGGCGGATGTAATATTGAGTTCAGCCAGACGGTTGCGCATGGTTTCGTCGAGCACATAGGTTTCCGAAATTTTCTGATAGACCCATGGAGAGACCTGACCGGTGGTGGCGGACCAGCCCATGGTGTTTGAGAGGTGGGTTTCAATCTGCCGCACACCTTCATAGCCATGCTTCAACATGCCTTCGAACCACTTGGGGTTCAGGGTGCGGGTGCGGGTTTCAAGGGCAACCTGTTCGTTCAGTGTACGGACGGTTCCGCTGCCGCTGGTCTGATCGCCGATGTAAACCGGAGCGGCTTTTCCGCCACGGGCGCGCTGCACGGAACGGGATATGCCGCCCAGCGTGTCGAAATAGTTGTCAACGGTGGTGACGCCCAATTCAACCGAGTCGAGGTTTTGATAGGCCAGTTCCACATCGGCGAAGACACTGGTGAGCAGCGCTTTTTGTTGTGACGGTTTGCCGTTGCGACCATAGGCGAAGCTTTTGCGCGATGTGTAGGTTTCGGCGATTTCGTCTTCGTTGTCCCAGTTGCTGCTTTCAACCAGGTTGTTAACGTTGGCACCATAGGCGCCATCGGCATTGCAGAAGACGCGCAAGCTGGCGGTTTCGATGTCGCACTTATGCTCGATCTGATAGGCGAGGGCATGTTTGCGGACGAAGTTTTTTTCCACAGGTTCATCGGCTGATGCGGCGAGGAAGCTGGCTTCGGCGATGAGTTTGATTTGCAATGGCAAGAGATCGCGGAAGATGCCGGAGAGGGTGGTGACCACGTCGATGCGCGGACGATTCATTTCCTCAAGCGGAATAAGGCTTGCACCTGTGAGGCGACCGAAGCTGTCGAAACGGGGTTTGGCACCGAGCAGGGCTAGCACCTGACCAATCGGGCCGCCTTCGTTTTTCAGATTGTCTGTGCCCCAGAGAACGATGGCAACGGTTTCAGGAAGTGCATTGCCGTCTTTCACATGCCGGGCCAGCAGGCGTTCGGCTTGCTGCGCGCCGTCTTTCACGGCGAAAGCCGAGGGAATGCGGAAGGGATCGAAACCGTGGAGGTTGCGGCCTGTTGGGAGAATGTCGGGGGTGCGCAACAGATCACCACCGGGGGCGGGGTGCACGAAGCGGGCGTCTAGAGCCGTCAGCATGCCAGTGAGTTCATGTTCTTCGCCGAGTTTCACTGCGGTTTCGGAGAGTTGATTGAAAATGGCCTGCGTGGCTTCATTTGTGTCGAGGCCGCTGAGGGCGATGGCGCGGGCGGACGTCTCGCCTTTGACCACGGCTTCGATGGCGGCGCGTTCAGGGCGAATGGCGTGGGAGGCTTCGGCGACGGCCATCAACATATCTGTGCGTTCTTCGTCCGTCGGGGTGGAGCCCACGACGTGAAGTCCATGAGGGATCAGCGTGTATTCAAGTTCGAGGATGGCGGTGCTGAGGGCGGCGACGCGCGCCTCTGATTCATCAAACGGCCAAGCGGGTTCGGAGTCGGCAAAGTCCAATGTCGAGGCTTGGGCCTGAATGAGTTCAACGAGGGATTCAGATTCGCGCAGATCCTCAGGTGGCAGTTTGCGCCAGCGTTCGATGGAAGCTTTGAGATCGACCAGTCCACGATACAATCCAGCATGGGCCACGGGTGGTGTCATGTAGCTGACGAGGGTGGCAGCGCCGCGGCGTTTTGCGATCATGCCTTCCGATGGATTGTTGGAGGCGTAGAGATAGAAGTTTGGCATGTCGCTGATCAAACGATCCGGCCAGCAGGCACCGGAGAGGCCTGCCTGTTTGCCGGGCATGAATTCCAATGCGCCGTGGGTGCCGAAATGCAACACGGCATCGGCGGCGAAGTCTTCCCTGAGCCAGCGGTAGAAGGCAGAGAAGGCGTGGGTGGGGGCGAAGCCTTTTTCGAAGAGCAGGCGCATGGGGTCGCCTTCGTAACCGAAGGAGGGTTGCACACCGACGAAGACATTGCCGAATTGCTTGCCCAGCACGTGGATGGTGCGGCCATCGGTTTGTTGTTTGCCGGGAGCAGAGCCCCATTGCTTTTCGATTTGTGCGAGATGCTTTTCGCGGCGCACGTGATCATCAGTCGGGATGCGGAAGGCGACGTTGGCCATCGAACCGAATTGTTCTTTGTTGCCGATGATGATCGAGTCGCGCAGGGCTTCGACGGAGGCTGGCACATCAACGCTGTAGCCATTGGCTTTCATCGAGGTCAGCGTGTTGTGCAGTGATTCAAATACAGCGAGGTAGGCAGCGGTTCCGGTGTTTCCGGCATTTGGCGGGAAGTTGAAAATGACGATGCCGACTTTGCGGTCGGCGCGGCTGCTGCGGCGCAGTTGTACGAGTTTTGCTGTGCGGGCGGCCAACATGTCGGCACGTTCGGCGCAGACGCGCATTTCGCGGGATTTCGAAACCGGGAATACGCAGCCACGTTCACAGCCGGTGCAGGCGATTTGTGAACCGTTGGAACGGCCGCCAAAGACCATCGGGTTGGATGATCCCTCAAGCTCCGGAATGGCCACCATGATGGTGCTTTCGACGGGTTGCAGGCCACGGTCGGAAGCGCCCCATTCTTCAAGGGTCTGGAACTCCAGGGGGTGGGCGGCGATGTAGGGCACGTCGAGTTTCGCCAACATGGCTTCGGCGGCTTTTGAGTCGTTATAAGCAGGACCGCCGACGAGGGAGAAGCCGCTGAGGGAGACAACGGCATCGACGGTGGCGACGCCGTTGTTGAGGAAGAATTTTTCCACGGCAGGGCGCGAGTCGAGGCCTGTGGCGAAGGCAGGGATAACGCGGAGGCCCCTGGCTTCAAGAGCGTTGATAACGCCGTCGTAATGGCCGGTGTCTTTTGAGAGGAGGTAGGAGCGCAGGAGGAGGAGGCCGACGGTTCCATTGTGTTTTGCTGTCGGCAGTTTGCGGGCGTCTTCCGTCATGCGTTCGGCCATGCGGGGATGATAGACGCCGACTTCGGGATAGGATTTTGGGGCTTCGACCTTTGAGGCGTTGCCGAGGTTTGGCACGTAGCGGGTGCCGAGATAGCGGATCATGTTGCCGATGTTGTCTTCGCTGCCTGCAAGCCAATATTGCATGGATACGAAATAGGCGCGGACGTCTTGGGCGACACCTGGAATAAAGCGCAGGATTTTTGGCAGGCGGCGCAGCATCGTCATCTGGCGTTCGCCGGATGATGCGTCGTGCTTCTTCGAGCCTTTGAGTTTTTTCAGAAGCGAGACGAAGCCATTTTGCTGGCCGTCCATCTGGAAGCGGCCAAGCTTGGTGAGCTTGATGGCTTCGCCTGCCGACATGAACACGGCCATGGCATCACAAGCTTCGCGGCGGGCTTTCAGGGCTGGCAACACGGCCTGCACATGTTCTTCGATGAACAACATGTTGGCGATGATGACGTTGGCTTGGGCGATGTCTGACTTGCAGGCTTCAAGTGTTGATGGATTGGCGCTCCAGTCGGAGGCGGCGTGCAAGGTGACGGTGGAGCCTGGGTATTCTTTTGCGAGCGTTTGGCGCACGCGGGAGACTGTCCCGGCCAGATGATGGTCGAGGGTGACGATCACGCATTTCAGCGCGCTATTTGCTAAAGTGGGCTTTGGCATCATAGAGCGTTTCAATTGAAATGTGGGCCACGCCCTTTGCGGCGGCGTAGGTTTCCGTGTTGCGGCGGGCTTTCTTCCTGACGAAGAAAGGTATTTTTTTGAGTTCAGTTTCTGCATCGGCCAGCCAGATGGGTGCGCCTGTGACGACGGGTTCTGGTTGTGCTTCGACCTTGTGATTGGCGGCGTGGCCGAGATGTGAAGCAGCAGCCTGATCGTTGAATTCGAAATCGTCGCGGAACATGTGGATCAAGTGTTCTTCAAGGCCCATCATCAGCGGGTGAACCCAGGTGTCGAATATGACATTGGCACCTTCGAAGCCCATTTGCGGGGAGTAACGGGCGGGGAAGTCTTGAACGTGGACGGGGGATGAAATCACGGCGCAGGGCACACCGAGTCGTTTGGCAATATGCCGTTCCATTTGGGTGCCGAGTACGAGGTCTGGATGCAGTTCGGCGACCTTGGCTTCGACGTCAATATAGTCGTCGGAGATGATGGCTTCGAGGCCGAGTTTGGTTGCGGCTTCGCGGACGGCTCTCGCTTGTTCGCGTGAGTAGGTGCCGAGGCCTACGACATCGAAACCCAATTCTTCTTTCGCTATGCGGGCGGCGGCGATGGCGTGGGTGGCGTCACCGAAAATGAAGACGCGCTTTCCTGTGAGATAGGTTGAATCGACTGAGCGTGAATACCAGGGCAGGCGGCACATTTCGTCGTTAAGCACAGGTGATGGATCAACGCCTGCAAGCGCTGCCACTTCGGCCACGAATTCGCGGGTGGCGCTGACGCCGATGGGAATCACTTTGGTAAATTTCTGGCCGAAGTTCTTTTCGAGATGGCGGGCGGCGGGTTCGGCGATTTCAGGATAGAGGACAACGTTGAAATGGGCGTCGCCCAAGCGCACGAGATCAGCTGGGGTGGCTCCCATAGGGGCTGTGACGTTGACGGTGACTCCGAGACGGGCAAGCAGTTTTTTGATTTCGACGATGTCATCACGGTTGCGAAAGCCGAGGGAGGAGGGGCCCAAGATGTTGCAGGTGGCTTGGGCTGGTTTGGCTGCGGGTGCAATCGTCAGTCCACGGACCAATCGGTAGAAGGTTTCGGCTGCTCCCCAGTTTTCTTTTTTCTGGTAGGCAGGCAGTTCGAGTGCGATGACGGGCACAGGAAGATTCAGGGCCTTGGCAAGGCCACCGGGATCATCCTGAATGAGTTCGGCGGTGCAGCTGGCACCCACAATCATGGCTGTGGGTTGGAAGCGCTCATAGGCGTCGTTGCAGGCGTCCTTGAAGAGTTGTGCGGTGTCGCTGCCAAGGTCACGGGCCTGGAATGTGGTGTAGGTGACGGGTGGGCGGCGGTCGCGGCGCTCAATCATAGTGAAGAGCAGATCGGCGTAGGTGTCGCCCTGTGGGGCGTGCAGCACGTAGTGCAGGCCCGTCATGGACGTTGCGATGCGCAGTGCGCCGATGTGGGGCGGGCCTTCATAGGTCCAGAGGGTGAGTTGCATGGTTCAAACCTCCAGCCGGTTGCGGCGGTCCAGCGGACGCGCGAAGAGGTTGGCGAGATCACCGGCCTGGTCGTAGCCGTGGATGGGCGAGAAGACGAGTTCGATGGCCCATTTTGTGGCGAGGCCTTCGGCTTCGAGGGGGTTGGCCAGACCTAGGCCGCAGACTGTGAGGTCAGGGCGTTCGGCGCGACAACGGTCGAGTTGTTTCTCCACGTCC
This sequence comes from Hyphomicrobiales bacterium, assembly GCA_031430915.1. Taxonomy (GTDB): domain Bacteria; phylum Pseudomonadota; class Alphaproteobacteria; order Rhizobiales; family Aestuariivirgaceae; genus Aestuariivirga. The sequence continues at coordinate 11,418 of JANPCL010000001.1, forward strand.
TGGCCTTCGCTGATGCGGGTTGATTCTGGCAGTTGAGCGAGTTCGGCGGCCATGTGTTGCGCGTGCAAATAAGGTGTGCCGACTTCGATGGGGAGCATACCCAATTCGCGGGAGACGAAGCGGGCGAGGGGGATTTCCAGTTGTGAGTCGGGGAAGAAGAAGATGCTTTTGCCTTCGAGGTTTTTGCGATGACCTTCGAGGGATTTCACGGCGCGGGCATGGCCTGCTTCGGTGGCGGCTTTGAAGGTTGCTGATGATACGCCGAAACGGTCAGCGGCGGCTTTCAGCCACGCGGTTGTGCCTTCTGCACCGAAGGCGAATTGTGCGGGGATATGTTCGGCACCACGATCTGCGAGGGCGCGGGCGGTGTCGCCCAAGAATGGTTGGGCCAAAAGAAACTGCGTGCCTTTGCCAATGGCTGGCATTGAGTTGGCTTTGCGGGCGGGCAGGAACTCGACGTTTGCGATTCCCATGGCCGTGAAGATGCGCTTGAACTGGTCTTCAACGGCGTCGGGTAGTGCGCCTGCGACCAGCAAGGTTTGGGTCGTTGATGTTTTTGCGGGCGCGTCGGCTACCAGCGTGGCCAAGCAAGCGTCTTCACCTTGGGTAAATGTGGTTTCAATGCCGCTGCCGGAATAATTCAGTATACGGACCTTCGGCATATGATCGCGTGAAAGGCGTTGTGCAGCGCGCTTCAGGTCGAGCTTGATCACTTCCGACGGGCAGGAGCCGACGAGAAACAGCATCTTGATATCAGGGCGGCGGTCGAGCAGGCGGTTTACCACCTTGTCGAGTTCTTCGTCGATGTCGGCCAAGCCAGCGAGATCGCGTTCGTCGATGATGGCAGTGGCGAAACGGGGTTCGGCGAAGATCATGACGCCAGCGGCGGATTGCACAAGGTGCGCACAGGTGCGGGAGCCGACGACGAGGAAGAAGGCGTCCTGAATTTTGCGGTGCAGCCACACAATGCTGGTGAGGCCACAGAAGACTTCACGTTGGCCGCGTTCACGCAGGATGGTCTTGGCGTTGACGGGGGCGTTCATGTTGACGCCCCGGCGGTTGAATAGAGGTCGCGTTGCAGGCGGGCGCTGCGCAGTTTCAGCAGGAATTGGCCAGCGTTGATGGCGTAAACTGCATAGGCTGTGAGGGCGAGAATCATCAGGTCGTTTTGGTCGAGCGTGCCTGCGAAGAGGAACCAGACATAGGCGCAGTGCAGGGCGATGACGGCGAAGCTGACGACGTCTTCCCAGAAAAACGCTGGAGCGAAGAGATATTGCCCGAACACATCCTTCTCCCACAGGGAGCCGGTGATCATGATGGTGAGGAGAACGGAGGTTTTCAGGAGGACTGAGGCGTTGGCAATGGTGGCGCCATCGCCTGTGAGCAAGGTGCGGAGCACCAACGCGACACTCACCAGAAACACGAGGAACTGAAAGGCTGCGAGCACACCTTGGACATTGGTCCACTTCGAGGAATCACGGCGCTTCCGCTGTTCTGCGGTATAGAGTGCTGGTCGTTTCGACTCTTGCTTCAGCATCACGCTGTATTTCCCCGAGACTGCCTCGCCCGCCGGTTTGCCCGGCTTGGGGGTCAGACTTCACGGAAAACCTAACACCCGTTTTTAAAAGTGTCAACTTGTCTTGACGTCAATTTTTGTTGACAGTTGGCTCTTTCGGTGTTTTTGTCGGCGTGGGCTGTTTTTGATGCTTGACGAAAAGGATTCCGCGTGGAAAGTCTCTCGCATGTTGAACGTTACGGGAATATAACCCGTGCATGCATTGGGAGGGTCCTAACCATGACCAATTCCTCGGGGTGGGGTGCGGTAGATTATGGTGGAGGCGAGCTCGAACAACTCGAGCGGCTCGCTGAACCTATTCACTATGTGAAACCTTCGGACAATCGGGCCCTCCGGCTTGAAGATCTTGCAGCAACGATCGAAAACATCATTGTTCCGAGATTGCTGATGAACCACGAACCCGACCGTACTGCTTGGAAAACGGTTTCGATGGGTGCGACACAGATTGAAGTGTTTGCCAATATTGCCATGCGGCATGAGCCGACGGCGGCCAGTGAATATGTGCAGTCGCTTTTAAACGAGGGCATTGGTTTCGACCGTATTCTGCTTGAATTGCTTGCTCCGGCGGCCCGCCTTTTGGGTGAAAAGTGGGAGAAGGATACCTGCAGCTTCACCGATGTCACTATCGGGGTATCGCGCATGCACCGGATTCTCCGGGACTTCCGCAGCGTGCCTGATCGGTTGTGGAGCCAGGCGGGCGTCGGGCACCGGGCCTTGCTTTTGCCTGTTCCCGGTGAACAACACACCTTGGGGCTTCGAATAGTTGAAGAATTTCTTTTGCGTGAAGGCTGGACTGTGGACAGCTTGCCGAATTCCGGTGACGAAGATGTGAGTCGGCTCGTTTCAGAAGAGCACTATGACTTTGTAGGCTTGTCTCTCAGTGGTGAAACTTTGGTTGATGCCATGTTTACCACAATCGGTGCCCTTCGCGCTGCGTCTCAAAACCGTCACCTTCATGTGATGGTTGGTGGTGTAATATTTTCTGAACGACCTGAACTTGTTGCAAAATGCGGTGCTGACGCCTATGCGGCTGATGCAGCGGGTGCAGTGCAGCAAGCCAATTGCTGGGCGGCGACGCAGCAGTAAATATTGTTGAATATGGTATTTGCTGCAACGCACAAGCGGCAGCGATAGATAAATGTGTAACACCAAAGATTGTTTGACGTGGGCCGCTATAGGGTGGCTACTGAGACTAAAATTAAGGAACAACGGCCTTGACCTCCCATTCGGGTACTTACCAAATGCTGACCAACCAAGATGTGTCAGCGGTGGTTGCGATACTGGCCGCAACAGCCGACATTACGCTGGTGCTGACGCCTGACGGGGTTATCTGTGACCGCGTCATGGCAAGTCCTGATATTCCCGAAAAGGCTTTCATAGGTTGGCCGGGCAAGTCCTGGAACGAAACTGTTACGGTCGAAAGCCGAGTCAAAATCGAGCAGCTTTTGCAAGAGGCCTCCTTGGGCCAGCCGGCGCGGGCGCGGCAGGTCAATCACCCGATTTCAGGCAGCCAAGACCTGCCGATCAAATACACGGCTGTTCGTGTCGGGCGCGAGGGCCATATTGTGGCGGCCGGGCGCGATTTGACGTCGGTTGCCGCGCTGCAACAAAGGTTGTTGGCTGCTGAACAGGAAATTGAGCAGGAATATTTACGGCTGCGTCATTCAGAGACGCGGTTTCGCGTTTTGCTGCAATCTGCTTCAGATGCCATTCTCATTGTCGACGCCAAGACGGGTCGCGTGGTGGAAACCAATCCGGCTGCAGCAGCTTTGCTGAACCGTCCGTCCAAGCGCATTTTGGGATCAGCCTTCGAAGACGTGTTCAGTGAAGCTGAGACCTCTGGTGTCAAACGGCTGCTGGCGACGATGCGCAGTACAGGCAAGGCTGATGATCTCGCGTTGCGTCTGGATGACGAAAACCGTCAGGCTATTTTGTCAGTCACCATGTTCAGGCAGGATACGGCAACTTATTATCTGTTGCGCATGGTACCGCATGCTGTTGGAACGTCGGCCATCGTGATGCCGCGCTCACAGTCAAAAGTCGTTAAAATCATCAGCGAAATGCCCGATGGTTTTGTGGTGACGGATCTTGATCGCCGGATTCTGACGGCCAATGCGGCGTTCCTGGAACTGGCGCAGCTCGGCTCAGAAGAGCAGGCGCGTGGCAATACAATCGACCAATGGATTGGGCGACCCGGTATCGACACCACGATGTTGACGACACAGCTGATGGAAAAAGGTGCGATCCGCAATTTCCGCAGCATTGCGCGGGGCCAGTTTGGCGCTGTTGAAGATGTTGAGATTTCGGGTGTTTCGGTGCAGGACGGCGATATGCCATGTCTCGGCTTCACCATTCACCGCATCAGCCGTCAGTCAGCTGCGCAGGCCAAGCCGGAGTCGAGTCTGTTGCGCTCCGGTGATGATTTCACGCGGCTTGTGGGCAAGGTTCCGTTGAAGGAATTGATCCGCGAGTCGACGGATATCATTGAGCGGCTATGCATTGAATCGGCTTTGCAACTCAACAGTGACAACCGTGCGGGTGCGGCGGAGATGCTTGGTATTTCACGTCAGAGCCTTTACGTAAAACTGCATCGCTATGGCATTGACGGACCAGACTTAGACATCAGCAACTGACGCTTTGTCGCTGCAAAAAGTGTAAATTAAAATTGACACTTTCGGATGTCCTGACTTAGTGTCGGGCTTATGCAGCCCGTGGTTTCCAGTGCGCCTCAGCCCCGCTTCCCATCAGCGAAAGCCAGTCTTGAACTGTTGAAACCGATCACCTGGTTTGCACCGATGTGGGCTTATGGTTGTGGCATTGTATCTTCGGGCGTGCCGATTTCTGAAAACCTTTATCCGCTGTTGGCTGGCATTGTTTTGTGTGGTCCCATGGTGTGTGGCACGAGCCAGGCCGCGAATGACTGGTATGACCGCCATGTCGATGCGATCAATGAGCCGAAGCGGCCGATACCGTCGGGGCGAATTCCTGGACAATGGGGATTATACATTGCGCTGGTGTGGACTGTGTTGTCGTTGCTGCTTGCTGCAACGATGGGCGCTTGGGTGTTTGGCGCTACAATGTTTGGCCTTGCCATAGCATGGGCTTATTCCGCACCACCGTTTCGGCTGAAGGAAAATGGCTGGTGGGGCAATGCAGCGGTTGGTCTCTGCTATGAGGGCTTGCCGTGGTTTACTGCGGCGGCTGCAATGGCTGTTGCCTTGCCGCGGCCGGAAATTTTGTGGTTGGCGTTGCTCTACAGCATTGGTGCGCACGGCATCATGACGTTGAATGATTTCAAAGCTGTTGAAGGTGACCGCATCATGGGGGTCCGGTCTCTGCCGGTGCAACTGGGTGAAGCCCATGCGGCGCGGTTTTGCTGTTGGGTGATGGCCTTGCCGCAAGTTGTTGTGGTGGGATTGTTGCTCAGTTGGGGCAAGCCTGTGCATGCGGGAATTGTTGCGGCGTCGCTGCTGTTGCAAATCATCTGTATGCGGAGGTTATTGCGCGACCCCAAAGCTTTTGCGCCCTGGTATAATGGGACGGGTGTGACGCTTTATGTTTTGGGCATGTTGGTGGCGGCTTTTGCCGTGAGGTCGATGACATGAACGGCCTTAGCTGGTTCAGCATTATAAGGTTGGGTTTGGTGCAGACGGCGCTGGGTGCTGTTGTGGTATTGACGACCTCCACGATCAACCGCGTGATGATTGTGGAATTAGCCTTGCCAGCGGTTTTGCCGGGTGTGCTTGTGGCTTGGCATTATGCATTGCAGGTGTTGCGGCCACGTTGGGGGCATGGGTCAGATGCCGGGGGAACGCGCACGCGCTGGATCATTGGTGGCATGGCCGTATTGGCGCTGGGCGGTTTTCTTGCTGCAGTTGCGACGGCGCTGTCAGCGTCCAATGTTGTTGCAGGCGTATTGTTGGCGATTTTCGCTTTTACATTGATCGGTATTGGCGTGGGTGCGGCGGGAACGTCGTTGCTGGTTTTGCTGGCGGAGGCCGTGGCACCTGCGCGTCGTGCGGCGGCGGCAACAGTTGTGTGGATCATGATGATTGCCGGATTTATTGTGACGACGGCGCTGGCTGGAAAATTTCTCGATCCGTTTTCGGTGCAGCGGCTTGTGGTGGTGGCGGGTTGCGTTACGGCTTTGGCTTTTGTGCTGGCGGTTGTTGCTGTGCTTGGCATTGAACGCGGCGCGAAAAAATTCCAGACTGAAAAGACCCGTGATGCAACGCCGTTCATGCAGGCGCTTTCAGAAGTTTGGCGGGATGCTGATGCGCGGCGGTTTGCGCTTTTCATTTTCATCTCAATGCTGGCCTATAGCGCGCAGGACCTGATCCTTGAGCCGTTTGCCGGATTTGTTTTCGCATTTACGCCAGGGCAATCGACGGCACTCACCAGTGTGCAAAACAGCGGCGTACTTTCGGGTATGATCCTCGTTGGTGTGGCGGCCACCGTGTTTGCCAAAAGTGGCAAAATGGTTTTGCGCAACTGGATTGTGATTGGATGTTTGGCTTCTGCACTCTCGCTGAGTGCTCTGGTGGGGGCAGCTGCTGTGGGTCCGGCTTGGCCTTTGGAGCCCACGGTTTTTGCCTTGGGTTTTTCAAATGGCGTGTATGCGGTGGCGGCGATCGGGTCGATGTTCAGCTTTGTGGCGGGGGCTGCATCGCGTGAAGGTGTTCGCATGGGATTGTTTGGCGCATCACAGGCGATTGCCTTTGGTGCGGGTGGCTTTGTTGGCACGGCGTTGACGGATGTTATCAAGGCGGTGACGCAGTCGAACGCGTTGTCTTATGGAACAGTGTTCGGCCTTGAAGCTGCGTTGTTCATTTTAGCGGCTGTAATGGCGCTTCGTCTCGGTGTGAAAACGACCACAGAAAATCCGCTGGTGCTCAGCGCACAACATGATCTTTCAAGTTAAGAATACGGAGGCTGATGATGGACGAAAATTTTGATGTCGTTGTAGTTGGCGGTGGGCCATCGGGGGCGACGGCTGCACAGCTTGCAGCGAGAGCCGGAGCCAAGGTCATGTTGCTGGACCGGGCAGGGCGGATCAAGCCTTGCGGTGGTGCAGTGCCGCCGCGCCTCATCCGTGACTACGAGATTCCCGGCCATTTGATTGTGGCGCGGATTGATGCGGCGCGGATTGTCTCGCCGACAGGGCGGCTTGCGCATATGCCTGTTGACGGCAGTTATGTGGGCATGGTGGACCGCGAGGATTTTGACGAGTTTCTGCGCAATCGTGCGGCAGAGGCTGGTGCCACGCGTAAGACCGGGACATATACGCATTCGACGCGGGACGATGATGGCGTGTTGCGGATTCACTTTGATCAAAAAGAAGGTGGTGCGTCCTCAGCCCGCGCAAAACTTGCAATTGGTGCAGATGGGGCGTTGTCCAAACTCGGGAAAGATCACATTCCAGGTGCTGACAAAACCAAATTGGTGTTCGCCTATCACGAAATTGTCGAGCGGCCCGAAACGGCGGATACCTATGCTGCTGACCGCTGTGATGTTTATTACAACGCCCGCTATTCACCGGATTTTTATGCCTGGGTTTTCCCGCATGGAAAGACTGCCAGTATTGGCACAGGCAGTGCGCACAAGGGTTTTGCGTTGCGTGATGCTGTTGCGAAACTTCGGGAGGATTCTGGTCTTGCAGGTAGCAAAACCATTCGCAAGGAAGGTGCGCCGATTCCGCTGAAGCCGCTGAAGCGCTGGGACAATGGCCGTGATGTTTTGCTGGCGGGAGATGCGGCTGGCATTGTGGCACCTGCATCTGGTGAAGGCATATACTATGCCATGTTGGGTGGTGAATTGGCGGCTGATACTGCGATTGCGTTTTTAAAAACCGGGGATGCCAAAACCCTGAAGCTGGCGCGCAAGCGTTTCATGCGCGCCCATGGCATGATTTTCCGGGTGCTTTCGGTGATGCAGCATTTCTGGTATGGCAGTGATGCGCGGCGCGAGCGCTTCGTGACGATGTGCAAAGACAAGGATGTGCAGAGATTGACTTGGGCTGCTTACACCGAGAAAAAAATGGTGCGGTCCAACCCGATGGCGCATGTGCGTATTTTTGTGAAGGATATGGCGCATCTGTTGGGAATTGTTGCGCCCTGATGTTGCCGACAGATCCATTCTATCTCGCACTGTTCTGGGGAGCGGTTTTTTCCATCGTGCTGGCGGTTGCGGGTGGGTTGCTGACACGGCTTACGCCTTGGTATTACAACTTGAAGCAACCCGGCTGGAAACCACCGGATTGGGCTTTTGGCCCAGTGTGGACAACCATCCTATCGCTGTTGGCGTTGGCTATTGCCTATGCGTGGGTGGCAGCCGATGAACAGGGCCGCAAGGCGATCCTGATTGCTGTTGCCATCAACGGTCTGCTCAACATGTTGTGGAGTGCGCTGTTTTTTGTGATGAAAAGGCCTGCATGGGCCTTGGTTGAAGTGATTGTATTTTGGTTCAGCATTGTAGGAATTATATTTGTTCTCGGCAGCTTTTCCAAATTGGCGGGCCTGATGCTGGTTCCCTATCTCGTATGGGTGACGATTGCGGCATTTCTGAACTATCGCATTGTGCAGTTGAACAGGTGATGGCTTGGAAACCTTGATCACGTCAGGCACTATTGTCTGGATCGTGCTTGCGGTCATGACGGTTGAAGCCGTTGTATTGGCGCGGCTGATCAAAAGCTTCCCCGGAATTCTGGCGGGATTGGGGGCGGGGGGCTCAATTGTTTTGGCACTGGGTGCTTCAATCACCAACAAAGGGCCAGTGGCAATTGCGGCTTGTCTGGGCCTTAGTTTCCTGTTTCATGTGGTCGAACTGTATTTCTGGGTCAAAGCTTTTCGCCAAAAGGCGTCGTCATGAGTGACATTGAAAAGCGCAAACAGGATCATATCGATATTATCTTGTCGGGCACGGCCAGACATGGTGTTGCTTCCGGGTTCGACGATATTCAGTTTGAGCACCTTGCTCTTCCGGAACTTGATCTTGATGCCGTGGATTTGAGTGTGGCGTTTTTGGGCAAGACGCTGCGCTTGCCCTATCTCGCGTCGTCAATGACGGGCGGACCCGAAATGGGCGGGCGCATCAACAGCGCCATTGCCGAGGCCGCGCAGGAGCTGGGCTTTGCCATGGGGGTGGGGTCGCAGCGCATTGCGCTGGGGGGCGGCAGTGGTCATGGTCTGGATGCTTCCATTCGCAAACGCGCGCCGGATATTGCGCTTTATGCAAATTTGGGGGCCGTGCAGTTGGTCACCGGCATGACAATTGACGACGCGCGACGGGCGGTTGAGTTGATTGATGCCGATGCGTTGATTCTACATTTGAACCCGCTGCAAGAAGCCTTGCAGCCCGGGGGTGATCGCAATTGGTTGAAAGTTGAAGCAGAGATTGAGAAGGTTTGCCGCGCACTTTCGGTGCCGGTGATTGCCAAGGAAGTTGGGGCTGGCATTTCGGTTGATGTGGCGCGGCGGCTGGTGAATTGCGGTATCGCTGCCATTGATGTGGCGGGTGTCGGTGGATCGAGCTGGGCTGCGGTTGAGGGTCAACGTTCAGAGGGCGGTTCTGAGCTTGCCGAGATATTTCGAAACTGGGGAATTCCAACGGCGCGGGCACTTTTGCGCATCCACCAGGCGCTGCCGACCCTGCCATTGATTGCATCTGGCGGCATTCGCAATGGTCTTGATGGGGCGAAAGCCATTCGGCTTGGTGCAGCGCTTGTCGGGCAGGCAGGAGCATTGCTGGATGCTGCGGTGAAAGGGCCTGAAGCCGTGGCGAACCATGTGAATGTGTGGGCGCAGGCGTTGCGTATTGCATGTTTTGCAACGGGTTCAGCCAGTCTGTCGCAGCTGGCGAAAGCGCCGCTCCAAACCGCCGATGATGTTGCGACGTAGTGATGACTATGTTTGCCACAGTTGAGCCGTTTTGCACTTTTATTTACATGGGTAGTCGGCTCGGGCTACTTGACAGACGATGAACTGATATTGAAAATCAACGGCAGGAGGATATGCCAATATGACGAAACTGAAATCAACTATCGCAGCTGCCGCCCTTTTGGGTGCTTTTGCCATGCCTGCCTTTTCGGCCGAACATGTCGTTAATATGCTGAACAAGGGTGCCGATGGCACAGCCATGGTATTTGAGCCATCTTTTGTGCGCGCTGCAGTGGGTGATACCGTGAAATTCGTGCCCGTCGACAAGGGCCATTTTGCTGTGCCCTTGCCAGGCTTCTGGCCAAAGGACGTCCCTGAAATCAAGGGCAAGGTCAACCAGGAACTGGTTGTGACCATGGACAAGGAAGGCATTTACGGCATCAAGTGCACACCGCATTACTCCATGGGCATGATTGCCCTGATCCAGGTCGGTGCAGCACAGGTGACGGATGAAATGAAAGCGATCAAGCTGGGGCCGCTGGCCGCCAAGCGCATGGCCGCTGATATCGAAATGTCGATGAAGCCATAACAACAAAAAGGGACAGTTTGCTCTTTGGCGAACTGTCCTCTTCTATAGGGGTCAAAATTTCCAGCGCAGAATATGATCTGACCTAGCTTAAGAAGAAACCGCCTGACACCGCGCGGTCAATCTGCCATATCCTACTACACTCCAGAAATTCATCACAGCAAGTCTCGGGCCCTGTCTTCATATGCGATATCCCATTGAGGCGACGTCGGGTGGTGGAGAGTTGGACGGGGTTGTTTGCAGTTACTTTTGTGGTGAGGGATACCGGATTTTGATGAGAATGGTTTGAAAATCGATAGCGTAACATTTGTTGGCTCGTCGAAGTCAGAAATCAAAGGGAAGCGTCCCCTTTCTTCTTAAGAGATTGGCGACAGTGTTGCCTTGGTGGAAGCCGATGAAGCGAATGCCGATAGATCACGTGGGCCTTATAACAAAAAGGTAGCATAATGCCGCTCTACACCTATGTGGTCACCTATAAGGGTGAAATCTACACACTCCAAAAACGTCGCAGCAATCCGAAAGGTTTTTTCTCAGATTGGATGGAAGCCCTTCCTACATCTCTACGAAACCTCAAAAACCCATCTTTGAGTTCCTTTGAAGCTGCCCCAAACCGGCAAAACGTTTGGCAAGTTCTGGAGGGAGGCGATTTCCGCGTGGTTGTAGTCCAGACAAAAGAATGATGCGGTCAAATTTCAGACTAACCCACTACCGGATGCTGCTTTCCGAAGAACAGCCTCACCTCCTCGATGAAATACCTTCTGATTTCGACTTTTTTCTTCAGTACTGGTCGATCAAACTCAATGGCCCATATGGATTAGTAGATTTTAGTTCTTTCGAAACTCTGGTGATGGACAGCGAGTATGGAATTACTAGAACAAACTATAGTTCATTAGGCTTATGTTACAGCGATGATTCTGAAAATTGTGGGTGCTGCCTGCCCGCCATAAAAAAAACCCCAGCGAATTTTCGCCGGGGTTTTTTATTTGTGATGTGGTGTGGGTTACGGCGCTGGCAGCGGTGCTGTCAGTTCGTAGGGCGCACCGGAGGTGAGGCCGTGCTTGATGCCCCAGCTGTACCAGTCGTCTACAACCGTACCCGTCAACAGGATGCCGATGCCGCCGCAGATAGGGCAGAGGACGGCGAACCACCAGGCCCAGCGGTGGATTGATTCCATTGTCGCATTGAAGCCCATGGTCCAGCGCCAGAACAGGGCGGCGCGTTCTGAAGCCGTACCACGATCCACGATCTGTTCGATTTCGCGTTCACCACCAAAGCGCGACACCGCCAGAATGGTGCCTGCGTGCATGGCGAACAACAACGTTGAGCCATAGAGGAAGGCAATCGAGAGCATGTGGAACGGATTGTAGAACAGGTTGCCGTAGGTGATGGAGAAATTCCCGGTCCAGTCGAGATGCGGGAAGATACCGAAGGGCACTGCTTCACTGAACTTGCCCATCAACACGGGGCGAATGAAGCCCAGCACCAGATAGAGCCAGATGGCGGCGGCAAAAGCCCAGGCCACATGCGTGCCCATGCCAAGAGCGCGGGCGCGGCGATAGGTTCTCACCCACCACAGGATAATGGACGTGGTCAGGAAGAAGCCCGCCATCAACCACCAGCCACCCTCTTTCAACGGTGGAATTGACAGTCCATATTTTTCTGCGGGCGGTTCAAGTGAAAGCCAGAACAGTCGCCGGACAAATTCAATGGGGTTCCAATTGACGGATGCCAACATGTTGAGCCCGATGATCTCGATGGCAACAAAGCCGCAGATCAATGAGGCAAGCCCGAGGTAGCCAAGATAGATCGGCCCCACCTGTGCGTCGCCGAGGCGACCGAACAAATGCACGAACCGTGGTGTTCCCTCGCGCTTGTAGATACCCGTCTGGATTGGAATGCCCATGTCTGCCGGGCCGTGAACCTGGATGCGGGTGAAGATATTCTGATATTCAGCCATTTGAAATGCTCCGCTGTCCTGAGTTATGACCAGATGGGAAGGTTTAGCCACCAGTTCCACCATTCGGGCCAGCCAAGGGTCCAGAAGGGTCCACTGATGATGATGCAGATGATGCTCCAGAGCACAGCACTCAAAGCAAGGAACAGGCCCAGGCGATGGATGCCAAGCGTGCCGATCGAGTAGCCGATGGTGTCGCGGAAGAATGAGTTTTCATGTTCTGCAGTTTTTACGGTTTGACCTTTTGGCGGATTGGTAGCCGAGAGGACAAGAGCACCGTGAAGTGAAAGCGCCAACGTTGTTGTGAAGAAGAACGTGATCGCGATCATATGGGCAGGATTGTAGTGGAAATTGAGATACATGTAACCGGTGTTGGATACCCACTCAAGATGACTGATGATGCCGTAAGGGAAAGCATGGCCCCAGGCACCCATGAGTACTGGCCGCACTACGACCAGTGATGAGTAGGCGGCAATGGCGACACCAAAGGCGATGGGTACATGAAAGCCCATGCCGAGTTTGCGGCAGATTTCAACTTCGCGCAGCATCCATGAGATGAATGCACCATGTGCAAAGATGGTAATCCATTGCCAGAATCCACCGTTTTTAAGCGGGGCCAGGGCCAAACCATAGGAAATGTCCGGAGGGGCAATGCTGATTTGCCAAAGGTTCCAGGTTGGACCTTGGGACGCGGAATAGGCAATAAGGCCGATACCGAGCAGGGTGCAGAACATGGCTGTCACGCCAAAGAAGCCAACGTAAAATGCACCGACCCAGAAATCAAAAAGATTTCCGCCGAGCAGCGTTCCGCCGCGCACCCTGTATTTTCGTTCAAAACTGAGCATCGCCATGGGCAGACCTCTTCAACAAGTGAAAACGTGATAGAAACAGAGTCTGCGAACGGGGCGCCGGGCGGAGAGCCATTGCTCCCGTCCGCAGAGGGTTGAAATGACCAGCCTCAGCTGATCATCTCGGATTGTTGAATATCCATTGATGCTGTTTTGCGTGGACCTTCGAGCCAATTGAAGCGGTCGGTCGACAGCAGGATGAAATGAATGATGATTGCGAGGACGAAGAGGAAGGTGAACAAAGCCACCAGCGTTCTCCGTGGATCGAACATTAGCCACATGCGCCACATAATCCGGTCCTCCTTAAACGAGGTCTGTCGACGGCGTTAAGGCCGCTGGCAGAACCATTTCAACATTCGACGTTGCGTAGCCATTTACTCCCGGCAGCCACGGACGCCATTGCCAGACAAGGAAATGCGCGATGATCGCGATTACCGTGAAGGCGATGAAGCTCGTGACGAACATGCCATGGAATTCCCTGGCTTCGCTTTCTGATAGGCCTGATGTAGACCCGCGTTGGTCAGCCATTTGTAATACTCCCGGCTGGGGTCCGAAGACCCTGTTACCCCGAAATCCCCGGGGCAAGGTATCATCACACCTTGCGGTGTGATGAAGGGGTTTGCGTTACGCCTTCACATGAAGGCGAACGGAACGCAGCTATAGGCAGCGGTTTTTGCCGCCTGAAAAATGGAACGGTTGTCGTGGCCCCAATTCCAGGGCAACGCGCGCTTGATGATCGTCACCACCAGCATGGCGGCAAAGGTCACGGCCATGAGCAGTGTAAATGCGATATGGTCTTCGCTCTTCCGGCTTTTGCTTCTCATGTCATTCGTCCTTTCTAACTCACACCAGCAAGCCCGCGGCTTGCCTTCACAACGTCTTCGGCGTCCACCTGATCGGCAGAGGCAAAACGGGCGATGCGTTCAGCACCGTCTCGTAATTTCTTTGCGGCTGAAATGCGCACCAGCACGGGTTGGCGCTCCAGCAATTCGTCCAGCATGGTCTTGGCTTTGTCACTCCAGGCCAGTTCATCACGGCCCAGCGTGGCTTCAACCTTGTCCATTTCGGAGGCAAGCGGCAGAATGTGGAACAGCGCGTCGAAGAGCGCGTTGCAGACTTCCTGCACGAGATAGGTTGCACCAGCGTAGCCCATGAAAGGTGTGCCGGTGTGGCGGCGGATGATGGCGCCGGGGAAAGAAGCGGGGATGTAGGCACAGCGTGCGCCTACATCAGCTGCATACATGCGTTCATTGAAGCTGCCGAACAGGATCAGTGGAGGAGTGTCCTTGATCATTTGCTTGATGGCGGCATTGTCGGTTTTTGCACCGGGAAGGCGTGGCACGGCGAAAGTGCAGGGCAGGCCCATTTCCACTTCGAGGAAATTGCGAATGCCGCGGGTGTAGGTTTCCGTCGCGACAATTGCGAAGCTGGCCGTGCCGAAGAAATCCTGTGTAACCGAGCGCCACAAGTCCCACAGAGGCTTGATGGTGGTGTGCTTTTCCTTTTCGATGAAAGGCTCAGGATCGATGCCCAGCATTTCACCCAGGGTGCGCAAGAATTTGGTGGTGGAGTGCAGGCCGATGGGGGCTTGCAGATAGGGACGATCCAGAACTTCGCAGAGCTTGCGTCCGAATTCACGGTACATGCAAATGTTGACTTCGGCGTTTGCCAGTTTTGCGACGTCGGCGAGATGGCTGCCCATGGGGAAGCTCAGATTGACTTGTGCGCCGATGCCTTCGACAAGTCTTGTAATTTCCGTCAGGTCCGAGGCAGAATTGAAAGTACCGTAAATCGTGCCGATAATGTTGACGCGGGGCTTTTCGCCTTCCTTCCGGGGCTTCATGGTGGGTACAGCTTTTTTCTTCACGCCGAATTCCGTCCACAGCCACATCAGGGCGCGGTCGGCGCATTGCCACTGGTCTTCATCAATGGTGCGCGGCAGGAAGCGCTGTACGCCAGTGCCTTGCGGTGTGACGCCGCCGCCGATCATTTCAGCGATGGAGCCTGTGACCACGACGGATGGCAGGGATGGATCAAGTGTCTTGTGGGCGCGGCGCATGGCCCCTTCGGTGCCGTGTTGGCCGAGTTCAGCTTCGCTGAGGCCTGTCACAACAATGGGCAGCTCATGCGGGGGCAATGCGTCGGTGTAGTGCAATACCGAAGTGACGGGCAGGTTCTCGCAGCCGACGGGGCCGTCAATGATGACTTGCAGGCCTTTGATGGCGGTGAAGACGTAGACAGCACCCCAGTAGCCGCCAGCGCGGTCATGATCGAGGACTAGCATGATGTGGTCCTCCTCATGTTCCTACCGACTCCTCAGCCTTGGCTTTGGCGGCCAGCATGCCTGCGTATTTCTTTTTGAACTCCGGACGGTCCAGCGGCACGTCGCGCCAGATGCCGGAGGTGTGACCGTTGCCGATGCCTTCGAAGAAGGCGCTCATTTCGTCGAAGCGGTGTTGATTGCCCATTGCCGCATTGACGACCTGGGCGAGGGAACCTGCACCAGCCGGGCCCATCAGGGGGCGGGCGGAAATCAGGTTGGTGAAATACAGCGATGGGATGGAAAGTGACTTGGCTTTTTGCACGACGGGTGTGGTGCCGACAGCAAGGTCTGGGTTGATGTCGAGCATGGCTGTGATGTCTTGCTCG
>JANPCL010000002.1:0-17774 GCA_031430915.1 Hyphomicrobiales bacterium
CACTGGTTCATTTCACCCGCAAAAAATGCAAAGCGCGCGTCACTCTTGGGCGCTTGCGCACAATAATCAGCAGGCAAACCATCAAGCCCGTCGATGCTCACCAGATTTCCTCGTGCCACACAGCGCGCCATATGCCTGAAAAATGAAAGCGGCACATGGCCGAATTCTTGTTGGATGAACCAGTCATGCGTATCAGCGTTGAGGTTCTCGTGCCGCCACAAGGCTGGATATCCGGAACCATAAGTGAAACTCACGAGACGACAAGCCATGTTATTGCATTCATGGTGACTGGCCTTCACCATCAGGTTCAGAAACTTGGGGATGAACCCCGGTGCATCATCTCCCCACCCCGGATTCATGGAGCGCAAAATCGGGCTCATGGTGGGAATGACATATTTGAGTTTGAAGCCCGACCATGTCGGTACCACCGTGTGAATGGACACAGCATTGGTGACGATTGTGTCGACCTGCGGAATGAGTCCGGCCAGGGCCGACATCGCAAACGACGTGGACCCCTGGCAATGGATGATGGCTTTCAGCGTCTTGATGCCGGTTTCCTTGACCACGGTTGCAACTGCTGCAGGGTGATCATACAGCGCCGCCTTGTCGAGGTTCCAGTCGGTGAGGGGAAAATCAATGCTGGCCCGCCAATTCTCCAGCCACACATCATAGCCATGCTCAATCAGCGCATCGACAATCGTGGTTTGAACCGGGGCGCGGAAAATATTGCCGCGGACACCTGCCCCATGCACCAGAATGACTGGTCCGCGATCAGGCTTTTTCTTGCCCCGCACATTGATGACGTTGAGTCTAAGACCGTCCACCGTATCGAACGCTACGAGGCGTTCTGCATAGGACTTGTGGGCTGATTGGTTCAACATAAAGACGCCGTCCCTTTAAAAGGATGACAAGACCCAAACGCCCCAGCAAAATTTTCATATCACAAATTGTAAAAATCTGCTAAGGTAAATTCTGCCGCTTGCTGTGGGGGACCGGCTGGCATTTGCATTTCTACCTGACGGGGTATTGGAAGCAATGTCGGATCTACACGTTGACGCCATCGTCATAGGCTCGGGTTTTGGTGGTTCCGTTGCAGCCTATCGGCTTGCAGAGGCTGGAAAATCCGTGTGTCTGTTGGAACGCGGAAAACCTTATCCTCCCGGTAGTTTTGCCCGCAGCCCGAGAGACCTCGCCAACAATGTCTGGGACCCGAGCAGTGGTCGCCATGGCCTCTTCAACATCTGGTCCTTCAACAAACTTGAATCGATTGTCTCCAGCGGGTTGGGTGGAGGTTCACTGATCTATGCCAATGTTCTGCTGCGCAAGGACGAACACTGGTTCAGGCAAAAACGCCCCGATGGCACTGGCGACGAAAACTGGCCGATAACGCGCAAAGACCTCGACCGGCATTATGCCGAAGTCGAGCGCATGATGAATGTGCAGAAATTTCCCTTCGGCAAGCCCGGCTACGAAGACGTCACCAAAACCCAGGCCATGAAAGACGCCGCAGATAAAATGGGCCTGACCTGGGATTTGCCCAATCTCGCGATCACCTTTGCCAATTACGGCAAAAATCCCGTGCCCAGCGAACAGATTGCGCAAGGTCCCTTCCCCAACATTCACGGCCGCCCCCGCAAAACCTGCAGACTTTGCGGCGAATGTGACTTGGGCTGCAACGACGGCAGCAAGAATACACTCGACCACACCTACCTCTCAGCCGCCGCAGCCCACGGCGCAGACATTCGCACCCGTTCGGAAGTGCGACAGATTACACCTACCGCAGGCGGTTATGAAGTGGCCTATGTGGAACACCTTCCAGAGAATGAAGGCCGCGCCACGCCAACCCAACGCCTGCAACTCAAACGCCTCACCGCCAAAAAAGTCATCCTCGCAGCAGGCACTTATGGCTCGACTTATTTGCTCCTCAAAAACGCCAACGCCTTAACCGGCCTCGGCCCCGCCTTGGGCACGCGCTTCTCCGGCAATGGTGACGTACTCGCCTTCGCTTTGAATGCAACACGCGGCGGCGTTCCGCGCTGGCTCAAACCCAGCAGCGGTCCCGTCATCACCAGCTACATTCGCACCCCGGATTTCTGTGACAGCCCACCTGGACATAACCACGGCCACTACGTCGAAGATGCGGGCTACCCCGCCTTCGCCGAATGGCTGTTGGAAGCCTCGCAAGTGACAGGCCTTTTCTCACGCGTGAAAGTCTTCCTCTGGCGTGCCATCTCCCGCGCCTTGGGCTTGACCTCGGCAACAGATATCAGCGGCGAAGTTGGTCGTCTCGTAGGTCAAGGACGTCTGTCAGCATCGTCCCTGCCATTGCTCGGCATGGGCCGCGATACACCGGATGGCATACTGTCGCTCAACGGCAACAACCTCGCCAACAGCTGGAACGATACCCGCTCAAAAGAATACTTCGCAGGCTTGTCCAAAACCATGAAAGCCATTGCTGATGTGTGGGGCGCTGACTTTGTCGAAGGCCCCCTTGGGCTGCTGGGGCGACAAGTCACCGTGCATCCTCTCGGTGGTTGCCCCATGGGTGACACCATTACACAAGGTGTGGTCTCGCCCTGGGGCGAAAGCTTTGGCCACCCTTCGCTCTATGTAGCCGATGGGTCCGTCATGCCGGGTCCTGTCGGTGCCAACCCCGCCTTGACCATCGCCGCTTTCTCCAACCGCATGTGCGATCACATGTTGAGCACATGGGGCACACAAGGGACATCAACAGCCATGACACAAGCCCCACGCTCGCCACCCACACAAGTGCAATTCAGCGAAACCATGGCGGGATATGTTTCAGCGTACGACAAGGACTACGTGGTGGCCGCCCGCGCGGGCGAACGCACCAATGAAAAACTCGCCGTTCACCTGCTCATCGAAATGAAAGACATCGACGCCTTCGTCCGTGATCCTGAACATGAGGGCACAGCATCCGGCAGTGTTGAATGCCCCATGCTCGGCGGCATGTTGCCGATCATAAGTGGCACCTTTAACCTTTTCGCGCCGAGTGCAGACCCTGCAACAATCGAAATGCGCTACCGACTTTTTGTAACAGACAAGAACAACAAACCCGTCACTGTCACAGGCTTCAAAACTGTTCGCAATGATCCCGGTTTTGATTCATGGAGTGACACCACGACACTCTACACGCGCGTGCTGCAAGGCCACGTCGGACCAGCGGAGTTGGACGTCGCCCCGATCATCGCATCAGGCATCATCCGCATCACCATTCCTGCTTTCATGAAGCAATTGACCACCTTCAAGGCCCATGGGCCAAGCCGCATGGCAGAAGCAAAAGCTCTCGCCTCATTCGGCAAGTTGTTCATGGGTGAACTCTGGGACACCTATAGCACATCAGTTGTCTTCGGCTCCGGTCAGCCAGGAGGAACATCATGACCGAACCCAAAAAAGCCCGCCGCCTTGGCATGGTGAATTGGTATGATCCGCCCCGCCTCGCCTCGACCGCCGTCCGCGTCATTGTTTCCACGGTTTTCGGCGAATTTGCCGACCGTCGCGAAGCCATGGGCTTTGCCAACGACCACCTGCCAAAAACTGTCGATGAAACCCAGGATTATTCAAACCGCAACAAGGACATCTGGCTTGACTACATCGCTGACACCGGCGACGGCTGGAACTCGACCTACGCCATGGCGCGGCTTCTCGCCGAAGACTCTTTGCAATTCGGACCAGATAAACTACCCCGCGCCGACGTCGTCGTCATGGGTGGCGACCAAGTTTACCCCACGGCCTCACGGCTTGATTATTACAACCGGATGCAGCTGCCGTTTGACGCCGCAGCAAAAGACAAATGGCCTTTCGAGAAGCAACCCGATGTCTATGCCATATCCGGCAATCACGATTGGTATGATGGGCTGTCATCCTTCATGGGACTATTCGCAAGCAGACGCGCCGCTGTCGGGAAAACCAAACCAAAAGGCCGCACCATCGGTGGCAGAGCTACGCGCCAGACCCGCAGCTACTTCGCCCTCAAACTACCCGGCAATATCTGGCTCTGGGGCACCGACCTGCAATTGTCAGGCTATACCGACCAACCACAAATCGCTTTCTTTGACTATGTCGCCAAGTCATGGATGAGCAAGGGATCAAGCGTCATTCTCTGTGTGGCAGAACCCGCATGGGCCAACGTTGATGCCTCTGAGAGATTTTCAGCCGCAGAGCAGCGCTTCAGAACTTTCTCCTATATGGAAAACCGGGCTGCTGAAGCCGGACATGACGTTCGCCTGATTATCAGCGGCGACAGCCATCACTATGCACGGCACATTGAGGGCAAGCGCCATTACATTACAGCAGGCGGCGGCGGGGCTTTCCTGCACCCCACCCACCACCTGACATCGACAGTAACAATCTCTTCAAGATACCCCCCTCCCGATGAAGTCAAAACCGCCCCGAAAGACCAGAGGTATCAACGCAAGTTCACCATTGCCAAAAAAACCGGCACAGCAACAGAAAGTCTGTTTCCAGATCGGGCAACGTCAAGTAAAATCACTGTTGGAAATGCCTTGTTCGCCATCAAGAACCCGCTGTTCACCGGCGTTATGATCGCCGTCGCTTTCGTGCTCACCTGGCTCCTCGCTGCCAATGCGCATTTCTCAGATCAGCAATTGCAAGCAGTCTTGGCAACAACCAGCATATGGTCTGGCATCTCCGCCTACATCCATCTGACACTCTTGACACCATGGACAACCCTGTTCGCAGCAGCAGGCTGGGGGTGCCTTTACTACTTTTCAGACTTCACCGGAAAATATGGCCGCTTGCTTTCCGGCACTGCCCACGCAGTCGCCCACGCCATAGGATTGGTGTTCTCCACGCTCATCATTGCGCAATGGCTTGACGGCCTCCCATACTCAACATTTTGGTTGATTGTTCTGGCAAGCCTGGCGGGCGGCATTCTCTCGAGCACAATCTTCGGGCTCTATCTCTTTACCAGTCTTGACCGTTTCAGACGTCACGCCAACGAAGCCTTCTCATCCCTCGCCATTCCCCACTACAAGAATTTCCTGCGCATTAAAATCAGCAGGGACGGCAGCATAACAGTTTACCCCGTTGGCCTTACCACAACACCACGAGACGACCGCATCGATCCGCCAGAAAATCCAGAACTCAAACCACATTTGATTGAACCCGCCATAAAACCATAACCGTGCAGCTTCGCTGTGGAAAGGATATCCACCATGCAACCCACAACCCGTCGCATCCGTGGCTACGGCCTCGATCCCGGATTTTCAACCCGACTCGACACCGCTGGCATCAATGAAGTTCTCTATAAAATCCGCTTTGAACCACATCTGAAACCGGGGCCAATCGGCGAGTATGTCGAAGTCGTGGATTTCGATCCACCATCAAACCGGTGGTATGAACCTGTTGACTTGAACCACATCAACGTCGCCTCGCAATTGGGTGTGGACCCCAGTGAAGGCAATCCGCAATTCCACCAGCAATTCGTCTACGCCGTGGCCATGAAGACGATCGGGCATTTCGAAACAGCACTGGGGCGCAAGGTCATCTGGTCCCCGCGCAATCATCACGATGCTGACGATGACCATGCCTATGTCGGTCAAATCCGCATCTATCCCCATGCCCTGCGCGACGCCAACGCCTATTACGATGCGGAAAAAAAAGCGCTGCTCTTCGGCTATTTTCAAGCCACGGGCCAACTCAAGGGCACCAATTATCCGGGCGGCATCGTTTTCACTTGCCTCAGTCCGGATATCGTCGCCCACGAAATGACACATGCCATTCTGGATTCCATCCACCCTCGCTATATGGAAGACACGAATCCGGATGTAGCTGCTTTTCACGAAGGATTTGCTGACATCGTAGCCTTGCTCCAGCGCTTCACTTTCACGGAAATTGTCGAGCACCAGCTTTATCAAGCGGATGGTCGCATAGACAATTACACGGCACTCGGCGAACTGGCCACGCAGTTTGGGGAAGCTCTGGAAGATAACCGGGGTGCGCTGCGCAGCATGATTGGGACCTGGAATGCGAAAGGCAAGTGGGAACCGCTTAAGCCCAATCCAAATGACTATCGCACCGAAGTGGAACCCCATGATCGGGGAGCACTTCTTGTGGCAACAGTTTTCGATGCCTTCCAACGTATTTTCAAGAACAATACCCAGGACCTGGTTCGCATCGCCACCCAAGGCACCGGCATACTACCATCCGGTCGTATCAACGTTGACCTCGTGCGCAGACTGGCGGCAATGGCTCAAAAGACAGCAGAGTACTTGTTGCAAATCTGCATCCGCGCTTTGGACTATTGCCCGCCCAACGACATTACCTTTGGTGACTACCTGCGCGCCCTCATCACGGCGGATATCAACGCATCCGTGGAAGACAGGGCGGGTTTTCGTGTAGCGCTGATCGAAGCCTTCAGGGCACGCGGCATTTTCCCCGAACGCCTGCTTACATTGTCCGTTGCCAGCCTGACATGGGACGCTGCAACATTTTCGCCCAAGCAGGAAAAAATTATCGATGAAATTGCGATCGCATTAAAGACGGAAATTCGCGGACTGCGCGACATCAAAGACCGCAGGGAGTTATTCAAAAAATCCCGAGAACTTTGCGCAAAATTGCACACATTGCTAACCTCCGCTAAAAGTAATTTTTCGTCCGAAGCCCTGGAAGCTTTGCTGAACCAACTCGGTTTGACCAGCAAACCCGTGTCAAATCTGTTTGGTTCAAAATCAAGGAAACACAATTTTTTAAGATACGATGACAAGAAGCAGCAAGATGTCGTCGATAACAACTACGTTCCGAAACTCGAAGTCCATATGATCCGACCTGCTGAACGGGTGAACCGCGACGGCACAATGATCGAGCAGGTGCTGATCAGCCTCACCCAGAGCGTCAAGGTGCAGGTTGAACTTGATGGCACACAGCGAACCATGAAATTTCGTGGCGGCTGTACACTCGTGCTGAGATCGGGAGCAGATATCAACATCGAATACATAGTGAGAAAGAATCTCAAGAGCTTCGAGCGCTTTGAACGCCAACGCAAATACCAGTTCGAAGAACCGGACAACGTCGTTGCTCTGGCCTCGACCTACGATAACCCCGCACCGCCATCTACACTCAACTTCAAACACCTTCACAAACACTAGCAAGAGGCGCACCACATCATGGGTCTTCAAGTCACCATCCGCATGTATCGCCTCAACGAACTTGGCGACTGTTTCTTCCTCCGCTTTGTTGAGGGTGAACACACCTGCAACATGTTGATTGATTGCGGCAGTTTCCGCAACAGCAAGGCTTCAATCGCGCGCCTCACTGAAATTGTGACCGACATCAAGCAGTCGCTGAAAGGCGAGCAGCTTGATATTGTCGTGGGAACACATCAGCACAATGACCATGTCAACGGCTTTGAACATTGCAAGGCCCTGTTCAGGAGCATTGGTATAGATCAGGTCTGGCTCTCATGGCTGGATGATCCAGCCGATAAGCTGGCCAAGCGAACGGCAGATGAATTTTCGAAGTTGCGCGCCAACCTCACGGAAGCGATGCGGCTGCGCAGCAAACTGCGGGGTTTGAGCAAGCGTAAAGCGGCAGAAGAATTCGGCGTATTGGAAGCCTCGGCAGTTTTGGCGGCGGGAAGCGCACCCGTTCTGCCTCAACAGGCCGTAGATACGCTGAAGCGCCTGGGCAACGCTGATCCCAAATATCTGTCGCCTGGAACTACAATCCCGATCCCGCATATGAAGGTGCGTATGCATGTCTTGGGTCCACCGCGCGACATGGACAAGCTGCATGATATCACGCCAGGATCAGGAGAGTCCTACGACAAGCATCTGCAAGCTGCCAACAAATCCTCACAACGCTTGCTTGATGCGCTGAAGCTGGCAGATGGCACCAATCTCCGCGACGGTCAGGACTATCCGTTCAACAACCGCTACAAACGAAAAGCACCTTTAAAAGCGTCCGGTCGAAATGATGTGCAATCAAGCTATTACAACACTGCCGACAGTTGGCGAAAGATCGACACCGATTGGATGGACGAGTTGGACGGCCTCGCACTCTACATGGACAGCTACACCAACAACTCCAGTCTCGCCTTCGCCATTGAATGCGGTGAAAGCGCCAAGGTTCTATTGTTCCCGGCAGATGCGCAGACCGGAAACTGGCTGAGTTGGTTTGATCTGAAATGGCCAGACAAGAAAGTGAATACCCAAGACCTGCTGAAGCGCACCATGATTTACAAAGTCGGGCACCATGGCAGCCACAATGCAACTTTGGTGGATGCCCTGGAGATGATGAGTGAGGGAAACTTGTCGGCGCTTTTGCCGGTGCATAAAGAGGATGCAAACATCAAGAAGGAAAACGGCTGGAGAATGCCCGCTGCAAAACTCGAAGAGAGATTGCTGCAAAAAACCAGTGGCCGAATCCTGCGCCACGATGGTGTGTTCAAAGCTGACGCCGACCCAAAGACCCCCAAAGGCAAGAAGCTGTGGAAGAAAGTCAATATCGAGGTGCAGGAAGAAAAGCTTTATTACGAGTTGGTAGCAAACATACCCTGATCTACCACAAATCTCAGTCTCAAGCCGCCATCAGGCGATTGACCTCGTTTACGAGGTCGCGCAGGTGAAACGGCTTTGACAGTACCTTGGCGTCTTTGGGGGCGCGTGAGTCCGGATTCAGGGCAACCGCTGCAAATCCGGTTATGAACATGATCTTCAATGCAGGGTCAAGCTCAGCGGCACGACGGGCAAGCTCAATGCCGTCCATCTCCGGCATGACGATGTCCGTGAGCAGCAAGTCGAAATTGTCCTGTTTGATTTCTTCAAAAGCACTCGCACCTTCACCAAAGGCAGAAACACTATGGCCTGCTTTTTCCAGCGCCTTGACCAGAAAGCGCCGCAAATCTTCGTCATCTTCAGCGAGCAGAATTCTGGCCATGGCTTGTTTCAAAACTTCATCCTGTGTGACTATGCAGCGGCACGGGCCGCCGATCAATCGCGTTCAAAACTGATATCTAGCCTCCAACACGTAAACAGGCCATGAACCGTAGCCACCTTTCGATCGCCCCATATGGACAGCATCCCCGGAATAGGCGCATAGACCATTGCAGGAGTGTGTTTTCAGTTGACTGAACAAGCCAACGGCAGTTTTGAAATTCTGGCCCCGGCCCGTTGGTCGGCACCCATGGTGTTCAACTCACCACACAGCGGCCATGACTTGCCAGAGCCCTTTTTGGCCATGACCAGCCTGACCCCCACCCAGCTGCGCGCTTCGGAAGACAGCCATGTCGACCGGTTGTTTTCAGGCTGCCTTGATGCTGGCGCACCCATGATGCGCGCCCTTCACTCCCGCTCCTATCTTGATCTGAACCGCGAACCCTATGAGCTGGACGCCCGCATGTTCCGCGACCGTTTGCCCGCTTATGTCAACGTGGCCTCACCCCGCGTCGCCTCCGGCCTCGGCACCTTGCCGCGCACCGTGGGAGAAGGACTGAACATCTATAAGGGGCCGATTGATTTCCATGAAGCGCTGACACGCATTGAAACCGTCTACCGCCCCTATCATCGCGCCCTCGGCAGCCTGTTGGACGAAGCTTTTGACGTCACAGGAATAGCGCTCCTGGTGGATTGCCATTCCATGCCCTCTAGTGCCGTCAACCACATGCGGGCAAGTCACGGTAGCCCTGTTGATTTTGTCCTGGGGGATCGGTTTGGCAGCGCCTGCAACCCTGACATCACAACCATCGTTGAAACCTGCCTGAGCCAAGCGGGTTTCACCGTCAGCCGCAACAAACCCTATTCCGGCGGCTTCTTTACCGAACACCATGGCCGCCCCCGCCAGGGCCGCCATGCCCTGCAAATCGAAGTGAACCGCCGCCTCTATATGGATGAGACAAGCCATGTTCCCCATGCAGGCTTCGCAGAGCTGCAAGCCATTCTGACCACGATGGCAACCGCTCTGTCTTCTTGGTTGCAAGACCATGTAGTTGTCAGCGACCAAGGGCTCGCCACAGCAGCGGAATAAAAAAAGGGCCAGATCACCGAGGTGTCCGGCCCAAGTCTAGGGAGGAAACGCCCAAAAAGGCAGTGAGGGAGAACCAGAGGTCCTCATGCTCACAGGCGCGATTTGGCACCGCCCCCACAATGTTTCAAGAGTGATTTTTGACTGTTTGATCAAGACAGGGCTATTTTCGGGCTAATCCAAGTGTTGAAAGTGCAGTTAAATCACTGATTTTAAATAATATTCATTGAAAAAACCAGAAGATATGCGGAATTTGCATGGGTAGCCGCTAATGTTGCAGTGCAATATGTGAAGTAATCAACAGACGCCGCAGTGAATATCAGTCGATGGCTTGGCGCGGCGGGGGCAAGTGTCTAAACCCTTGCCATGACCCAACAGCACGACTGGCACCACCTCACTCAATTCGCTCTCACACTGTCCAAGGCGGCAGGCGAAGCGATTCTGCCGCATTTCCGCAAAAACGCTCCCATCGACGTGAAACAACACGAAACCTGGGACCCCGTGACCGAGGGTGACCGGGCAGGTGAACGCGCCATCCGCCATCTGATCGAAACCCATTTCCCCACCCACGGCATTCTGGGCGAGGAGTATGGAGAGAAAAAAGGCTCATCCGGTCTTCAATGGGTGCTGGACCCCGTGGACGGCACAAGGGCCTTCGTCATCGGCTTGCCAACCTGGGCCACGCTGATTGGTCTTTATCAAGACCGCCAACCCCGTCTCGGTGTGATGTGCCAACCCTTTGTGGGAGACACATTCTATGGCAACCCGGACGGGGCCTGGCTTGATCATCGCGGCCAGATCGAAAAACACAAGGTGCGCGCCGACGTGCCCCTGTCTGACGCCGCACTCGGCACCACCACTCCGCATCTCTACAAGGGCAAAGACCGCGAAGGCTTTGACCGCCTGCGCCATGCTGTAAAAGTCACCCGTTACGGCGGCGACGCCTATTTCTTTGCTCTCCTCGCCGCAGGTCATCTCGATATCGCCATGGACGCAGGGCTGCAAACCTACGACATCGCAGCCCTGATCCCCATCATCCAGGGTGCAGGCGGCTATGTGGGAAGCTGGGAGAATACAGACCCGCGCCAAGGCGGACACGTTCTTGCGGCCTCAAATCAGTCACTGTTTGAACAGGCGAGGGAGAAGATGTTGGAGTAATCATGCGTCGCCCCTCATCCGGCCTTCGGCCACCTTCTAGGGGCAGGACAATGTGGCCGAAGGCCGGATGAGGGGCAATGGGCGGAACTTTCACCCCACCAGTTTAAACATCCTGATCAGCCACACCGCAATTCCAGACACCGAAGCCGAAAGCACCGTACCCCACACCAGATCAATGATGGCAATCTTGGTCGTGAAACCCTTCATCGTCGAGAGATTGGTCAAGTCATAGGTCGCATAGGCCACAAAGCCAAACAGTGCCCCATAAAGAAGCGCTCGGCCATATCCCGGCGTATCAAGCTCCGGTGACACCACAAACACCAAAAGGCCAAAGGCGTAGATGCAGTAAAAAATGAACGCCACCGCGAAATTAGGACGCTCACGCATCAACTGGCCAATTTCCGGCATATACACCGAACGCGCCGCCGTGCTGAGCCAAGCCGCATCGATGGCGAGGAACACCACCAGCACGACGAAATATTGGAGAATGGTCTGTCGCATCAGTGCCCCCTTTGACTGCCTACGTCCGAACCACACTCAGGGATCATCAATCGTCGCGGTAGACACGTTCGCGCTTTTCGTGCCGCTCCTGGGCTTCAATGGAAAGCGTGGCGATGGGACGGGCATCCAGCCGCTTTAGACCAATAGGATCACCGGTTTCCTCGCAATAGCCATAGGAGCCATCAGCAATGCGCTTCAGGGCAGAATCAATTTTCGAGATCAACTTGCGCTGGCGGTCGCGGGTGCGCAGTTCCAGCGAACGGTCGGTTTCCGACGAGGCACGATCTGCAACGTCGGGCAGGATATGGTTCTCTTCCTGCAGGTGCCCAAGGGTCTCGCGACTCTCCTTGATGATGTCTTCTTTCCACCCCATCAGCTTGCGGCGGAAATATTCCACCTGCCGCTCATTCATGAATGGCTCCGCATCACTGGGCCGATAGTCTTCTTCCAACACAAGCGACATAGACAATCTCTCCAACCGTCAATTTGCGGGCTTATAGCGGTGGGACAACACCCCGGCAAGACATGTTAATCCATTGAAAAATCGTGGTGATCCTGAACGGCCTGTGGAATCAAACGGAAAGAACCGTCGTCCGGCACCAACTACATGCAAAACATGGCCACTTAACAGAACATGAATCAGTCGTGCCAATTCGGGATTTCTATTCTCAATCACACTTAACGCAAAATTAGCGGAACCCGTGCAATTTAAGATGGTCTGTCATTTACTGGGTCGTGCTCATGCGTATTATTTCTGTTTTGCTCCTGATGACATCAGGCCTCGCCTTGACCGCCTGTGGCGGTGGTGCGGGCGGTAGCGCTGGCATCCTCGCTGAGAAGGCTGGGGTGTGCAAAATCAATGAAGATTGCAGCGTCAATCCAGATCCGGGCACAACTGTTGCTGACAGTGATGGTGACGGCATACCAGACAGCGATGAAGACGATGGCGATGGCGATGGCGATACAGGTTCGGGTGCAGGCGGCAACACAACGACTGCAAGCACCGGCAATAAAACCATTGCTTTACAATTATTCGCTCTGAACAAACCTGCTGCCGGAACAACCGCCATTTCCCAGCTTTCAGCAACAGGCTACGCAGACATGAAAGCAGTTGAAGCTGCAATAATGTCTACAAACAAGCCAAAGAAACTGAAATTTACCATTGACACCAAGACGGACAAGAACAGCCAGTGGGCGGTTCCGGTTGAAATGAATGAGGATGAATATGGCACACGTGACCTGAGGTGGATTCCTTTGGGTCACGTGCTGCCAACATTTGCAACTGCAACCATTACCGACCGCGGCGGCAATCCGCTTTTGTATGATCCCATCAAAAATTCATTCTTCTACACAGCAGCGTCGACTTACAACGATGAAACATTTATTGCCGGTGAAGAAGTAGATTATCAACACGATGACTTCTACTGGAACAAAATCAAGGCATATATGGGAACGAAGGCCAATGCCGGGTCCGGAGACAAGTACCGCGAATATCGTGTAAAAGACGAAGAAGCCAACCGCGATGAAGTGCTTCAAGTCTGGAACTGGAATGACAGCTACGCCGTTCAGTACCAGAACCAGATTATTCAGAATGACGCAAAGCAGCAGGCTTGGAGCTTTGGTGGAAAGAAGCCCACCAACCTGTCAACGACGGGCAAGTCGAAATTTATCGGTCGCTTTGCTGCCACAGCAAAAATCAAGGGTTGGAAGGCTCCGAAGGAATCTGACATCAATCCAAATACAGTATGGAAAGTCCAAGGCCGTTCGGAAGTCGTAGCCGATTTTGATACCAGTTCAGTTGCAGGCACGCTCACACCTGAAACCTGGAATTCTTTCCAGACCAAACCTGATGCATATTACACATGGTCTACTAGCGAAGCTGCGAACCCTACTGCAGGCAATTTAACCATGCCAAAAAGTACCGCCACTCCAGCCACACCCGACTTCAAGTTCTATTCCGCCAAGATCAAATTGAAAGGCACAATTGTGGCTGGAACCCCCGCCACGCCTACAACGCCTGCGGTGAAAGACTCTTACAGTGGCTCTGCAGAAATTAATGGATTCACACCTGGTGACAACGCAATGCAAGGCGGCTTCTTCGGCACCGATGGTCACGAAACCACCGGCGTTTTCGCAACAACCGGCACAACCACCCAGCAGATCGGCGGTTCCGACGGCCAGATTGAAACATTTACGGGTACCGAGTCCATCAACGGCACTTTCAACGGCCAATGCACCGCACCCGGTGGAGCATGCGCACCCTGATGCGGCGATACAAATCAACCCTCCAGCGCGCAGTTCTCTGCGCGCTGGTTTTGTTTGGTACGGTACCTGCCCAGGCAGCAACGCCAAATGCACAGCAGCTTGCTGCCTATGAGCAAATTTCAGAGACAGAACGCATCAAACTACTGATGGGACTGGCCAAGTCAGCAGAGGCAGATCAAGTAACTTACCTCTTGAAAAAGTATCCCCTTCAGGGACCCTATGCGGCAAACCGTACCCTATACCTCGAAGGCATGGTCCTGAAGACCAAAGGCAAATATACCGCAGCCGCAAAGAATTTCCGCACCGCGCTGGCGGATGATCCGAAGCTGACACTCGTCCGCTCAGAACTCGCAGAGACCTTGGTCATCCTGCAACAAGACGATAGCGCCCTGCACCATTTGCGATTGCTTGCGGCAGACGCGCCTGATCAAACGACGGCAAGTGGACTGCGCTCCTTTATTGATCAGGTTGATGCCCGCACACCGTACAAATTTTCGAGCTATATCTCCTTCGCACCATCAACAAACCTGAACAGCGGATCTAAACACACGACTGTCTATTCACCGGCATTGAATATGAATTTCGATGTTGAGCAACCCAAGAGCGGCATGGGCTTCGCCAGCGGTTTCAATGCTGCCTATTCGCAGCGACTGGGTGATGACTTCATGGTCGTTGGCAGCGTCGGAACAGATGTGCGCCTCTATAGGGACGACACTTTCAACAGCTACGGCTTCAGTCAATCCCTGGAACTGCGACGGCTCATATCAAATGGCTACATCGCACTCGCACTCGATACGAGCCAGCTTTTGGACAATCAAAACTACAAGCCGAGCTACCTGTCCTATGGGCCGCGTCTGTCTGTCTCTCTCGACTTCTCGGCAAAAGACCACTTCGTCATGGGCCTGATGCATGAATGGCGCGATCCCCTGACGCAAGTAAGCACAGATTCCACAGCGCTCATGTTCGACGCTTCATTCAATCATGCGTGGAACTCATCACTGAATGCCACAGTGTTCGGTGGCTATGATCACATCAAGACGAACACCGCTGTCTCATCTTACCGCACGGTGTCTGCGGGTCTGACAGTTTACAAGGAGCTCTCCCACGGCATTACGACGAAACTCACCGGTCAAATCGCTAAAACCGACCATGATGGCTTTAACGGATTGGCAGGCGTCACGCGTGCCGACAAAAAGCTTTTTGGTTCAATGACCCTCACCAAGAGAGATTTCAATTTCTACGGCTTCGCACCTTCCGCCACTTATTCCTTCACTGACAACTTTTCCAATATCAACACTTACGACTACGTCAGTCACGCCGTCGATTTCCGCCTGACCAAGGATTTCTGAGACCATTGCTCCTTGGCGGCGAGATCGCTAAAGCAGCGGCCATGCGTTTTTCATCAGGTTCAGACTTCAAATCCCTGCCCCGCAAGGCTGTTACCGTTCTCGGCATGTCCGGCGTGGGCAAAACCACCTTGGCCAGTTTGCTGATTGAACACGGCTGGTTTCAATATTCCGTCGATTACCGCATCGGCACCCGCTACATGGACGAGCACATCGTCGACAATTTCAAGCGCGAAGCCATGAAGAACCCCTTCCTGCGCGACCTTTTGAAGTCTGACTCGATCTACATCCGCTCGAATATCACCTTCAACAATCTGGCCCCGCTCTCGACCTATCTCGGCAAGCCCGGCAATCCGGCGCTGGGTGGTATTCCCTTCACAGAATACAAGCGCCGCCAGGCCCAGCACCGGGAAGCCGAAATCCGCGCCCTTATGGACGTGCCGGAATTCATCACCCGCGCCCATGACATCTATCAGTACGAACATTTCATCTGTGACTCCGGCGGCAGCCTTTGCGAAGTCGTGAACCCCGATGACCTGAACGATCCTGTGCTCCGCGCATTGGCGGACAACACCGCGCTGCTCTACATCGAAGGCACCCCCGAACATTTGTCGATGCTGGTGGAGCGTTTCCGCAAACACCCCAAGCCGATGTATTACCAGCCCGCATTCCTTGATGCGAAATGGGAGGAATACAAAGACCTGAACAAGATCAAGCATGATGATGCAGTGAACCCCGATGGTTTTGCCGTCTGGGGTTTTGAACAATTGTTGCATCATCGCATTCCACTCTATGCAAAGATCGCGAAAAATTTTGGCCACACGGTTCGAATGCGGGACATTCCCCATGTCAAAACCGAAGAGGATTTCACCAACCTCGTCTCGCACGCCATCGCCAAAGCATAGATTTCCCCATGCCCATCCGCATTCCCAATGAACTGCCTGCACGCCGCATTCTTGAAAAAGAGGGCGTGAACGTCATGGCGGAGTCCACTGCCAACCGCCAGGACATCCGCCCCTTGCGCATTGGCCTCCTCAACCTGATGCCGAACAAGATCAAAACCGAAACACAGTTTGCCAGACTGATCGGCGCATCACCCTTGCAGGTGGATTTGTCACTGGTGCGCATCACCAATCACACACCGAAGAACACCTCACAAGAACATATGCTCGCCTTCTATGACGCATGGGAAGATGTGAAGGACCAGCGCTTCGACGGCTTCATCATCACCGGCGCACCGATTGAGCAGATGCCATTTGAAGACGTAACCTACTGGACAGAGATGGCAGCCATACTCGACTGGACCCAAACCCATGTGCATTCCACCATGCACATCTGCTGGGCCGCCCAGGCGGCACTGCACCACTTTCACGGTGTTGAAAAACATAGCCTACCCGCCAAGGCCTTCGGCATTTACCCCCACCGCAACCTGAACCCGGCCTCGACCTATCTGCGCGGATTCTCCGATGACTTCTGCATGCCGGTCTCGCGCTGGACAGAAGTGCGCCGCGCTGACGTTCCCACGGATCGCGGCCTGGAGGTCTTGATGGAGTCCAACGAAATGGGGCTCTGCCTCATCGATGACCCAGCCCACCGCGCCCTATATATGTTCAATCATATTGAATACGACACGCGCTCATTGGCCGAGGAATACGAGCGGGACGTGGCAGCTGAGAAAGCCATCGCCTTGCCCGCCAACTATTATCCCGGTGACAACCCGGAAAATCCTCCTGAAAATCGCTGGCGCGCCCATGCCCACCTGCTGTTTGGCAACTGGATTAACGAAGTCTACCAGACCACGCCTTTTGACCTTGCCAACATCGGCAAAAAATAATTTGTCCCGCGGCCTTGAAGCTTCCGTTTTTTATTCCTATTTGAGACGGTACGAAGGGAAAAATGTGGCGTGACACGGTTGCAAAAAGCAGTTGATGCAGGGCGGATAGCCGCCGGTGGCCTGAAGGATTTCGCCACCGGACTGGTGAACCCCACTTTGCGTCTTGGCGTGACGGGCCTGTCCCGCTCCGGCAAAACCGTATTCATCACGGCGCTGGTGCATGCCCTGCTGAAGGGTGCTCGCCTGCCGGTTTTCGATGCCTATGCCAAGGGTCGCATTTCCCGTTGTTATCTTGAACCGCAGCCTGACGATGAGCTGCCGCGCTTTCCCTATGAGCAGAACTTGGCCAAACTGACAGGCGAAAACCGCACCTGGCCCGATGGCACCAGCCGCATCAGCCAGTTGCGCCTCACCATTGAATATGAACCCAGAGGCCTGATTGCCCGCAACCTGCACGGCGGCAAACTGCATCTTGATATCATAGACTACCCCGGAGAATGGCTGCTCGACTTGCCTTTGATGGGCCAGACCTACCCGCAATGGTCCGCGAAAACGCTTGCCGACGCCCGAAAACTGCCGCGCGTGAACCATGCGGGACCGTGGTTGAATCACGTTCAATCGCATGCCTCCAGCGAAATCGCCAATGAACTTGTGGCGGTTGAAGCCGC
>JANPCL010000003.1:0-5334 GCA_031430915.1 Hyphomicrobiales bacterium
TCCGGACCCATTGCGAATGCTTTCCGGTTCATGCAACAGGAAGCCGCCATGTCGATGGCAATCCACGTTGTTGCTGTCACACATCTCCTTCACCCGGCGCTCCAGCGCGCCTGACCACGGGGCATAGTCCCGCGTGAAGTAGAGCCCCGAAGCAGCACTATCGGTGATCAATTTCTCAAGCACGGATACTGCCTCGCCCCGCCGCAACACCAGTGGCAAGGCGGTGTTCAATTTTGCCAGGCTGTGATGCAACCACCAGCGTGATGCACCGCCCCAGCGCCAATCTCCCGGCGTTTCTTCATCCAGAATGAACACCGGCAATACCGGACCCGCAGCAGCGGCAGCGGTGAGGGCAGGGTGATCCGCCAGACGCAAATCCTGGCGAAACCACATGATAACGGGTTGGGTCATAGAACCTCTTTTTTCTTCAAAACGTATACGGGTCATGACACTGCCGGATCAACACCTCATCCTCGTTCTGGGCGACCAGCTCAGCCTCTCCCTCTCAAGCCTCAGGGAGGGGGACAAGCTGCATGACGTGGTGCTGATGGCCGAGGTCATGGCCGAAGCCACCTACGCCCGCCATCACAAGAAGAAATTTGTGCTGGTATTTTCCGCCATGCGCCACTTTGCTGAAGCGCTGCGCGCGGAAGGCTGGCGCGTGGATTATGTGTTTATGAAAGATGAGGGCAACACCCACAGCCTGAAGGGCGAGGTCGAGCGCGCCAAGTTACGCCATGGCATTTCAGATGTGGTGATGACGGAACCTGGCGAGTGGCGCTTGCGCGAAGACTTGCACCAGATACACCAACTTGAGGACAGGCGCTTCCTCTGCACCCACGCCGGTTTTCGGCAATGGGCCGACGGACGCAAAGAACTCCGCATGGAATATTTCTACCGCGACATGCGCCGCCAGACCGGGCTGTTGATGGAGGGTGACAAGCCCGTGGGTGGGCAATGGAATTTTGACTCCGAGAACCGGAAGCCCGCCAAATCTGATCTCTTCATGCCGGGGCCGCTGCGCTTTGCACCCGATGAAATCACGCGTGATTGTATCGCGCTGACTCAAAAGATCGCAGAAGACAATTTTGGCGACATTGACCCCTTCTGGTTTGCTGTCACAACTGAACAGGCCGAGCAGGCACTCGAACATTTTCTGATCTCGGCACTTCCGAAATTTGGCGAGACCCAGGACGCCATGCTTACGGGCCAGAAATTCCTGCACCATGCTGTACTTTCACCCTACATCAATCTGGGACTCCTGGACCCTCTCCACGTCTGCCGCCGTGTGGAAGACGAATACCGGGCAGGGCGTGTGCCGCTGGCCGCCGCCGAAGGTTTCATCCGTCAGATTATCGGATGGCGCGAATATATCCGTGGCATTTACTGGCTCAAGATGCCGGACTATCGCGATGTGAATGTGCTCAATGCCACACGCCCCCTGCCGGATTTTTACTGGACTGGCGAGACAGACATGAACTGCATCGCGCAGGCCGTGAAGCAGACCCGCGAGGAGGCCTACGCCCATCACATCCAGCGCTTGATGGTCACCGGAAATTTCGCGCTCATCGCGGGGATCAATCCCCAGGAAGTGCATGAGTGGTATCTTGCCGTTTATGCCGATGCCTATGAATGGGTGGAACTGCCCAACACAATTGGCATGGCACTGCATGCCGACGGCGGATTGCTGGGGTCGAAGCCATACGCGGCCTCCGGCAACTACATCAACAAGATGTCCGACTATTGCAAGTCTTGCCGCTACGACGTCAAACAACGCACCGGGCCAGACGCGTGTCCGTTCAATGCGCTGTACTGGGATTTCATGGCGCGGCACCTGCAACGCTTCTCAAAGAATCCCCGCATGGGAAACATCACGCGGGTTTACGAGAAGTTCGATGACGCTGAGAAAGAGCGGATTGCGGCGAGTGCGAAGGTGTTTTTGGAAGGGCTGAAGTCGTCGTACTGAGTAGGGGCCTTTTACACCAGCAACCCGGCAATCTCCGCCCTGAGCTCCGCCATGCCCCAGTCTTTGTCCGACGACGTCGCATGCAGCAATGGAAATGCTGCTGCACGTCCCCCCGCAATCTTCGCCGTTTCTGCAATAACCGTCTCCAGTTCCGCAGGCTTGATCTTGTCCGTTTTTGTGAGCACCAACTGATAGGCCACCGCCGCTTCATCCAGCATGTCGAACATTTCCAAGTCTTCCGGCTTCACACCGTGGCGTGAATCGATCAGCACGAAAGCCCGCGTCAATCCTGGGCGACCGCGCAAATAGCCCCGCAACACCGCCTGCCACGCTTTGACTTCGGTCTTCGGCGCTTTCGCGTAACCATAGCCCGGCATGTCCACCATCGTCATGCGGCTGGCGATGTCGAAGAAATTCAGTTCTCGTGTCCGCCCCGGCGTGTTGGACGCGCGCGCCAAACCTTTGACACCTGTCAGCGCGTTGATCAGCGACGACTTGCCAACGTTGGAACGCCCGGCAATGGCGATTTCCACCCCGCGTACAGGTGGCAGCTGTTCAAGTTTCGCAACGCCCAAGCGGAAAGAACTCGGGGCGGAAAACAATTGCCGCCCCGCTTTCAATTCCAGTTCGTTGTAAGTGCGAACACTCATGCCGGAGTTTTCTTGCGCAGGAACGGAATGCTGTCGCGGATGTTTCCGAACAGGTTCAATTCCGTACCATGCTTCTTCATGATGAAGCTCTGCTGGATGATCGAAAGCAGGTTGCTCCAGGTCCAGTAAATGACAAGGCCAGCTGGCATCGACGACAGCATGAAGGTGAACAGCAACGGCATCCAGTTGAACATCGAAGCCTGGATGGGATCAGCAGGTGCGGGGTTCAGACGCATCTGCACCCACATGGTTATACCCATGAGAATGGGCCAGATGCCCAGCATGAGAATATGCGGTGGCGTCCAGGGAATGAGCCCAAAGAGATTGAACAGGCTCGTCGGGTCGGGTGCCGACAAATCATGAATCCAACCGTAAAACGGCGCGTGGCGCAATTCGATGGACGTGAGAATGACTTTGTAAATGGCAAAGAAAATCGGGATCTGCACGAGTACCGGCAAACAGCCGGAGACAGGATTGACCTTCTCCTTCTTGTACATCTCCATGATGGCCTGCTGTTGCTTCACCTTGTCATCCGGGAACTCACCCTTGATGCGCTCCATTTCCGGCTGCAGCTTTTTCATCTTGCTCATGGACGCGTAGGACTTATTAGCCAGCGGAAAAACTGCCGCTTTCACCAGAACCGTCACGAACAGAATGGCGAGACCGAAATTACCCAGCAAGCTCTTTGCCCAAGCCATCAGCTTGAACATCGGCTGTGTCAGGAACTTGTACCAGCCCCAGTCGATCATCAGGTCAAAACGGCTGATCTTGTACTTCTCGCCAATGGCATCAATGGTCTGCACAATCTTGGCGCCAGCAAACAGATGATCCTCGTAAAGTCCGATCGACCCCGGAGCGATGACCAAAGGTTCCGTGGCCAGATAGTCAGCTTGGTAAGCATCGCGCTCACCTTGTTTGATATGTTGATAGGTCACCTTGATATCGCGCGACTGGTCGGGAATGATCGACGTTGCCCAATATTTGTCGGTGAAACCCAGCCAGCCACCACGGGTCTGGTTTTCAACCTTGCCGTTTTCCTTTGCGACGTCGGTGTAATGTTTTTCTACCAGCTTTTCGTTTTGCACACCCAACATGCCTTCGAAGAAACTGTAGTAGCCCGCGACAACTGGCGTGCCTTGGCGTTGCACGCGCGAGTAGGGCAGCAGTGAAACTGCAGCAGCAGTCTTGTTCTCAACGCTCTGTTTGACTGTGATCAGAAAGTCGTCGGAGACTGAAAGTTCGCGGCGAAACAGCAGGCCTTCGCCATTGTCCCACGTCAGCACCAACGGCGTTGTTTCCGTTAGCTTCGCACCTGCCGAAGCTTTCCATGCAGTTTTCGAATCCGGCAATTTCACCGACTGGCCGATAACCGTCACGAAACCCTGCTCGGCAAAATAGCCATTCTGGGTATTGTTGGGCGACAGGAAGGTGATGATCGGGCTCGTCTTGTCGGCGGTCTCATGATAGTTTTTCAGATGCAGGTCGTCGATCTGTGCGCCGGTGAGATTGATGCTGCCCGCAAGCTCTCTGGTTTCTATTGTGACGCGCGGTTCGAGGGTGAGGGCCTTTGCCCGGTCTACGACGGTGCTCGCCCCTGCAACCGCAGGAACAGCAGCGCCATCAACCTGAGTTGTCTGTGTTGCCGGTGTTGCAGGCTGCAGAAAACCCGGCGTGCCATAAAAATATTGCCAACCGAAAATGATGGCCATCGACAGGACCATGGCAAGAATGAAGTTCTGGCTGTCCGGCCCCTTGTTCTTCTGGCCGAAAGGCGATTGGTTCATCACGGTTGCTTGTCCTTGTTGCGGGGCTTGGCGCGCGTCCGGTCGAACACTTTGCCTTGCCCGGCGTGGAGTTTGGTGAGGGCTGATATAATGTCTTTGCGCAAGAGATCAAAGTCCCGCTTTTCCGCTGATATGCGCCCGATCAGCACATAATCATGGGCGGGAAGTGCCAATTCAGGCATTGAAAGCCGTGCCGCTTCCTTCATCCGGCGGCGGATGCGGTTTCGCATCACGGCATTGCCAAGCTTCTTGGTACAGGTAAATCCAACCCGTGCGGGCGCGTCATCTTCGCGTTTACGTGACTGGATCACCACGCTTGGCATTGAAACAGCAGGCGCTTTCGCCGCCGCGAGAAAATCACGCCGCCGCAAAAGCCTGTCCATAATGATTGGTAACGACTTAGGCGCTCAGGCGCTTGCGACCGGCAGCACGACGGCGACGGATGACGTTGCGACCGCCAACAGTTGCCATGCGGGCGCGAAAGCCATGGCGGCGCTTGCGGACGAGCTTGGATGGTTGGTAAGTGCGCTTCACGTTAAACTCCGTATTTCGAAAGGTCTTCGTATAAATCTTTGATAACAAACGCGTTTCGCTATCAGGTCAGGGTCACCCCCAACCCCTGTCTGACCCACGAAGACTGGATATGACCTTGAATTTGAGCGGCTTATGACCAAAGCGTTTGGGAAAGTCAACAAAGCAGGTGGGGAAGTGTGAAACAAACGGACACACCCCCTCCCGCCTTCGGGGTACTCCCCCATCGCAAGGGCGATGAGGGAGAAAGCAGCACCGATTTCTCCCTCGGCGGCTTCGCCGGGGGAGTACCCCGAAGGGGGGAGGGGGTGTTTGATCTGGGCACGATCTCAGGGTGGCTGCGAATAAAATGGAGGGAAAGTTCCCGTCCGGGCCCCAAGCCAGCATGCGATAGTGGTGAAGA
>JANPCL010000004.1:0-17108 GCA_031430915.1 Hyphomicrobiales bacterium
CTTCAGCCAAATCGCCTGTTTCGCGGGCGACGCCAACTGCCCCGCGCCCGGCAGCAACGGCTCCCGTGCGCCCGGCGCCCATGGCACCCCGCGCCAATCCGAAAGCACCGCCACCAGTTTCGCCAGACAAGCTGGCCGAGCGGTTGCGCAGCCAACGTGATGCGTCAACCAAAATGGCAGAACAACGCGTGCAAGTGGCCAAGCAACGCCACGAGGCAGCAGCAGCAGCGCCTCCGCCGCCGCCTTTTGCAGCACCAGTGAACCCGCCTCCATCTGCACCCAAGCCCAAGTTTGCTTTCGCCGAAGAGAATGAAGCCAAGGCTGCTGCTGCACCAATGCCGGCGTCGGCACCTCAGCGTCCGGCGATACCACCGCAGGGGTTTCCGTCCGCACCTGCCAACGCACAGCCACAACTATCCCCAGCCCGCCCACCACTGGGCGGAGGCGGTCAACCCGGTGTTCCGGGCTTTCAGCCAAGGCCACAACCAGCGCCATTCCAACCTCAGGCCCCACAGGGTTATCCAGGCGTCGGAACCCTGCCTCCCGGTTATCCTCCGGCCTATGGCCAGCAGCCTGTTCCACCTTATCGTCCCATTGACCCAGCCACCGGTTATGCACCGCCACCGGGTTATGTGCAGCCGAACCGTGGTTTCAGCGTACCGCCGCCGCCTCAAGGTGGATATGTGCCGCCGAATGGTCCACGCCTTAATATGCCAGCCCGGCCAACACCTGGCTTGAATACCAATTATCAACCTGCCCAATCGGATTATGGTCAGGGCAACGGTCCGGTTCCCGGTGCTTTCGCGCCGCCACCGCGCAACAACAGGCCGCCTCTTCGCGGTCCCGTGCCTGCTCCTGACGCAGAGTACGCAGATGATGGCTATGACGAAGCGCCGAGTCGTGGTGCCTCCCGTCCGAGCAGCAACGATTACCAGCAGGCTTACCGCGAAGCTGAATATGGCTATGAGGACGAAGCCCCGCGTTCCCGGGCCCCTTGGATATTGGCCATAATGTTCTTGTTGGCCGTAGCACTTGCAGTCGGGTTGGCCTACGCTTACACGAAATTCAAGCCTTTCTCCAACGGGCAAACCACCACCCAGCAAGTTCCTGCGGTAACACCGCCCGAAGCTCCCGCAAAGGTTCAGGCGGAACAGCCATCGGCGCCGCAATCCAATACAGCTGCCACACCAACCAAAAAGCAGATCTATGATCGCATCGTCGGCGATCAGGAAGTAATTGGCGGCGATGTGTCACCAGTTCTCGAAACCCCTTCCGCCGTTCCAGAACCAACACCACCCGCAGCACAAACCACCCCGCAACCGACGGGCGGCGATGATGCCGCGCCGCTTCCCATCCCACCGCCACCCGGTGGGGCAGGGGACCAACAAGGGTCGCTTGCTCCTGCATCCGAAAAACAATCTGCTGAATCAATTACTCCTGCCGCCGGCGAAAGCCAGGCGGCAGTTGTCGCTCCAGACACCGCTGAGATTGCGCCACCAAGCCCCGTTGCAGACACACCTGTTGCTGAATCAACACCGCCCGCTCCCGGTGAAATTGAAAAACCAGCCGATGCAACGCGCTCACTGACCACACCTGTTGCCGAAGCAGGCACTGAACAAATCACCGACGCCACAGAAACGCCTGCGGCCCCAATCCAGAAGAAAATCGAAAAGAAAAAATCGGCGGCAATCAAAGACAAGCTGTCCGCAAGCAATCTGGGCGCGAAGCCTGTCGTCCTTGTTCCACCCTCGAAGCCTGCCAAGGCGAAAGCCCGACAGATTGCGGCTGAACCTGGGATCGCATCAACACAAGACGACGATACAGGTGGTTTGTTTGGTGATGGCGTTGCCCAGCCAGCCCAGGCCCCGGTCGCTCCCGCAACACCAGCACCCAAGAAAAAGCGCACCCTGGCTGATCTCTTCAGCAAAACGCCTGATAATCCAGTCCAGGAACAACCTGTTGATGTTGCAACAGCTGAGCCCATCATTCCCAAGCAGCCGCAGCCCGCGAAAAAACCCATCACCCCCCTTGAACCAGCGCAACAGCAAGCATCAACTGGCGGCGATTTTGTTGTGCAACTCGCGTCTTTCCGCAGCAAGGCGGAAGCCACAACAGAATTTGCGCGGCTCAAGGCTAGAAACAGCGGCACTCTCGGTCGGTTCTCGCCGATTATCTCTGAGGCTGATGTCGGCGGCTCCACCCGCTTTCGTTTGAGTGTGGGGCGCATGGACAGCAAAGCCCAGGCCGATGCCGTTTGCAGCTCGTTGTTTGCCTCTGGCGAGAGGGATTGCCTCGTAAAAAGACGATAGGCGTTAAGACTCCGGTAAATAACTCCACGCAGATTGTACGACAACTACCAATTGTGAGGCAGGGTGCGCGTCGCGGTTGGGGTTAACAAGGTGATCACCCATGAAAAGCACAATCAAATCATTTATTAGCGGCTGTGAGGGAACTTCCTTGTCTCAAGCCGAACGTGACTTTTTTTCGAATTCAAACCCCTGGGGCCTTATTCTGTTTCAACGAAACTGCGCCTCAAGCGTGCAAATCAAGGCGTTGACCGCAGATTTCCGCGACGCTGTGGGCCGCAAGGACGCCCCCGTGTTGATAGATCAGGAGGGCGGACGCGTCCAGCGCATGGGCCCAAATGCCAACCCCGAATGGCGCAAATACCCCGCCGCTGCCCGCTTCGGCGCACTTTACAAGAGCTGCCCGATACACGCCCTGCGCGCCGCCCGTAACGTGGGCCGCTTGATGGCTGACGATCTGGAACGCGTGGGAATCACAGTCAACTGTCTGCCTGTATTGGATTTG
This sequence comes from Hyphomicrobiales bacterium, assembly GCA_031430915.1. Classification (GTDB taxonomy): domain Bacteria; phylum Pseudomonadota; class Alphaproteobacteria; order Rhizobiales; family Aestuariivirgaceae; genus Aestuariivirga. Next base: position 2,812 of record JANPCL010000004.1, read on the forward strand.
CCGCAAACTGACGGTCACGCCGTAATCAGCGACCGTGCCTATGGCATGACACCCGAAATCGTTCTCGCACTGGCCCGCGCCCATGTCGCTGGCTTTTATGATGGCGGCGTTTTGCCAGTCATGAAGCATATACCTGGCCATGGCCGGGCCACGGTCGACAGTCACAAGGAACTGCCCCGCGTCTCGACTTCCCGTGCCCAGCTTGAGGCCACCGACTTCCGCACCTTTGCCGGCTTTGCCGATTGCCCCATGGCCATGAGCGCCCATGTCGTCTTCGACGTCATCGACAAGCACAACCCCGTCACCCTGTCAAAACGCGCTATACGCGACGTGATCCGCAAGCAATTGGGCTACAATGGCCTGCTGATGACCGACGATCTTTCCATGAAAGCCCTGAGCGGCAGCCTCGCCGCGAAAACCACTGCCGCACTTGAAGCAGGCTGCGATATGGTTCTGCACTGCAACGGTGTGCTTTCGGAAATGCAACAGGTGGCTGAAGCTGCAACCCCACTCGTGGGAAAAGCCATGGCCCGCGCCAAAGCCGCCCTGAAACACCGCAGAAAACCCCAACGCTACGATGAGAAGACGGCGCTGAAAGATCTGGAAGCTGTGATGTCTTTTGCGGTGGCGTAAAAAAGAAGGAACATCAACACCCCAAGCTGGGGAAAACCCTCGAAACTCCTGAAATGCCCTTCGCAATCGCCACCCGAACAGGCTAAATCCGAACCATGGCAAACGAAGCAGACAACACTCCATGGCCCGACGGCGAAGCTGAACCTCGCCGCGACGCAGATGCGCCGCCCGATGTTGACCAGCTGATCATTGATCTCGACGGCTTTGAAGGCCCGCTCGATCTGCTTCTGGAACTCGCGCGCAATCACAAGATCGACTTGCACCGCATCTCGATTCTGGCCCTTGCCGATCAATACATCGCTTTCATAGAGCGTGCCCAGAAGGTGAGCCTCGAACTGGCGGCGGACTACCTCGTCATGGCGGCCTGGCTCACTTACCTGAAATCCAGACTGCTCATCCCGCAGGCGCCAAAGGAAGGCGACACCGAACCGCTCGATATGGCCCAGCGCCTGGCTTTCCGCCTGCAACGCCTGCAAGCCATGCGCGATGCTGCTGAAAAGCTGATGAACGGCCCACAACTCGGTCGTGACGTGTTTGAACGCGGCGCACCCGAACCACTCGTCATCGAGACCCAGAAAGAATACGGCGACACACTGCTCGATTTGCTCAAGGCCTATGCCGAACGCCGTCAACGCAAAATGGTGCACCAGACCTACACTGTCAAAAAGCAGGCGACCTGGTCAATCAAAGAAGCCCGTGAAACCCTGCAACGCTTGTTGGGTGCCATGGACGAGTGGGGCACCTTCGACCATTGGTTGGAAAAATATATTTCAGCGCCGGAAACCCGCCGTTCGGTTCGCGCCTCCAGTTTCACCGCCAGCCTTGAGCTGGCCCGCGAAGGGGTCATTGAACTGCGCCAGGACGAAGCCTTCCAACCGATTTTCTTGCGCCGACGTGCCGTAGCCTGAGTGACAGAGGACAGACAATGCAAACCCAGCCCCAACCGCTGATGGACGACGTGATGGACGAACCGGAAAACCAAAGCGCCAGCATCACACTGCATCCCCAGATGGACCGTGACCAGCACCTCCGTATCATCGAAGCCATGCTGTTCGCCGCAACCGAACCTGTGAGCCCGGCAAAACTGCTGGAATTGCTGCCCGTAGGCACTGACGTGCAGTCGCTACTCGATGACCTCGCTGCCAATTACCAGAATCGCGGCGTCAACCTTGTGCAAATTGCTGGCAATTACATGCTGCGCACATCGCCTGACGTCGCTTTCGTGCTGCGCCGTGAAACCATACAGCAAAAGAAGCTGACAAAAGCAGGTCTCGAAACCCTCTCTATCGTGGCTTACCATCAACCTGTCACCCGGGCAGAAATCGAGGACATCAGGGGTGTTGCCATTTCCAAAGGCACCCTCGATATTCTCCTCGATATGGGCTGGGTGCGCATGCGCGGCCGGCGCAAGACGCCCGGCCGCCCTGTCACCTATGGAACGACAGACGCCTTCCTCCGCCACTTCGGCCTCAACGAAATCACCGATCTGCCGGGCCTGCACGAACTGAAAGCCGCAGGCCTTCTCGAAGGCAATCTACCTCCCGGCTTCGATATGCCGCTGCCACAGATGTCAGACGCGTTGACCGAAGACGAAGATCCACTGGACGGGACAGAAATGCAGCCACCGCTGGAGATGCATGTGGTGGAAGAGGGCGGAACGGAAGAGTAAAGTGCGCTAGCCCTCATCCGGCCTTCGGCCACCTTCTCCCGCCGGAAGAGGCGGGAGAAGGCACTCGGATTCATATCTCCCTCAGTGATCATCTTGGGAGGGGACAGCAACAATCGCCTTCTTCCGCCCCTCTTGGCGGGAGAAGGTGGCCGAAGGCCGGATGAGGGGCAATGCGGCGGTATTTAACGCATCAGAATATTCGTAAACTGCCATGGGTCCTTCCGATCGAGTTTCTCTTCAAAAAATTGCACACGTTGCTGCAACGGATTCCAGTCCGTGTAGGTGCCCGTCAATTTACCCAGATAGGGCCGTTGTACTTCCAGGCATCGCACATGGTCCATTTCATCTGATTCCACGATGCCACATGCCGGATTCTCAATCGCCCACACTATCCCCGCCAAAACCGACGACGTGACCTGCATGCCCGTGGCATTCTGATAGGGCGCCAAAGCCCGCGCCTCATCGATGCTCAATTTCGAGCCATACCAATAGGCGTTCTTCTTGTGACCGTAGATCAACACACCAAGCTCGTCACCACCGTCAGCGATCTCGTCTTCCGTCAAAACATGTTGTTTGGATTGCCGCTTGCCGCCAGCGCCGAGCAATTCATGCCATGACAAAATCGCATCATTGCAAGGGTGATAAGCGTAGTGACACGTGGGCCGATAGACCACGCTGCGGCCCTGCTTCACGGTGAAATAATCTGAAATTGAGATCGCTTCATTGTGGGTGACGAGAAAACCAAAATGCTCGCCCACCGTTGGCGTCCACGTCAGCACACGCGTATCCGCACCGGGGCGTTCGAGATAAATCGCAGCCTTGGTGCCGTGGTTGTGCCGCCGTCCTTCAGTGGGCAGTTTCTTTTCATGGGAACCCCAGCCCAGTTCGGCAGGCTGCAAGCCTTCAGAAATAAATCCGTCCACGGACCATGTGTTGAGGAAAGTATCAACCGGCTTCTGCTTTTTGATGCGCTGCGTGTCACGTTCTGCAATGTGAATGCCCTTGACGCCAAGCTTTTTCGCCAGCCCGGCCCAGTCATCCCTTGTCACCGGATGTTTGTGCCTGGTCTTTGTATCGCGTGCGATGTGCAACAACGCATCCTTCACCAGCCACGACACCATGCCAGGGTTAGCACCACAGCACGACACTGCGGTGGTGCCTGCTCCAAACTCTGCTTTCAACGCCAACATTTTCTCGCGCATCGCATAATTGGTGCGATCTGCATTGGTGAGGGTCTTGTTGTAATAAAAGCCGGGCCACGGCTCGATCACCGTATCGAGGCACAGCGCACCCGTGCTACGCGCCAGACGAATGATGTCCAACGCATCCACATCTACCGTAAGGTTGACGATGAAAGCAGGGCCGGGTCCCGCCGTCAGCAACGGCTTCAACAGCGATTTGTAATTCTTCCGCGTGATCGCCGATTGCACGAAGCTGATGCCTTCCTTCTCGGCAATCCATTTGTTTTCATCCGACGGATCGATGATGGTAATCTTCGACTTGTCACAGGCAATATGACGCAGGATCAACGGCAGCGAACCGCGACCAATTGAGCCGAAGCCCAGCATGACAATGGGTCCGTTCCAAGTGGCGTGAATGGGGTGACTGGTCTTGTTTGTTAGAGTCATGGTTTGGCGTCTCCTTCTGTGGCGTCAAACAAAAGCGTGCGCTTTAAGGTAAATACCTCACAAGTAAAGCACTAATGATGGGGCCAGATCAGGGCGCGGTTGGGACCATGACATAGCGTGCACCACGGGAACTCAGGAAAACGATTGTCGTTCCATCCTGCAACAGGTCATAACAATCCCAATCTTCTGCTGGTGGCCATGAAGAACAATATTTATTGCCTTCTACTTTCCAAAGTCCGTGTTGATATTGCCCGTCGACCACAAATTGTGTTGCACCACCCACTTGAAATATTTGTTCGATATGGCGTGTCGTCGTAGGCCTCACTTGTTGGAATGATTTACCATTCAACTGCTCCAATATTTGAGCGCCAAGCAGCGGTCGTTCGTCTGCATTTGCCGGAACGGCCAGCAGGCCAACCAGCAGGAGTTGAAAAATTTCTTTCATGCAAGCATCAAAGCCCGTGCAACATTGAAAAACAAGGGCCATTTCCATATGCCGTCTCGGGTCTGTAAGACTGCTCCAAACGATTCGATTGAGCACACCTGATATGGCCAAAGTACCCAACACCAATGATCTTTTCGGCGAAGTGCCGGAGCCGCCGAAACAACAGAAATCCAAAGCTACCGCCAAATCCCGTGGTGAAGACAGCTACACGGCAAATGATATTGAAGTGCTGGAAGGCCTCGAGCCTGTGCGCCGCCGTCCCGGTATGTATATAGGTGGCACAGACGAAAAAGCCCTGCATCACCTCTTCGCCGAAGTCATTGACAACTCCATGGACGAAGCCGTGGCAGGCCACGCCACCCGCATTGAAGTTGAATATTTCGCTGACGGCTATCTCGCAGTCACCGACAATGGTCGCGGCATTCCACCGGAACCACATCCAAAGTTCAAGGACAAATCCACCATCGAAGTGGTGCTGACCGTGCTGCACGCAGGTGGCAAATTTGACTCTGGCGCTTACGATACTTCGGGCGGTTTGCACGGTGTGGGCGTATCCGTCGTCAACGCGCTCTCCGAGCACCTCGTTGTCGAAGTGGCGCGCGGGCAACAGCTTTACCGTCAGGAATTCCGCCGCGGCAAATCGCAAGGGCCAATCCAGAACTTGGGCAAAGTCTCTGGCCGCCGCGGCACCATGGTGAAATTCAAGCCTGACGAACAAATCTTCGGCAAGGGCAACACCGCCTTTAACGCAGCCCGCCTCTATCGCATGTCGCGCTCCAAATCCTATCTCTATGGTGGTGTGGAAATCCGCTGGAACTGCGCGGCTGTCAACATCACGGACAAGGACACGCCAGAACAAGCCGTGTTTCATTTTCCTGGAGGACTTAAAGATTTTCTCGAAGAACGCCTCGAAGGCCGCACCCGCGTGGTCGACGAAATCTTCTCCGGTAAAATGGAAAAAGAAGGTGGCCACGGTTCGGTGGAGTGGGCCGTTGCGTGGTTTGGCGGGGACGATGGCTTCATGTCCTCCTACTGCAACACAATTCCCACAGCTGACGGCGGAACCCACGAAATCGGCTTTCGCACAGCCCTGACACGCTCGCTCAAGAACTATGCCGAGATGAAAAACAACAAGCGGGCAGGGGTCATCACTGCTGACGACGTGATGGTGCAATCCGGCGGCATGCTGTCCGTGTTCATTCGCGAACCGGAATTTGTAGGCCAGACCAAAGACAAACTCGCCACCGTCGAAGCCGTCAAGATCGTCGACCGTGCTGTTGGTGATCACTTCGACCATTGGCTGTCAGGCCACCCAGCACAGGCAGATCGCTTGCTCGACTGGATCATCGACCGGGCGGAAGACCGCATCCGCCGCCGACAGGAAAAAGAAGTGGGCCGCAAAACCGCAGTCCGCAAACTGCGCCTGCCGGGAAAACTCGCCGATTGTTCTGCCAACCAGTTGCAAGGCTCTGAACTCTTCATCGTTGAAGGCGACAGCGCCGGTGGTTCAGCCAAACAGGCCCGCAACCGCGAAAACCAGGCCGTGCTGCCGCTGCGTGGTAAAATTCTCAACGTTGCCAATGCCGGCAAGGACAAACTCGCGGGCAACCAGCAAATCGGTGACCTCACGCAAGCGCTGGGAGCGGGCACAGGCTCGTCCTACCGCGAAGAAGACCTGCGCTATGACAAGGTCATCATCATGACCGACGCCGACGTTGACGGCGCTCACATCGCCTCACTGCTCATCACCTTTTTCTACCGCCAGATGCCGCTGCTCATCGACCAAGGCCATCTCTATCTCGCAGTACCTCCGCTTTACCGTCTCAGTCAGGGCGGTAAAAACGCCTATGCCCGAAATGATCAGCACAAGGACGAATTGTTGAAGACAGTCTTTGGCAACCGCAAAACCGAAGTGGGTCGCTTCAAGGGCCTTGGCGAAATGACGGCCCCGCAGTTGAAGGAGACGACAATGGATCCGTCAAAACGGCTCCTGCTCCGCGTGACCTTAACCGACGCCGTCCGTACCAGCACGGCGAAAGTGGTCGAACAACTCATGGGCAACAAGCCTGAAGAGAGGTTCAACTTCATCAGCGAGCGGGCGCAGTTCGTGGAGGAAGCAGCGCTTGATGTGTGACGCAGCGGGAACCCCTTGAACCGACGCCAACATGCCCCCATGTCTAGTCCTCTAACCAAAGGAGGCAAAACCGATGCGCTACCGTTTTCTCCCACTGGCAGCCCTTGCCTTGGCAAGTACAGTCGCTATCTCACCCGTTACTCAAGCCCAGAACAACCTGTTCGGCGGTGTTCCGCTTGATGCAACAATCATGCGGGCAGGCTCCACGGCCCAAAAAATTGCCCGCCTGAAATCGGTGCCCGCCGTCGGAGTGATCAACCTCCGCCGCGACCTTATCCGCCCGTTCCAGGGTATTGGCAATTATACCGACGATATCCAAAGCACGAAGCTGACAGTTGAGAAAAATGCGAGCGGTGTGAACAGGTTGCGGAAGGCGCTGCGCAACAACCCGGTGACGCGCGCTGCACTCGCGGACTATGGGATTTCAATCAACCGGGTTGTGGGAGTGGATGTGGGCTCGAACGGAGCGCTTCGGGTTTACGTACTGTAGCACTTTGCCGCGGCCCCTAATTCGGCCTACTTCCCGACCCCACCGGTATGTTCGCCATCTTTTGTCAAATAATATGCCGCTATCACCGGCACCAGCGTGATCACCATCACCAGCACCGCCACCACATTGGTAACTGGCCTTTCCCGTGGACGAAACAGCTGTTCAAAAATCCAGATCGGCAGGGTCTTGTTTTCTAGTCCGTTGGTGAATACCGTGACGATCACCTCATCGAACGACAGCGCAAAAGCCAGCATGCCTCCGGCCAATAATGCAGACCCGATTTGCGGCAGCACAACATGGCGAAACGTCTGAAACCCATCCGCACCCAGATCCATCGACGCCTCAATCATCGACCCGGACACCCGCCGGAACCGCGCCAGCACATTGTTGTAAACCACCACAATGCAGAAGGTTGCGTGGCCCAGCATGATGGTCCAGATCGAAAACGGAATATCGAGAATATTGAAGGCAGACCGCAACGCAATGCCTGTGATGATGCCGGGAAGCGCAATCGGCAGGATGAACAACAACGACACATAATCCTTGCCGAAAAAACGTGACTTCCACAACGCCGCCGCAGCCATGGTGCCCAATATCAGCGCCACCAAAGTTGCAATCGAAGCCACCTTCACCGACAGCCACAAGGCGGCCCACATATCGGAGCGTTGCCACGCCTCTCCATACCACTTTGTGGTCAAGCCGGATGGTGGAAACTGGAACGACACATCGGCAGAAAACGAATAGACAATGATCAGGATCAACGGCACGTGAATAAACAGCAGCGCTGCAACTGTTGCCACCGTCAACCACCAGGCTGGCCGTGCCGATACATCAGAGCGCATCAAAGGCCCCCATGCGTTTGGCAATCGAGAGATAAGCCAGCATGATCACAATCGGCACGACAGTAAACGCAGCGGCCAGTGGAATATTTCCGGCCGTACCCTGTTGCAGATAAACCGCGTTACCCAGAAACTGTTGCGACCCGCCAACTACCTGCGGAATGATGTAATCCCCCAGCGTCAGCGAAAACGTGAAGATCGAACCAGCCACCAGGCCGGGCAGGGCCAGTGGCCACAGCACGTGACGGAAGGTCTGCGCCGGATTGCCACCAAGATCAGCCGAGGCTTCGATCAGATTTGTGGGCACACGCTCCAGTGCGGCTTGCGTTGGCAGGATCATGTAGGGCAGCCAGATATAGACAAACACAATGAAGGTGCCGAGATAGCTTGTGGACAGCGAAGGACCGCCAATCACCGGTGCAGCCAGCACAGCATTTAGCGCCCATGTCAGATGCAGCTCAGCCGCCAGCCATGAGATGATGCCCTCCCTGGCCAATATGAGTTTCCACGAATAAACCTTCACCAGATAGCTGGACCACAGCGGAAGCATGATCAGCAGATAAAACACCGCCTTCCATTTACCCTTGGCGTAACGCGCCGCGAAATAGGCCAGTGGATAGGCAATGATCGCAGAAGCAATAGTGACCGCCGCCGCCATGATCAGTGTACGGAGTATAATGTCATAGTTGGCGGGCTGGAACAGTTGCGCAATGGTCGAGAACGTCGGCTCGTAAACAATCAGGCCGGAAAAATCATCAATCGAGAATATTGCCTGCACCAGCAATGCCAGCAGTGAACCGATATAGACCACGCCCAACCACAACAACGGTGGAATAAACAGCAGCACCAGAAATGCGCCGGGCCTCCGGAACAGCCAGTCGGACGCACCCTGTCGCAAGGCCCTGCTCATGCCTGGTCACCGAGCACATGTATCGCCGTCTTTAACCACGCCAGCGCAACGGTATCACCGACTGAAAAATTCCGCCGTGGCGTCGACACGGAAAGCGATCCACCGATAACATCGACATGCAACCGTGTCGTCGCCCCTTGGTAATGCAACGAGGTTACACGCCCTGTAGCCGAAAGGGTATCACCGCCAGCTTGTGCGCCGTCGAGAATCTGAATCCGTTCTGGCCGCAAGCTCACCCATTTTGCCGGTCCGCCCAAAGCCTTGGCGAGGTCAGGCGCCATCACATTCGATGACCCTACAAAACTGGCAACAAATCGTGTGGCAGGCTGTTCATAAATTTCGTCAGGCGTGCCCACCTGTACAATGCGGCCCTCGTTGAACACGGCGACACGATCAGCCATCGACAAGGCCTCACCTTGGTCATGCGTTACAAACACAAAGGTGATGCCCAATTGCCTTTGCAGGGATTTCAGTTCCACTTGCATCTGCTCGCGCAACTTCAAATCCAACGCACCCAGCGGTTCGTCCAACAACAACACCTTGGGCTCATTTACCAGCGCTCGCGCTAAAGCCACACGTTGCCGCTGCCCGCCCGACATTTGGCCGGGTCGCCGCGCGCCATAACCGCTAAGCGCCACCAGCGAAAGCGCGGCCTCAGCCTTGGCATGGCGGGCAGGGCGGTCCACGCCCTTTACCATCAAACCATAAGCCACATTGTCGAGAATGGTCATATGCGGAAACAGGGCATAGTCCTGGAACACCGTATTCACATTGCGCCGGTACGGCGGCACACCCTCTGCGGTCTCACCAAAAATCTCGATGTGTCCCGAAGTTGGTTGTTCAAACCCAGCGATCAAGCGAAGACACGTCGTTTTGCCAGAGCCTGATGGTCCCAGCATGGCAAAGAACTCACCTGCCGCAATATCGAGGTTCACCCCGTCAACGGCTTTGACGGAACCAAAATGGCGCGTGACGTTCTGGAAGGAGACGGCTGTGGACATGGGGGGAAATCAATCGTTGAACAATGTGCGAATTGCCCCTCATCCCCCTTCGGGACCTTCTCCCGTTGGAAGAAACGGGAGAAGGCAAATACAATATGCCTTCTCCCGCCCCTTTTGGCGGGAGAAGGTGGCGCGAAGCGCCGGATGAGGGGCAGCGAGTCCGGAACTCTTACCGTCCGCCCAGCACTGCAATCATGTCACTCACCCAGCGATGATACGGCACGCAGCCATCCGCCTGCGACGCACATTTCGCCACTGGTGTGCGCCAGAACGATATCTTGTCGAAGTTCTTGATGCCGTTGGTGTCACAACCTGTATCCGTCAAAAGCACATTGCCTTTGCAAGCCATGGGGTTGGACGGGACTGAGCCGAACCACGCTGCCACATCGCCTTGCACCTTTGGTGAGAGCGAATGTTCCATCCACATATAGGCACAGTTTGGATTTGCAGCGTCAGCCGCCATCATGGTCGTATCGGCCCAGCCTGTGGCACCTTCTTCCGGAATCGTAGAAGCAATCGGCGTTTTTTCCATGACAGCTTTGTCAGCCTGCAAGATGTTCACCTGGAATGGCCATGACGACGACGCCACAACGCCTTCGTTCTTGAAGTCATCCATTTGCAGGAAAGCGTCGTGCCAATAGCGGCTGACCAGTTGCTTTTGCTGACGCAACAGATTGAGCGCTTCCTTGTACTGCGCTTCATTCAGTTCATAGGGGTCTTTAATACCGAGTTCCGGCTTTTTCTTCATCAAGTACAACGCCGCATCGGCAATGTAGATCGGTCCGTCAAAGGCTTGCACCCGGCCCTTGTTGGACTTGCCATCTGGCAGGTTCTGTTCTTCAAACACCACCGACCAGCTCTTGGGAGCTTCGGGGAAAACCTTGGTGTTGTAGGCGAGCACATTCGCACCCCACTGATAAGGCGTTCCGTAATGCGCGCCATCAACCGTATGCCATACCGCTGACTTCAGACGCTCATCCACATCCTTGTAGGACGGGATCAGATCTGTGTTGACGGGTTGTACACGCTTGCCTTTGATCAGGCGAAGACTTGCATCGCCAGATGCCGTCACAAGATCAAAGCCGCCTTCGTTCATCAGGGCGACCATTTCATCGGAGGTACCGCCAGTTTTGACATTGACCTTGCAACTGGTTTTCTTTTCGAATTCCGTCACCCAGTCATAATTCTTGTCGGTGGAGCCGTTCTCAATATAACCCGGCCAAGCAAGAATATTGACCTGGCCTTCGCCAGCACCAACTTCCTTTTTCATTTCCTGCGCCGCAACGGGTGCAACAGCAGCAGCCAGCAACGCTGCCGAAGCCAAGAGGGCCGCTGTCTTTTGTGTGAGTGTTGTCATGTAATTCTCCCTTTATTTTTGTCGTTCACACCAACTGGGGAAATTCTGGAATCTCGACCCCGCCCGGTGTGCGCGCAAGGAAAGCGGTTTTTGACCAGAAGGTAAAGACCCGGCGTATAAAACTTTCACAACTGGCCCGGTTGCTATTGCCACGGCAATGCTGTTAGGCTTCAAAGAAAACGAAACCGGGGGACGTGTTGAGCCAGCCAGCGCAACAGCTAAGAACTGAAGAGCCGAAGGCCGTTGTTGTCAACGATCTGCACAAATCATTCGGCCCGTTGGAGGTTCTGAAAGGTGTCTCGCTTACGGCCCATGAAGGAGACGTTGTCTCCATGATCGGGGCCTCTGGCTCCGGCAAAAGCACATTTTTGCGCTGCATCAATTTTCTCGAAATGCCTACGCGCGGCCAAATCATTGTCAATGGCGAGGAAATTTCACTCAAAGCCGGACGCGACGGCAACATGCAACCCGCTGACAACCGCCAGGTGGAGCGCATCCGCACCCAGCTTGGCATGGTGTTTCAGAGCTTCAACCTGTGGCAGCACATGACAGTGCTGCAAAACGTCATCGAAGCCCCGATCCATGTGTTGAAAGTTCCAAAAGCCGAAGCCATCGAACGCGCTGAAAAGCTGCTGCACCGCGTCGGCCTTTACGAGAAGAAAGACCAATACCCATCATTCCTGTCAGGTGGCCAGCAGCAGCGCGCAGCCATTGCCCGCGCCCTTGCCATGGAACCCAAGGTCATGTTGTTCGACGAGCCGACGTCGGCACTCGATCCTGAACTGGTGGGTGAAGTTCTGAAAGTGATCCGCAGCCTCGCCGACGAAGGTCGCACCATGATTCTCGTCACCCACGAAATGAAATTCGCCCGCGATGTATCCTCCCACGTCATTTATTTGCACAAGGGCATGATCGAGGAAGAGGGCTCTCCCAAACAGGTATTCGGCGCGCCAAACTCTGCGCGCTGCAAACAATTCGTATCCGGCATCGAATAAGCTGGAAACGGACAACAAGAGAAAAAACTTTAACCAGGGGTATTCAACATATGAATAAATTTAAGTCTCTCCTTCTCGCGGCAGCCACCTTGGCTGCTGTCAGTTCTGCCGCCAAAGCCGACCTCGTTTTCGCCACAGACGCGGCACCCTATCCACCCTTCACCTCGCAAAATGCCGCCGGTGAATGGGAAGGCTGGGAATATGACCTGCTGCAGGCCATGTGCGCCGAGATGAAGGAAAAATGCACCCTCATCCCAATCGCCTGGGACGGTATCATTCCAGCCCTTCTCGAAAAGAAGATGGATGGTATTTTCGGTTCCATGTCGATCAATGAAGAGCGCATGAAGCAGATCAACTTCTCCGACACCTATTACAACACGGCCTCCATCATCATCGGGCCAAAAGGCGGCGACAAGAATATTGCTCCTGAAGCCTTCAAAGGCAAAACCATTGGCGTGCAGGCAGCAACCACCCATGCCAACTATGCCGAGAAGTACTTTGTACCAGCTGGCGCAACTGCAAAAGCCTACAAGGGACAGGACGAAGCCAACGCTGACCTTGCTGCCGGACGGGTAGACTATGTTCAGGCTGATGGTGTTGTGCTGGGCGCATGGATGGCAACACCTGAAGGCGCCTGCTGTGAATCATATGGTGCCGTACCTGTCGACCTCGCAATTCTCGGCCCCGGCGTAGGCGTGGGCTTGCGCAAGGAAGACACGGCCCTGCGTGACAAGATCAACGCAGCCATCAAGGTGCTCGCCGCCAACGGCACATTTGAAGCGCTGTCCGCAAAGCACAAGCTGACCGGGTTGATGACACTACCGAAGCCATAAACGATAATGAGAAAGGGACCTCATCTCAAGCGATCGCCTTCGATCGCTTGGGATGAGGTTCCTTTCTCCCAACACGCGAGCACCCCATGATTCCAGAAGTCCTCAGCTTCGGCCGAACCGGTTTTGCCGATGAACTTCTGCGTGGGGCGATTGTCACTCTTTACATTGCCATACTTGCCTTTTCATTCGGTATCGCCCTCGGACTGCTGGGGGCCATGGCCAAACTCTACGGCGGGCCCGTTGCGCGCCTTGTCGCCAATTTCTACACTACAGTCATTCGTTCCATTCCTGAATTGGTATTGATCCTGTTTCTGTTCTTTGCGGGTACGCGCGGCATAAGCACCCTCGGCGAACTGGTGGGCTATGGCCCGGTCAACGTCAACGGTACGGTCGCTGCAATTGTCGTGCTCGGCTTCGTGCAAGGCGCTTACGCAACAGAGGTTATTCGCGGTGCCATCCAGGCCATTCCAACTGGCCAATTGGAAGCTGCCAAGGCTTATGGCATGTCGCCAATGCAGACGTTCAATCGCGTTATTTTCCCTGCCATGTTACCCAATGCAATTCCAGGTCTCGCCAATCTCTGGCTCGTCGTGATCAAGGACACGGCCCTGATCATGGTCACAGGTGCAAGTGCGGAACTTGCCCAAGCTACCAAGAATGCAGCTGGTTTCACCAAACGCTATTTCCTGTTCTACTTCCTGTCGCTGTTCATCTATTTGGCGATGACCCTTGTTTCCAATTTCTTCCTGCAACGGCTCGAGCGCTATGTGCGCCGCGGCCAGCAGCGACTGGCGTGAGGGCAAGCGATGGATTGGTCCTGGTTCCCCAAATACGCGCACCTGTTGCCGCATGGCATTTTTGTTACGCTGCAACTCGTGGTCTTCACCATGGTATTCGGCCTGATCCTGGCCATTCCCTTGGGGCTGGTGCAGGTGACCGGCCCCAAATGGCTGGCCAATATATCGCGCGGCTATTGCACCTTCATGCGCGGCACACCGCTGCTCATTCAGCTCTATGTCTTTTACTACGGTCTCGGCAGCGTCTTCGCCAGTTATCCGGAACTGCGACAGAGCTTCTTCTGGCCCATTCTGAAAGAAGGCTACTACTACGCCATTGTCGCCTTCGCCCTGAATGAGGCGGGTTATGCCGGCGAAATCCTGCGCGGCGCATTCCTGTCCGTGCCGAAGGGAGAGCTGGAAGCTGCCCGCGCCTTTGGCATGTCGCCCTTCCAGGTTCTGCGCCATGTCTGGCTGCCACGTGCCATCCGCAATGCCTTGCCGGCCCTTGGCGGCGAAACCATTCTCACGTTGAAGGCAACGCCGCTTGCGGCCCTCGTCACAGTGACTGATATTTTCAGCGTCGC
>JANPCL010000005.1:0-8172 GCA_031430915.1 Hyphomicrobiales bacterium
ACTCTCCCGCTTGATCCCCAACGTTTGAACATCGACTTCGGCACCACAGATTCCATCTTGATCAAACGACTGATCACCCAGGGCTTCACCGGACCTTTCATGCGGGCAGATGGTCGCGTCGGCCATGCCCATGGTTTGACCGACGCGCAGGACTTAGGCGCAACCCTCAGCATGGCAAAAAACCATTTGAAGTTTCTTGGCGGTCACAACTCTCAAGCTGTCAGCATGACGCTTGCAGCATCGCAAAACACTTTCGAAACTCTGGCAAAGTTTCGCGCTGCCCGCATTCTGTGGAAGCAATTGTTCTCAAATGTACCACTGGCCCTGCATGCCGAAACCTCTCGCATGATGATGGCAGAAGTCGATGCTCACTCGAATATTCTGCGCGCTGTAACTGCGGTGAGTGGTGCAGGACTTGGAGGCGCTGACTCAATTTGCGTGATGCCCTTCTCTGCGATGCAGGGCACAGCAAACAGTTTCGCCAGACGCGTCGCGCGGAATATTCACATGGTTCTGTTGCACGAAACCCACCTCTGGCGGGTTGAAGATCCTGCGGGAGGTGCTGGATATGTTGAAATGCTTACGCAGGAATTCTGCGAAGAAGCCTTGGATGTGATGCGCAAAGCCGACCAAGGCGATTGGCCCGTGGGCGATCGGGACCTGTCACCAGTGCGGCCCATTGTTGGCGTCAGCAAGTATCAGAACTCTATCCAAACAAAAGCCGAGGTCGAAAGCGAAACGGCCCCCCTCCCCCCTTCGGGGTACTCCCCGAACAAGTTGGGGGAGAGGCCACCACGAGTCCTTCCCCCACTTCTTGGGGAAGTGCCCGAAGGGCGATGGGGGCCTTTCGCAACACCTGAAGGTATTGAACTAAAGCCCCGCTACGATTCAAGTGATACTCCTCAGTACACAGATGAATTTCCCGGTTTCGCACCCTATCGTCGCGGCCCCTACCCCACCATGTATCTCTCGCAACCTTGGACCATCCGCCAATACGCAGGCTTCTCCACCGCTGAAGATTCAAACGCTTTCTACCGCCGCAATCTCGCAGGCGGGCAAAAGGGTCTCTCCGTCGCCTTCGATCTCGCCACGCATCGCGGCTACGACTCTGATCATCCGCGCGTCAGCGGCGATGTTGGCATGGCCGGTGTCGCTATCGATTCCATACTGGACATGCGCACCCTGTTCGATGGTATTCCCCTCGATAAAATAAGTGTCTCCATGACCATGAACGGCGCTGTATTGCCCATCATGGCGCTTTACATTGTGGCCGCCGAAGAACAGGGCGTCGCCGCAGCAAAACTTGTCGGCACCATCCAGAACGACATTCTCAAAGAATTCATGGTGCGCAACACCTACATCTACCCACCCACCCAATCCATGCGCATTGTCTCGGATATTTTCAAATACACCTCGGAACATATGCCGAAGTTTAACTCCATCTCGATCTCTGGCTATCACATGCAGGAAGCCGGAGCCTCCGCTGATCTCGAACTTGCCTATACTCTCGCCGACGGTTTCGAATACGCAAAGGCAGGCGTGGCCGCAGGTCTCAGCATCGACAGCTTCGCGCCGCGCCTCTCTTTCTTTTTTGGCATCGGCATGAACTACTTCATGGAAGTCGCAAAACTCCGCGCCGCCCGTGTGCTCTGGGCCGGGCTGATGCAAACATTCAATCCAAAAGACGAACGCTCCCTCATGCTGCGCACCCACTGTCAAACCTCAGGCTGGAGCCTCGCCGCACAGGATGTTTTCAACAACATTACCCGCACAACGATCGAAGCCATGGCAGCCGTTCACGGCGGAACCCAATCGCTTCACACAAACGCCCTCGATGAAGCCCTGGCACTGCCCACAGATTTCTCTGCCCGCATCGCCCGCAATACGCAGCTCTTGCTGCAGGAAGAAGCAGGCACTTGTGAATCGATAGACCCCTGGGGCGGAAGCTATTTCGTTGAAAAACTGACCGACGATCTGATCGCCCGCGTGCGCGAACATCTCACAGAAATAGAATCCCTGGGTGGCATGGCCAGAGCCATCGAAGCTGGCATTCCCAAACAGCGCATCGAAGCAGCAGCCGCACGCACTCAGGCACGGATAGACGCGGGCGAACAAATTCTCGTTGGCTTAAACGCCTTCAAGACAAATGAAGAAACGAAAATCGACATTCTCACTGTCGACAATTCCGCCGTCCGCACCACACAAATCGAAAAACTCGCCAAACTCCGCCAAGCCCGCAATTTGGCAACAGTTCACTTATCTCTCGATGCGCTGAGTGATGTCGCCCGCACTGGCAAGGGCAACCTGCTCGCCGCTTCCGTCGAAGCCGCACGCGCAAACGCCACGTTGGGCGAGATCTCAGCAGCCCTCGAAAAAATCTGGGGCCGTCACGCCGCAACTCCCAACGTCAGCAAAGGCATCTACGAAGCCACCCCAAAAGACCTGGAACAAATCCGTGCCGCCAAACGCGCAGTTGCCGTTTTCGTCGAGGCAGACGGACGCGCCCCCTCCATCCTTGTCGCCAAGATTGGTCAGGATGGTCATGACCGTGGCCAGAAAGTCATCGCCTCCGCCTTTGCCGATTTGGGCTTCGATGTAAAACTCGGCCAACTCTTCGCCACACCTGAAGAAGTGGCCGCAAAGGCCATTGCTGAAAATGTTCATATCGTCGGCGTTTCATCTCTCGCCGCCGGCCATCTCACCCATGTGCCTCAACTCCGATCTGCTCTGGTAGCGAATGGACGCTCTGACATTCTCATTGTTGCTGGCGGAGTTATTCCACCACAGGATGTTACCCCGTTGCTGGCCATGGGAGCTGCCGCAGTGTTCCCACCTGGCACTGTCATTCCCGAGGCGGCGCAAGAACTATTGGCGGCTCTTAACGCGCATCTGGGCTATGCACAGAGGAAAACAAAGTGAATCTATCTCGTCGCTCATTATTGTTCTGTGCCGCTGCAACGCCCTATCTGCGCACCCTCGCGCATGCCGAAACTGTGGCTGCCGGAAAAGGTGACCAGACGCAGCAATTGCAAGCCGCAATTTCCAATGCCACAAAAACTGGCGGCGTGGTGCAACTTGGCGCGGGCACATACGAAACAAGTGTGCTTTCGATTCTGTCCAACGTGACCATACAGGGCATTCCCGGCCTCACCAAACTTCATGCTTCAGCGGGTGGCAGAATTTTTTCAATCCTGCCCGCAAGTCAAGTTGTCCTCCAGGGTATCGCATTGAGTGCCAAAGGTTCCACGGGCAACCTCATCACTGCAGAAGGTGTGGAGCGCCTCATCATAGAAGACTGCGATTTTTCCGGCGCAGAAGCAGGTTTGCGCATCGCGGCCTGTGGCGGGCGTATTTCAGGAAACCGCCTTCGCTTCCATCAGAAAGTGGCGTGCCAAAGCATTGCCGCCACCGGCATGGAAATCAGCGGAAATACTGTGTCAGACATCGGCAACAATGGCATTCAGGTGTGGCGCGATGACAAGGGTGATAATCCGACAATCGTCAGCAACAATTTCGTGAGCCGCATCGCAGCCGAAGATGGTGGTGATGGTCCCAATGGAAATGGCATCAACATCTATGCCTCACATGGTGCCATCGTCAGCAACAACCGAATTGCCGACTGCGCCTTTACCGGAATCCGAAATGCATCGTCAGATGACTGCATCATCACGGGCAACAGCATCACCCGCTGCAATGAAGTCGCCATGTATGTTGAGTTTGAATTTTCAGGCGCTGTGGTTGCAAACAACATCATCGATACGGCTTCCCACGGCATAGCCATTACCAATTTCATGCAAGGCGGAAGACTGGCCCAATGCACAGGCAATGTGGTGCGAAACATCAAGGGCACCGATGCCCATGGCCGCACTTTGGGTGGTGGCATCGCAGCAGAAGCAGATACCGTTATTGCAAACAATGTTGTGGAAGCTGCCGAAAACTATGGCATCGGCTTGGGCTGGGGTGAATATGCGCGCAACCTCTCCTGCACCGGTAACATTGTGAAGGACACCCAAAACGGCATCGTGTTTTCTGCCGTAGGGCCGGGTCCCTTCATCATTTCCAACAACATCATATCGGGTGCGACAGTGGGTGCCATTTTCGGCAAAGACCACGAAAATCCCATCACCACTGATCTGGCCCTACCCGGTGCAAAGGTGCCAGCACAAGCCAGCATCACCGGCAATATGGTCAGAAGCTAGCGCGACTTTCGCCCACTTCGAGCTTGCGCCAATTGCGCATCGCTGAGTGCGTGAACCCGGAAATTTCACGTGCTTCCGCAGCGGTCCAGCAGTCGAGTTCACACAACATCCGCGCTATGGCAACTTCGATCCCGCGGCTTGCACCATCATCAATCTTCATTGCAAAACCCAAACCTGCGTGGGGTATCGCCCCGCAATAGACAGCTTCGGCTCCATATTTGATAAACAAGCGCGGCACCGCCTGCATGATCCGCGTATCAAACTTGCCCGTGCCAGCCACCATGAAGGGATTGTCGCGGACAGCTTTTGCAATGCGTTCACCAACTGTATTTCCCGGCGCAAACAGCTTTGCGAATCCGCGCGCTGCATTCTCAAGTGGAAGCGCCCATGTCGGTACCGAACACCCATCAATGCCCTGCGGTGCATTGGCGGTATCTGCATCACAATACTGGTCAAGTGCTCGGGCAACAGCCTTCTGCACCGGATGATCCACCGACACATATCCCGAAAGCGGTACGCCCAAATATTTTGCGAGCAGCAGCATGCCCGCGTGTTTGCCAGAACAATTGTTGTGAATGGCACGGGGAGCTTGCCCCGCTTTGATCAGCGCAACGCGATCATCCATGCGCTCGGGCCAATGCGTTCCACATTCATAGGCGGCTTCGTCAATTCCGGCTTTGCGCAAGATGGATGATGCAACCTGCACATGTTCAGGTTCACCGGTATGCGACGCGCAACACAAGGCAATCTCTTCATCGTTCAAACCAAATTGATCCACAGCACCGCTTTCAACAACGGGCACGCATTGAAAAGCTTTCACTGCAGAACGGGGAAACACAGGCCTGCGAATATCGCCTGCTGCTTGTATGATCTGACCTTGCGAATCCACAACTGCATAGGCGCCGCGATGCTGGCTCTCCACAGTTGTGCCACGCAAGATTTCAGCGATAACAGGATTGGGGTTTGTCATGAGGTCTCACGGCTGCTTCAAAGTCTGACGATACTTCTCGGCGTCCCAGTTTAACAACTGGTCAATTTCAGAGCCTGTCAAAGCTTTCAACTTCGCCAGCGGAGCAAGACGACTGAACACATCCCCAAGGCAGCGCAGCATGGGTTCGATGGAAGGCTTCGCATCCTTGCGCACCAATACGCCCTTGCCCGGCACAGCAACGGCTGGCGCAGCAGAGGCAATGTCAGTTGGAATGGATGTGCCGAGAAAAACCACATGATCAGGGTAGTAGACATTGGCGCAACCCAGTTGCAGCGTCATCCCGTCCAGTGCAGGCGCGTGAGCGTACGGATCTTTGGCCGGCGCATAGTCTGTGTCTTCGCTCACTGCTTCCAGCGCGGCGAGGTCAGGCGAAGCAAAAATCCGCTGCGGGCATTGCAAAGCGCGAACAACTTGCTCCAGCAAATCTTCCGCCTCAGCCACCGTATCTGCCGCAACAGCAAGACCATGGTTTTGCAGCACCATCACATTTGAGCCGGGTTTCAGATTATCCCTAATGGCACGGGCGAGTTGCAAGCCGGGGCGGGCATAGGGGATGAAGGACCAGTTGAACGCGGGTAGTCTTTCCGCAAACAGCTGTTCCGCATTTTCCTGGATGGCCAATGCAATTGTATTCACACAATGCACATGCACCACTACTTTTTGCGGCATCAATCCGTGTACGGATGTTTCAATGGAGGGGCGAAGACCCAGCGCGTTCATGTCCTTCCGCACGAATGGCAAGCAGTTCTCACAATCAGGGCTGTCTTCCGCCAGCGCCCGAGACAAGGCAGCTAAATCCAGCGGGACAAAAATATCCTTCCTGAGCGCATCCATCAACCATGTGCCGGATGCCTTGATCCGCATCACGCCATCTTGCTTGATCGAAGTATTGCCGCCAGCGGCCTGCACCAACAACGGATCAGCCCCGACATGGGCGGAGAGTTGTCGCAGCGCTTCAAATTCAGCGGTCATGACAAAAGTTTTCTGACGGCATCTTTCCAGCCACCATATTTCGCTTCCCGCATGGCCGCTTTCATTTTCGGGGCAAAACGTTTGTCGCGTTTCCACGTCAAAGCAAATTTTTCGGGTGGAGGAAGTAATCCCGCTTGAAATCCTGCAAGGTAAGCAGCGCCCACGGCGGTCGTTTCAAGCACCTTGGGCCGATCCACCGGCGCATTCAAAATATCAGCGAGACACTGCATGGTCCAATCTGACGATGTCATGCCTCCGTCCACCCGTAATACGGTGTCACCCGCACTGCCCCAATCTTTTTTCATGGCCTCCAGCAAATCTCGGGTCTGATAGCACACGGCTTCAAGTGCGGCCTTGGCCACTTCCTTGTTGGTGGTGCCACGGGTCAAGCCAAACAGCGCGCCACGCGCCTCGGCGTTCCAGTAGGGCGCACCCAACCCGACGAAAGCGGGCACGAGATAGATTTGTTGTTTGTCATCGGCAGCTCTCGCCAGCGGTCCGGTTTCGGAAGCCTTCTTCACCAGTTTCAAACCATCGCGCAACCATTGCACCGTCGCACCAGCCATGAAGATGGCGCCCTCAAGTGCATATGTGCGCTTGCCGTTCAGTTGGTAAGCCACCGTGGTGAGCAAACGATTGTGCGAGGTTACGGCGCGCTCACCTGTATTCAGCAACGCAAAACAGCCCGTACCATAAGTCGACTTCATCATCCCCGGTTTGAAACAAGCCTGCCCGATTGTCGCCGCCTGCTGGTCACCCGCCACCCCACCGATGGGAATTGCAGCGCCAAGAAGCTTCTTGTCCGTCACACCATAATCAGCAGCGCAGTCTTTCACCTCCGGTAGCAAGGAAGCTGGAATATTCAGCATGCGGAGCAATTCTGCATCCCACTCGCCAGAGTGGATGTTGTAGAGCAATGTCCGTGACGCATTGGTGGCGTCAGTGGCGTGAACCTTGCCACCGGTAAGACGCCAGATCAAAAAGGAGTCGATAGTGCCAAAGGCCAACTCGCCATTCTCTGCTTTTGCGCGCGCCCCCTTCACATGATCAAGCAGCCATGCCAGTTTTGTGCCGGAGAAATAGGGGTCGAGCAACAAGCCCGTCTTAGCGGTGAAAGTTGCTTCAAAACCTGCGGCTTTCATCTCGGCGCATTTATCAGCTGTGCGGCGGTCTTGCCAGACAATGGCTTTGTGAATGGGCTTGCCGGTTTTCCGGTCCCACACCACAACAGTTTCACGCTGATTGGTGATACCGATGGAAGCGATCGCTTCCGGTTTTACCTTCGCCTTGGCGAGTGCAGCCTTGCAAGTAGACAGAACAGATTTCCAGATTTCCTCGGCATCATGCTCCACCCAGCCGGAGTTTGGGAAATACTGCTTGAATTCTTTTTGACCGGAGCCTTTGGGAGTGAGCTTTTTGTCGAAAACAATGGCTCGAGTGGATGTGGTGCCTTGGTCAATGGCAAGAATATATGTGGCAGTCATGGCAGTACCTGTGAAATAGGATTTAGAGTAACGTCCTCACCCCAATTGTCATTACCGGACTTGTTCCGGTAATCCATCGTGGTGCGGGCGGTATTTATCAGGATAGCTCCATTCTCGCTGAACCATGGATTGCCGGAACAAGTCCGGCAATGAAAAATTGGCGAAGCACGTTTCATTTCTTCTTCTTTTTTGGCGCAGGATTAACCTCTGCACCCTCCATATAAACCCGAAGCGCCTCCTGCTCCTCCGGCTTCATGTGCAGACCCAGCTTCGACCTCCGCCACAGCAAATCATCCGCCGTTACAACCCATTCGTTGTCGCGCAGATGTGCAATTTCTTTTTCGGTAACCGGACCAAAGGTCTGACCCAAATCAGCGGCAAACTGCGCATCGCCCAAAATTGTTTCGACTTCGGTGCCGTAAGCCTTGAACAACCGACGAACATTCTGTGGCTTGAGGAACGAATACCTCCTTTGCAATTCCGCAATTTTCGCTTCAACTGCATCATGCGCAATCGCACCACCGGG
>JANPCL010000006.1:0-12267 GCA_031430915.1 Hyphomicrobiales bacterium
ACTGCCCGTAAGGGTGGCGCCAAGGCTGGCTTCGAAGGCGGCCAGATGCCAATCTATCGCCGACTGCCAAAGCGCGGCTTCAACAAACACAACCCTGTAGCCTATAACGAGGTCAATCTGGCCCGCGTACAGGTTGCCATCGAATCGAAGAAGCTGGATGCCAACGCCGTTGTGACAGGGCCATCCTTGCTCGCTGCCGGTGTGATCACCAAGCTGGCCAAGGGCGGCGTACGCCTGATTGGCAAGGACAAGTTTACAGCCAAGCTGTCATTCGAAGTGTTCCATGCCACCAAGGGCGCACTCGCCGCCGTTGAAAAGGCAGGCGGCAGCGTCAAGATGACGAAGCCAGTTGAAGAGCCCAAGAAAGTCTACGCCAAGTAGGGTTGATCAAAGTGGGCCTTGCCCCCATATCCGGGGGCCGGGCCTAAAGGACAAGATTGAGATATGGCATCAGCAGCTGAACAACTCGCCGCGAATCTGAGCTTCAGTGCTCTCGCCAAATCGGAAGAACTCAAGCAGCGTATCTGGTTTACACTGGGTGCGCTGATTGTTTATCGTCTGGGTACTTACATCCCCATTCCCGGCATCAACTCGATTGCGCTTGAGCAGTTTGCAACGCAGAACGCGTCAGGCATCCTGGGCTGGGTGAACGGTCTGGCCGGTGGTGCGCTTGGCCGCATGGCGATTTTTGCGCTCAACATCATGCCCTATATTTCGGCCTCGATCATCATGCAGTTGATGACGACGGTATCGCCGACATTGGAAGCCCTGAAGAAAGAGGGTGAGTCTGGCCGCAAGAAGATCAATCAATACACGCGCTATGGCACGGTTTTTCTCGCCGCCATCCAGGCCTACGGCATTGCTGTTGGTTTGCAGGGTCAAAATGGTATCGTCACCAATCCCGGCCCGTTCTTTCTGGCCTCAACCGTCATTACATTGACGGGTGGTACATTGTTCCTGATGTGGCTGGGTGAGCAAATCACCTCGCGGGGTATCGGCAACGGTATTTCACTGATCATTTTCGCAGGCATTGTGGCGGGTTTGCCGTCTGGTGTTGCGGCTTTGCTGGAACTGGGCCGTACAGGTCAGCTCAGCATGTTCCTGATCCTCGGCATTTTGATTTTGGCCTTCGCTGTCATTGCCTTCATCGTGTTTTTTGAGAGGGCGCAACGGCGTCTGCTCATTCAATATCCGAAGCGGCAAGTCGGCATGCGCATGACGCAGGCAGAGAGCTCGCACATGCCGCTGAAGCTCAATACAGCAGGCGTTATTCCGCCGATCTTTGCATCATCCCTGTTGCTGTTGCCATTGACGGTTGCGAATTTCAGCGCGGGCAAAGGGCCCGATTGGCTGAATGCGCTGACTGCAATGCTGGGCCATGGCAAGCCGCTGTTCCTGGTGCTGTATGGTGCGCTGATCGTGTTCTTCTGTTTCTTCTACACGTCGATCCAGTTCAATCCGAAGGAAACGGCTGACAATCTGAAAAAGTCGGGCGGATTTATTCTGGGCATTCGTCCAGGTGACAAAACGGCAGAATATATCGACTGGATTTTGACGCGCATTACTTTGCTCGGTGCAATTTATCTTGTTCTCATCTGTCTGTTGCCGGAACTGCTTGTGGGCTACACGGGTATTCCGTTCTACTTTGGCGGCACGTCATTGCTCATCGTTGTCTCGGTGACGCTGGATACGGTTTCGCAATTGCAGGGTCATATGCTGGCCCAGCAATATGGCAAGATGTTGCAGAAGGCATCGCTGCGGAGCGGCAAGAAATGAATCTGATCCTTCTTGGACCACCGGGTGCAGGCAAGGGTACGCAAGCCAAAATCCTTGAGGAGGCGCGTGGTTACAAGCAGCTTTCGACGGGTGACATGCTGCGGGCCGCTATTGCCCAGGGGACCGAGATAGGCTTGAAAGCCAAAGCCATCATGGATCGTGGTGAGCTTGTATCCGATGATGTGATCATCGGCATTGTCGCTGATCGTATGTCCAAGCCCGATGTGGCGAAGGGTGTGGTGTTCGACGGTTTTCCGCGCACACCGGCTCAGGCGGCAGCGCTTGATAAAATGCTTGCATCGCGCGCACAAAAGCTGCATGCGGTGATTGAAATGAAGGTGGACGATGAGGCGCTGGTCGCCCGTATCGCCGGACGTTTTACCTGCAAATCCTGCGGCAAGGGCTACCACGACCGGTTTGCCCCGACAAAGATTGAAGGTATCTGTGATTCTTGCGGTGGACATGAATTCGTTCGCCGTCCGGATGACAACGAGAAGACGGTTCGTGACCGTCTGACCGTTTACAACACGCAGACCGCCCCCCTGGTTAGTTATTACCGGGAAACGGGGAAGCTGCATGTGGTGGACGGCATGGCTGAGATTGGTGCGGTAACTGCATCCATCGGGGCTGTGCTGGACAAGTTGGTCTAGGTTGCCCGCGCTTTCAGCGTGAAACAGGCAAGCTTCCAACCCATCAGAGGCGCTTAAGAAGTGCCAGACTGTAATTGTGCTTCCTTGGGTTGACGCCATGGCGATTCACCTCTAAGGACGGCGCATTCTCAGTCTCACGCAGGCCAGCTTTGAAGGTTTACTCCTTCCAGGCGCGGCCTTGATCGTTTGAGATAAGGCCTGATTGGTTTTTTCTTGAGATGCAGACATGGGGGATAGATCCCTCGAACGAACTGGAGATTAACCGTGGCCCGTATTGCAGGCGTCAATATCCCAACGAACAAGCGCGTTGAAATCGCGCTGCGTTACATTCACGGCATTGGTCCTGTGAATGCAAAAATCATTTGCACAGAAGTCAAAATTCCGGACTCGAAGCGCGTCAATGAACTGTCGGATGCCGAAGTCTTGGCAATCCGCGAAATCATCGACCGCGACTATGTGGTGGAAGGCGATCTTCGCCGCGAAGTGTCCATCAACATCAAGCGTCTGCAGGACCTTGGCTGTTACCGCGGCATGCGTCACCGCAAGGGCCTTCCAGTCCGTGGTCAGCGCACCCATACCAATGCTCGTACCCGCAAGGGCCCGGCCAAGCCAATCGCCGGCAAGAAGAAATAAGGAATTCAGAACATGGCTAAAGAAGCTGCTGGCCGCGCCAAGCGGAAAGAACGCAAGAACGTCTCATCCGGCGTTGTGCATGTGAATTCATCGTTCAACAACACCATGATCACCATTACCGACGTGCAGGGCAACACCATCGCCTGGGCATCGGCTGGCAAATTGGGCTTCAAGGGTTCCCGGAAGTCCACGCCCTACGCCGCCCAAGTCGCTGGTGAACAGGTGGCCAAGGCTGCCATGGAACATGGCATGCGCACGGTAGAAGTTGAAGTCTGTGGCCCGGGTTCGGGTCGTGAGTCCGCCCTTCGTGCATTGCAAGCTGCAGGCCTTCAGGTGACGTCCATTCGTGACGTGACACCGATTGCCCACAATGGTTGCCGTCCGCCAAAGCGCCGTCGCGTCTAACGCTTTCGTATGGCCGGCGCGAAGGGTTTTTCGCGCGGGTGGAGTTTGAAATTAGAAAGAGGGCAGGGTCACCTGTCCGGAGGCACACGGGAAGATGAACATGCAGGTTAATCAAAAGAACTGGCAGGAACTGATCCGTCCGAGCAAGATTGATATTCAGCCGGGCAAAGACAAGCGTCGCGTAGCGACCGTGGTGGCCGAGCCACTTGAACGTGGTTTCGGAACCACTTTGGGCAATGCGCTGCGCCGTATCCTGTTGTCGTCGCTGCAAGGTGCAGCGGTAACATCGGTACATATCGATGGCGTTTTGCACGAGTTCTCGTCCATCGCCGGTGTGCGTGAAGACGTGACGGACATCATTCTGAACATCAAGGAAATCGCTTTCGCGATGCATGCCGAAGGCCCCAAGCGCCTTAGCCTGCGCAAGGAAGGTCCCGGCATCGTTCGTGCTGGCGACATTCAGCAGACCTCGGATATTCAGGTGTTGAACCCAGAGCATGTGATCTGCACCCTCGACCACGGCGCAGAAATTCGCATGGAATTCAACGTTGCCAATGGCAAGGGTTATGTTCCTGCTGAAAAGAACCGTCCGGAAGATGCGCCCATTGGCCTGATCCCGGTGGACTCAATCTATTCGCCAGTGCGCAAAGTGTCTTACCGTGTGGAAGCTACACGTGAAGGCCAAGTGCTGGATTACGACAAGCTGATCATGACCGTTGAAACCAACGGAGCGGTAACGCCTGATGATGCCGTGGCCTATGCTGCGCGCATTCTGCAGGACCAGATCTCGGTGTTCATCAACTTCTCGGAACCAGTTCACCACATTGTGGAAGAACAACGTTCGGAATTGCCATTCAATGCGGCACTTCTCAAGAAGGTCGACGAACTGGAATTGTCGGTGCGTTCGGCAAATTGCCTGAAGAACGACAACATCGTTTACATCGGCGATTTGATCCAGAAGACCGAAGCCGAAATGCTGCGCACGCCGAACTTTGGCCGGAAGTCCCTCAACGAGATCAAGGAAGTTCTCGCACAGATGGGCTTGCACCTTGGCATGGAAGTTCCAAACTGGCCGCCTGAAAACATTGACGAGCTCGCAAAAAAGCTCGAGTCACATTACTGAGATTGAGTTAGGAGATTTATCATGCATCATGGATTTCGCGGACGCCGCCTGAACCGTTCATCGGCCCACAGGAAGTCGATGTTCGCAAACATGTCGGCTTCGCTCATCAAGCACGAACAGATTGTGACCACACTGCCCAAGGCGAAGGACCTGCGTCCCATCGTTGAAAAGCTGATCACCCTGGCAAAGAAGGGCGACCTGCATGCCCGCCGTCAAGCGATCTCGCAGATCAAGGACCTGGATCAGGTGAAGAAGCTGTTTGACGTACTGGCCGCCCGCTACAAGGATCGTCATGGCGGCTACATCCGCATAATGAAAGCGGGTTTCCGCATGGGCGACAATGCGCCTGTGGCTGTCATCGAGTTTGTTGACCGCGACGTTAATGAAAAGGGCAAGGACTCTGGTCCAAAGCAAGGCAAGGCTGCTGAGCCTGAGGCTGTTGCGGCCTAAGTTTGGTTGCGAAGTGATTTTTGAAGGCGGGTCGTGAGGCCCGCCTTTTTTCTGTGCTATTACGCGATGCCAATATTCAAATTGGGAGTTTCGCAGAATGACCATTGCGCTACAGGACCGCAGAGATTTCACGCTTGAACATTACAGGCGGATTGTCTGGGGGCACGAAGACGTGGTGTTGGGTGAAACCGCCCGGAAAAACATTGCCTCAGCGCGGGAGGCGTTTTTGCGGTTGATCGAAAACCCCGAGGTTTCAGTTTATGGCGTCAACACGGGATATGGCGGGCGGGCGCATGTGCGGCTGGATGCTGCGGCGCGCATGGCACAGGCCAAGCTTCCGACCCATCACCGAGCGGCATCATGGGGGGACGCTTTGCCGGACCGGGTGACACGCGGGATCGTTTTTGCGAGGCTGGCCAATTTCATTGAAGGCCATGCGGCAGTCTCTCCGGCAGTGGTGCAGGCCGTGGCGGACATGCTGTCACAAGCTTCCATGCCTTACATGCCGTCGCGTGGGCAGGGTGGGGCTGGAGAAATCCTTTCGCTCTCCCATCTTTTTCTTGAACCTTCCAAAAATTGGCCGCTGGCAGAGAAAGATATGTTGGCGCTGGTCAACGGCTCACCCGCGGCCTCGGCTTTGATTGCCGATGCGGCACTTTCTGCGGGGCCTCGCTTGCAATTGGCACTCGAAGTCTTCGCCTTGGCAGCGGACGCCTTCAACACGCCGCATGGCCATTTTGCCGAAGAGCTCGAAATCTGTTGGAACAATCCGCACGACGCCTGGGCGCTTCAGCAATTGCGTGACCTGATGCAGGGCGGCCATGAACCGCGCCGACCATATCAGACGCCCGTCAGTATCCGCATCCTGCCGCGGGTGTGTGGTCAGGCGCACCGGGCCATGGAACTGGCACTTGAAGTCGCAGAACAGTCGCTGGGTGCAGTCACAGACAATCCGGTGGTATTTCCGCCTGGCCAGCAAACAGGACAGGACCCCGTGGTCAGCACGGGTGGCTATCACAACATGCAGGCCGCCGCCGCACTTGACGGACTGGTCTGCGCCCATGCCAATCTCGCGGTGTTGGCAGGGCGCATCGCTGCCAAATTGCAAGACGGAAATATTTCGTTGCTGCCGCATTATCTGGGTTATGAGACGGGGCAAAGCTATCTCGGTTGCCTGCCCATGGCCATTGTTGGCTACGAGGAAGAACTTCGTATGCTGTCTATGCCCACGTTGTTGCCCGGTTCCGAATCGGGCGGCTTTGGCCAGGATGACGTGGCTTCACCGGTGTTTCTGGCCTGGCAAAAATTTGACCGTTCAACAGTGTTGTTCGAACAGTGCCTTGCCACGTTGGCCCCCATTGCTGTGCGGGCCTTCAAAGTGACAGGGCGACCCGTGCCGTTGAAGTTGCAGGCCCTGGTGCAAGAGACAACGAAGTGTTTTCCGGATGATGTGACAGACCGTGCCATGGGTTTTGACGTTGCAATATTGGCAAGCAATTTCCGCAACCGGATTTATATGGCGAATAGATGATGATGCAGATTGCGCTGTCACCGAAATCGGCTTCCCAACAGATGCTGACAGATTGCCGCCTTATTGTTTTCCTAGCATTTGACTGCGGCAGTGATTCATACGGGGTGTGGCATGGCAATTGGGACATTGGTGGATAGCCGTTTGGTGGCGCGGGCTGGAATCAGGGCTGGTGATGCAGACCATGCGCGGCTGGCGTCGGACGGTTGGACCGGCTGGGTGAAATGGCAATTGTCGCTTCCGCCCGAGGACAGCACCGCAGTTCGCGATGCGCTCGACAAGACGGTTCTGCACATTGAGTATGAAGCGGGGGATGGTTTCAAGGCCAAGCGCGAAGACCGGCATCTGACGGCGCTGCGCAAGCCCGTGAAGGACCTCTGGCATCTGGCGGATTGGGACCTCAAAATGGGGTACGAAGAGCGTATGCGTCCGGCCAATGAACTTCTGGCGGCGACGCAGATCAGGGCAGTGCTGTCAGAGGCACAATTGCGCGAAGCTGTGACGGATTTCTGGCGCGATCATTTCTCGGTGAATATGGATGCGGTTGAGGATGTGGCGATTGCTCTGCCCACCTATGACCAAGAAGTTTTGCGCACCCATGCCTTTGGCAATTTTCGCGAGATGCTGGAAGCGGTTGCCACTTCAACCTCCATGCTGGCCTATCTCAACAATGCCTCGAGCAAGGCATCACCAGCAAATGAAAATTATGCGCGGGAATTGCTGGAGCTGCATACGCTCGGTGCGCCCGCTTATCTGAACGCAACCTTCGACCGCTGGCGCGAAGTGCCGGGGGCTTTGCAAGGCAAGCCTGAAGGTTTTATCGATCAGGATGTGTATGAAGCGGCGCGGGCTTTCACCGGCTGGACCTATGGGGCGCGGCAATATCTGAGTGAGGGCGTCACCCTGCCAATGACGGGAGAGTTCACTTATACAGATGCTTGGCATGATCCCTATCAGAAGCGGTTTCTCGGTGTAGAGCTTGATCCGCATGGGGCGCCGTTGGAAGATGGGCGGCGGGTGCTTGATCTCGTGGCCTTCCATCCGGCCACAGCCTATTATGTCAGTTATCGGCTGTGCCGCCGGTTTGTAGGCGATGAGCCGAACGCCGGACTTGTGGCTCAAGTGGCGCGGGTTTTCGCTGAGAACGCGAGGGCCAAGGATCAGCTGGCGCGGGTGATTGAGTACATCCTGTTGTCGCCAGAGTTTGCTTCTGCTGAACCGCGTTTACAGCGGCCACTGTTTTTGCTGGCGTCGTTGCAGCGGCATGCGGGTGTGCTGTTGCCGTCCGATCTGGATTTGAATGACTTGCTGGATGGCATGGGGCAGCGGGTTTACAGCTGGCATTCGCCTGCGGGCCATCCGTTGACGTCTGGCTATTGGCAATCGCCCGGGCTGTTGGTGCGGCGGTGGCGGGCCATGTCCGAGATTTGGACGCGCGTGATGAAGGCATCGGGCGATCAAAACTGGGCGACGGGGAAAGAGTTTGGTGCGCATTGGATGGAAGCCTTAGGGCTTGATCAGGAACATGCCGCAATGAGTTCTGGTCTGCTGGCCCAGGCCTATGGCGATGAGCAGCGCCGCATTGATTTTTCTGAAAGTGAACGCTGGACGACGGCGCAGGCTCTCACCATCCTCTCATCCTCTCCCTCCTATCAGGCGGTGTGACTATGACCCTCAATCGACGTGAATTTCTCTCCGCTGCCGCTGCTGCCACTATTCCGCAATTCTCGGTGAAATGGGCGCGGGCTGCGGCCCCCGTAGACCGTGCGCTTGTCGTTGTGTTTTTGCGCGGCGGCATGGATGCGCTGAACCTGTTGGCCCCGGTTAGCGATAAATCCTATGTCTCGTCGCGACCGCTCGAGTTGCGCGTGGCGGCCACGGGGGAGGGCCGCGGGCTCTCGGTGGGCGAGATGGGCGGCACGGAGTTGTTGCTTAATGCTGCGGCGAAACCATTGCACAAGCTGTGGACACAGAAATCCCTCGCATTCATTCCGGCGGCGGGTCTTCACAATGCCACGCGAAGCCATTTTCAAGCCATGGACTTGATTGAACGGGGGGTCAGTACCGACGCTTTCAGTCTGCCAAAAGATGGCTGGCTGACGCGCCTTGTGGCGGGGCTTGGCCGGAATGCGCCGGGATCCACCTTGTGTCTGGGTGGGGCGATGCCGCAGTCTTTGTCGCTGTGTGAAACGGCTTTGCCGATCAGCGATGTGTGGGATGTGGACTGGATGCCATCTGATGGCTTTCGCGAAATGCTGTTGAAAATCCATGCCGGGGATTCTGCTCTCGATCGTGCCAGCAAGCAGGCGATTGCGGCAACAGGTTTTCTGTCACAGCGGCTGGAGCGAGACGACAAACGCCAGCCGATTTTGAAAGACTTGCCGAAGGGGATTGCCTATCCGGATCATGATTTTGGCAACAAGATGCGGTTTCTGGCAGAGATGATGCGCGTCAACCCGGACATTCATCTGGCCACGGCTGATCTCGATGGCTGGGATATGCATGACAACCAAGTGGGGCAATTTACGCCGATGACCCGGACGTTGGCGGAAAGCCTGCTGGCATTTCACAATCATCTGGAAGCAATTGGCCGACCTTCGACTATCGTTGTCATGAGTGAATTCGGACGGCGCGTCAAAGCCAATGAGAGCGGCGGCACGGACCACGGCCATGGCGGCCTGATGATGGTGCTTGGCGACCAGGTGAATGGTGGCCAGAATTTTGGCCGTTGGCCGGGACTCGAAACTGAATTGCTGGATGAGGGTATGGACGTGGCGGTGACGACGGATTTCCGGGACGTACTGGCGTCAGTGCTGACGCAGCATGGGGCAGGGCAGTCGCTGGCCGAGGTGTTCCCGGGCTATCAGGCGAAGCCGCTGTCTGGTTTGTTCAGGGGCTGAGGGCAGTGTAGAATCCGTGGACGCTGCATGTGCCTCACTCCCAGTCGTCATCCCAGCGAAGGCTGGGATCCCGCTTGGGTCGAAGTTCGGTGCCTGTGGCAAACCGGGATGCCAGCCTTCGCTGGCATGACGAGGGTTGGGAAAACCAGCCTCATCTTGTCGACTCACTGTATTCACCACGATCACAATTTTTTGAACTGCCTTCAAACAATAAAAGCGGGCGAAGGCGCCCGCTTTTCTTTGTATGGAAAGAAATCAATCGACCCAGTAAGCCCGCACATTGTCGTCCAGCATGACAGGGACCACGGCGACGTGGCCTTTCTTGATGACGTCGAGATCAGCACTCCCGGCATTGAGGTCCATCAGCAATTCCGATGAACCGTCCTTGTGGATGCGGTGCAAGCCGCCTGCCATGAAGTCGGTGGCGAGGAATTCACCGTGGGCGTCGCGCTCAAGGCCATCGAGATTGCCGACGCCAGCACCAGAGCCCAGGTTTTTCAGTTCCTTAGTGGTGAGATCGATGGTGAAAAGATGGCCCGGCGTTTTGGTGGAGCCATCATCCTGCATATCACGGCCCCAGCCTGCGACCAGCAGCTTGTTGCCGTAAATCACGCGAAGACCATTCGGGTGCATCAGGTCATCTTTTTCATACCAGACGGACATTTTACCGTCCTTCAGCTGCCAGATTTTTTTCTTGGCGATGTCGGAGACGTAAACATTGCCGGCCTTGTCGACGGCGGTATCGTTCAGGAATACAGAACCTAGCGCGTCAAAGCGGTTTTCGATGCGGCCCGTGCGGGTGTCGATTTCAACCAGTTTGTCGATATCAGAAACATAAAGTTTGAAACCGTTGATGACCATGCCCTTGGGGGCATTCAGGCCTTCGACCCACTTCAGCTTTTCAAGTTTTCCGTCTTTGGTCATTTTGGAAATGAAACCGTTGCCGTCCTTGTCGAGGGGGGCACCACCGACGTTGGAAACGTAAAACACCTGATGCGAAATATCGAGTTCAACGCTTTCCGGGTGGCTGAAACCACCGAGACTCCAGAGTTCGCGGGTGTGCGATTGGGCTATGGTAGTCGACGCCAGCAAAACTGCGGCGGTTGCGGCGGAGGCCCAGAATTTTGAGTACATTTTTGCTTCCCTTGTTAAGTGATCATTAACATTCAGGGAAAAACCGGGCGGTGCAATGGCTGGTTTGGAACTTGGTGAATCGGGGGGACTTACGTTAATTTCGCGAGGAAATACGCAGCTTTGTCATTGCCGCACTTGTTGCGGCAATCCATGGTTCCGCGTGCGGGATCTAACCCGATAGCTCCACTCCCGTTGTACCATGGATTACCGGAACAAGTCCGGTAATAACAAATATAGGAATGATATCCCGGTTACAATTAGACGGTCTCGGTAACGTAAAATCAGGTTTTAAATCAAATATTTGTTGTAAATTATGTAGAAAAAGGAAAAAACTGCTTGACAGCGCGCGGTCGTTACGCTATATATCAGTATATTCCACAATACCGTCCAGACTAAACCAACCCAGCAAGCCTCGGGCAAGTGTCGCGCATTAGGCGACATCCCATGGAGGCGACGCGAAGGGCCGGTGATGGTGACGGGTTACATCTCCAGCACACGGTCCACGGATATAACCTGGTGCCCGCCGTAGCCGTTGAACCTTGTTGCTGTCGCCAAGCCATAGGCTCCCAAGGTGCCGAATTCTATGTAGTCGCCTTCCTTGATGCCTTGATGGAGATCGAGGCGGTGGGGGAGAACGTCCAGGGGGTCGCAGGTGGGGCCGAAGACTTTCCAGCTTTTGGAGATGCCTTCGAGTTCGCGGCCATCGTGGATCAGGCGGAAAGGTGGTTTCAGGTCGGGGACTTGCATATATTCCATCATGCCGCCGTAGACGCCGTCGTTGATGAAAATATCATCGCCATCGCTGCAGACGAGTTTCACCTGCACGAGCAGGCTCATGCAGGTGGCGACCATGCCACGACCGGGTTCGCATTCCAAGGCTGGGTGATCGGGGCCAAAGGCGCGGGTGACGGCCTGGTCGATGGCGCGGAAAAAGACTTCGGGTTCGGGGGCTGTGGAGAGTTCGTAATTGGCGGGAAAACCACCGCCGACATTCAGTGTACGGACGTTTACGTTTGCATTTTTCGCGATGCGGGCTGCGGCTTCGATGTGGCGGACATAAACCTGCGGTTCCTTGCTTTGGGAGCCGGGGTGGAAGGTGAGGACGGGGATGTAATTTGCGGCTACAACCTGCTGCAGGAGTTCGATGCAGATGTGCTCAGGTGCGCCGAACTTGGTGGAAAAATCATGGGCGGAGGAACCTCGGTCGCGCGGCAGTACAAGGCGCACTGCGATTTCCACTGTGGGGTCCTGGCCTATGACGGCGATGATCTTGTCGAGTTCTTCGCGGCAGTCCACCACGAAGCGGCGGCAGGCGTAAATCTTGTAGGCGTCGGAAATCTCGCGGCGGGATTTGACGGGGTTGTGGTAGTGGAAATGGGCGTCCTTGCTGACGGCTGCGACGGCCGCCATTTCATGGACGGAGGCCACGTCCCAATGATCGACGCCGACAGCGGCGAGAGTGGAAAGTACTTCTTTCGACGAATTGCACTTTACCGCATAGGACACGGTGCCGGGGAAGTTGTCCAGGAATTGGCGGGCACGGGAGCTGAGCTCATCGGCGGAGAACAGGAAGATGCCTTCTTCCGGCTGCAGGGCGCGTGCCACAGCGGCTGCATCTGCATAGCGGGCGTTCTGGAGGGGGTGATGCAGGATGGTTGCCGTCATGTG
>JANPCL010000007.1:0-8792 GCA_031430915.1 Hyphomicrobiales bacterium
GTGCGGGTCATCAGGAAATATGATGCAGCGGCTCCCCATGCAGTGTTGCTGGTACTCGATGCAACGACGGGACAGAATGCTCTGGCCCAGGCCGAGGCCTTTACCAAGGTAGCGGGTGTTACCGGCCTCATCATGACCAAGCTTGATGGCACGGCGCGGGGTGGCATTCTTGTGGCCATTGCGGAAAAATTCAAACTGCCCATTCACGCCATTGGTGTGGGTGAGAGCATCGACGATTTGCAGGCTTTTGATGCTGAAGCTTTCTCGCGCGCCATTGCCGGACTGGATGACAAGACATGAGTGATAGAAAAATGAAGCAAGGGCACAAACAACTGCTTGAGCTTGTACCCTTGGCCGTGTTTTTCATTGCCTACCTTACAAAGGGCGTGATCTGGGCCACAGGTGCACTTGCGGTCGCATCCCTTCTGATCATCGCGCTGATTTATGCAGTGGACCGGACAGTTTCAAAAGCCCAGGTCATTGGCGTGGTTCTTGTGGTCATCTTCGGTGGCCTCACAGTCTACCTGAATGATGCGCGCTACCTTGTTGCCAAGGTGTCTTTGATCAATGTGCTTTTTGGCCTGGTCTTGCTCGGAGGCTATGTGTTCAATCGCGCCTTCATCAAAGACCTGATGGGCGAAGCGATGGATTTGCCCGATCATGCCTGGATGACCCTGTCCCTGCGGTGGGCGGGGTTCTTCTTTTTTCTGGCCGCCCTCAATGTTCTGATCTGGTACGCATTTTCGGAAAGCGTCTGGGCAAGTTTCAAAGTCTTCGGGCTGATGGGGCTCACCGTGCTCTTCGCAGTTGCGAATGCGCCGTTCATGACCAGGCACATGCCACGGGAAGACGACAATCCGTCCGCAGACGGATGAATGGCTGCATCGACTGCGCCCAAGAGTCAAGACTTGTAGTTCGTTTGGATACGCGAGAGAACAGTTTTGATTACACCACTGTTTTCTTCAAACGAGATCATTTCGAAGCCCACAAGATTTTTGCTTGCGGCAGTTTCTGAGACTCGCTAGGACTCGGCGGAAATTAAGGCAACCATGTCTCAGGCTGGGGAAAGTTTGTGACAGAGAAGATTGAGATGTCTCGTATCGGCACGTTTTGTGGTGATGACGCGACAGGAGCAGGGACCTGATGTCGGGCAGCAAAGACGCAAAGACGCTATCGCGGTCTTTCTCTCATCTACTAAAACGCGCGGTGCAATATTCCGTTCATTGTTACAATGAAGAGGCCGGAAAGAGCGGCCTCACCCACAGGCAATTCACTGTGCTTGCCGCCGTTGATGCCCATGATGGCAAGAGCCAGACCGAGCTTGTGAAGATCACCGGCATTGACCGCTCGACACTCGCCGACATGGTAGCTCGCTTGATGGCGCAGGGTCTGGTGCAGCGCCGCCGCACCAAGGAAGACGCCCGCACCAACTCCATCAAACTGACGCCGCAAGGCAAGAAGCTCTTAAAAACAGCACAGACTGGTGCGGAAGACGTCGACAAGAACATGCTCGCCATGTTCGCCGCCGGTGACCGCAAGACGGTGATTGATTGTCTTGGCGAAATGGCCAATGCCATGGACAAGCTGGATGACGTTGAAGTCGAACCCAAGGCCAGCGGCAAGATCAAGCTGAAGCGCCGGGCGGCGTGACGCCGATAGTTTGCATTGCGGCGATTTGAGTCGTTGCGCATCCTTCGAGGCCCGCAAGAGGGCGGGCACCTCAGGATGAGGATGTAATTGTTGCTACGGGTAATTCCTCATCCTGAGGTGCGAGTTCTTGCGAGCCTCGAAGCATGCGCATCAGGTGAAAACACTTGCGATGCAATGCTCTCCCGCGCCACTACTGACTAAGGCAGCGGCACAGCTGCTTTCTTGATTTCCGCATCGAAGGTTGTTGCGAGAAACTCTGGTGTGAGTTCGCCCACTTTTTTGAAGCGGATGTTGCCCTTGCCATCGACAATGAAGGTTTCGGGCACGCCGTAGCCGCCCCAGTCGATGGTGACACGGCCATTTGTATCAGCTCCGACTTTGGCGAAGGGTTGTCCGAGAGCACCGAGAAAGCGGGCGGCGTTGGCAGCGTCGTCCTTGTTGTTGATGCCAACCAGCGTGATGTCGCTGCGCCTCGACAAATCCATCAGCACGGGATGTTCAGCACGGCACGGCCCGCACCAGGAGGCCCAGATATTTACAACGGTCACGCCACCGGTTTTGAGATCGGCATCGCTTAGGCCGGGAACACTGAGTTCGGTCACGGCTGGCAGGGTGAAGCCGGGAACGGGTTTGTTGAGCAAGGTCGAGGGCAAGGCGGCGGGGTCACCATGCAAGCCAATCCAGAACAACAGGCCAAGGCCAGCAAACAGCAACACCGGCAGAAGTGTGATGAGGCGACGCATGGTCAGGTTTGGTCCCTCTCGCCGGTGTCAGGGAGGTTCATGGCTTTCAGGGTTTTGCGCAGGGATGCGGCGCGCATCAGCGTTCTGGCAACCACAAGCGCCAGCACAGCAAACACAATTGCATAGGCCACGATAACGAAACTTATATGGTCGGCGGTCCAGTCTATCATCAACGGGCTCCCAGATTTCTGATTTTTTCGCTGCGTATCTTGCGGGCGCGGACTTCGTTTTTGAGGGCCACAAGATGGGTTGTGATGAAGAGCAGTGTGAAGGCCAAGAACATCAGGCCCAGAGGCCACAGAATGCTTTTATCAATGGCAGGGCCACCGACGCGGACGATGCTGGCGGGCTGGTGCAGGGTGTTCCACCAGTTCACCGAGAATTTAACGATGGGAACGTTGACGACACCTACCAGTGCCACAACGCGCGCCAATGATGCGGCGCGCAACGGATCATCAAAGGCGCGCCACGTTGCAATGTAGCCGAGATAAAACAGCATCAATACGAACATCGAGGTGAGCCTCGCATCCCACACCCACCACGTCCCCCACATGGGCTTGCCCCAAATGGAACCAGTGACGAGAGCGAGGAAGCAGAAGGCGGCTCCCAGCGGAGCTGCGGCTTTGGCGGCAGCATCAGCGAGGGGGTGGCGGAAAATCTGTGCCATGGCTGAGGCGACAGCCATCAAGACATAGATGAAAAGTGCCAGTGAGGCCGAGGGTACGTGGACATACATGATGCGCACGGTTTCGCCCTGTTGGTAATCGGCGGGGCTGTTGAAGAAGGCGAACCAGAGGGCGATGGCGAGGGATGCGATGGTTGCTGCCCACAGCACCGGCATCGCACGGTCGGCGATCTGGAAGAAACGGTTGGGGTTGGCGAAGACTTGCATGGTGTTTCTTTATCGGTTTGCCGTCAGCGAAAATAGGCCCGGAGTGCCGCAGCCGACGCCCAGGGTTGAATGACGAGGCTCACCATGGTGATGGCAAGCTGAACCAGCAATGAATTGAAACTGCCTTCAGGACCGGTTTCGGCAAGTGTTGCTGACACGCCAAAGACGAGGACCGGCACATAGAGCGGCAGAATGAGCAGGGCCACCAGCAAGCCGCCCCGGCGCAAGCCCGCCGTGATGGCGCCGCCAATAGCTGCCAGCAGGGAAAGTGAGAGTGACCCCAGGATCATCGCCAGCATCAGGATCGGGATTGATGTGGTTTCGATGTTGATGAGAATGCCAAGCAGGGGGGCGATGATTGCCAACGGCAGACCGACAGAGAGCCAATGGGCGAGCGCTTTGGCGAGTGTGATCAACTCAAGTGGCAATGCGATCCCGACAAGTGCATCCAAGGTTCCGTCTTCATAGTCCTGCTGGAAAATGCGTTCGGCGGTGAGGAGTACGGCCAGCAACAGGGAGAGCCACATGATGCCGGGGGCGAGGCGGCGGAGCAGGTTCTGGTCGGGGCCGAGGGCGAGCGGAATCAGCACGAGAACGCTGAGCATGAAGGCAAGGGCCGCACCCGCACCTCCGCCTTGGCGAAGGCCGAGAGTGAGATCGCGTCTAAGGATGGCGAGGAAGGCGATCATGCTGCGCCCAGCATAATCGTCTGATCCGGTATCACACCCAAATCGCCATGGGTCGCCGCCAGCACCATGCCACCGTCTTTGAGGTGCGTGCGGATGTGGGTTCGCAGGATTTCTTGCGTAACTACATCAAGGGCGGTCATCGGTTCATCTAGCAGCCAGAGAGGGCGCTTGCTGAGGAACAATCTCGAGAGTGTGAGGCGGCGACGTTGTCCGGCGGAGAGCAGTTGGACGGGATCGGCTTTCAGGGTTTCGAGGTTGAAGGCCTTCAGCGCGGTGGTGATATCTCTGCAGCCCAGAACCGCGCACCAGAAGTGCAGGTTTTCTTCGACGGTCAAGGATGCCTTCATGGCGTCCTGATGGGCGATGAAGTGGGTGTGTTGGGCGATGTCGGGGTGGTTTTGAAATGTGAGGGCTCCCGCTGCTGCGGGTATGAGTCCCGCAATGAGGCGCAGCAGACTGGATTTTCCAGCACCATTGTCCCCGCGCAGTTCGGCGCATTGGCCGGGTGCTATGGTGAAGGAAAGGTTGGAAAAGACAATACGGCCGTTGCGTTCGCAGGCGAGGGTGGTGGCGTGCAGGGTCACGCCATGTACTGCCCGCCGTTGATCGAGAAGGTCGATCCCGTAATGAAGCCTGCGTCCTCAGCGGCGAGGAACGCCACCGTGCGGGCAATCTCTTCTGGCTCTCCCAAACGTCCCACGGGGATCAGGGGCAGTACGCGCTTTTCCAGCACATCCTGCGGAATGGCTTTTACCATGTCGGTGCCGATGTAGCCCGGGCAAATGGCGTTGACGGTGATGCCTTTGGCGGCACCTTCCTGCGCGAGGGCTTTCACAAACCCAATCTCGCCAGCCTTGGCGGCGGAGTAATTCGCCTGGCCCATTTGGCCCTTCTGACCGTTGATGGAAGAAATACAAATCACGCGGCCAAAGCCACGGTCGCGCATGCCACCCCAAATCGGGTTGGTCATGTTGAAAAGGGAATTCAGATTGGTGTTGATAACGGCGTTCCACATCTCAGGTGTCATCTTGTGGAACATGGCGTCCTTGGTGATGCCCGCGTTGTTGACGAGAATATCGACGGAGCCAAGTGCGGCCTCGACGGATTTGATGCCGTCGACACAGGCCTGGTAGTTCGAGACGTCCCACTTGAACACCGGTATTCCGGTTTCAGCCTTGAAGGCATTGGCCGCGTCATCATTGCCCGCGTAACTCGCAGCAACGGTGCAACCTTGTGCCTTCAACGCTTTCGAAACAGCCGCACCAATACCGCGCGACCCACCCGTGACCAATGCAACCCGTGCCATGTCTTCTCTCCCGTTATTGTTCTGACAGTTTCATGTCGGCGTTGTAAGTCGCCTTCACATTTTTTGTAATGGCCTGTCCACAGATGACCTTCTTCTGGTCCGCGTCATAGGTCAAGGTGGGAGTGCCATAAAGTTGCCAGCCCAGACTTAAGGCTTCAGACACGCGGTGGCAGAAGGCGGTGTCATCGAGGCCGGTGAGGAGGCGGTAGAGGGTGGTGGGCAAGGTGTGGTCCCTGACTGCTGTTTTCGCTTTTACGCGAGATACTCCAGCACGTTGGCAACGACAACTTGAATATGCGCGGAGGGGGCCGGGACGTATTTGTTTCAATGTTGTGGCATGGTATTGGCCTTCATAGGCAAAATGGAAACGAAACATGGCCCGACCCGCAATACACCCCGGAGAAATTCTCGCCGACGAACTTCTGGAGCTTGGCGTCACGGCAACTGAACTGGCGCGTCAGGTCAAGGTTCCCGCAAATCGCATCACGCAAATCGTCAAGGGCAAGCGCGGTATTACGGGAGATACTGCGCTGCGTCTGGGTCACTGGTTTGGCAACAGCCCGCTGTTCTGGCTCAATCTGCAAAGCTCATATGACTTGCGCATGGCCGAAGTCGAAGCAGGAAAAGTTATTCAAAAGCTTCCGCGGCGGGTGGCAGTGGCAGCTTGAATCCAGTGACATTGTTGCGGGTTGTTAAGGTGCTGACAAAGAGTTTCAAAGAACTGCTGCAAGAGCGCATCACTAAAGACAAAGGTTTTGCCGACGCGCTTCTGCGTGAAGGTGTTGATGCCATGCTGACCGGAGATGTTGAAACCGGCAAGTCAATTTTACGCGACTATATCAAAGCGACCGTGGGTTTTGAGCAGCTCGCTGATGCAATAGACACGCCTGCGAAGAGTCTCATCCGTATGTTCGGGCCCAGCTGAAATCCGCAGGCCCGAAATCTGTTTGGCGTTATTGGTTACCTGCAAGAGCAGGCCGGTGTGGTATTACGAGTAGCGGTGAGGTGATTAACACTCATGTTCCCGGCGGGGGTTTGATATCCACGTTGTGATATGACGTGATCATCCAACCTCCCGTAGTGCGCAGAAACACTTGATTGAGTTTGGTGCGGAGTACATCGAGTCGCAAAGGTCCAAGTGGGGAACCGTCCTGTGCCCGCACTTCCAGGGTGGTATCGACAACTATCACGTCGGGTGTAACGCATCGGATGTGATCAATCGCCATCTTCAACACGGTGTTGCGATATATGCTCGCGAAAATCTTAGCGTGTTGGGCTTCAAAGCCAGTGCGTCCAACAAATGTTTGGCCAAATATATTTGTAAAAACGCAATCTTCCGCGACGTGACGGGAGAAAGCTTCTGCATCGCCAGCGACCCATGCATCTTCTTCTGATTTCAGGATTGCTTCGACAGCATTTTGGTCCTCTGCTGCACTCATGATGTTACCTCTCCACGCACATGGCAATGCCCATGCCGCCACCAATGCACAGCGTTGTCAAGCCCTTCTTCGCACCAGAGCGCTTCATTTCATGCAGCAGGGTGATCAGCACGCGGGCACCTGAGGCGCCGATGGGGTGGCCGATGGCGATGGCGCCGCCGTTGACGTTGACCTTGCTCGTGTCCCAGCCCATGTCCTTGTTGACGGCGCAGGCTTGAGCGGCGAAGGCTTCATTGGCTTCGACGAGGTCTAGGTCAGAGGCTTTCCAGCCAGCTTTTTGCAGGGCGAGGCGTGAGGCAGGGATTGGGCCTGACCCCATGATGCTGGGGTCAACACCCGCTGTGGACCAAGAGGCAATGCGCGCCAGTGGTTCGAGGCCGCGTTTTGCGGCTTCGGCGGCTGACATTAAAATCAGGACTGCTGCGCCATCATTTATACCGCTGGCATTGGCGGCGGTGACTGTGCCGTCTTTCGAAAAAGCGGGGCGGAGCTTTGCCAGGGAATCAAGTGTGACGCCCTTCTTGATATATTCGTCGTCAGATACAATCACATCGCCCTTGCGGCCTGCAATTGTGACAGCGCAGATTTCATCCTTGAACTTGCCAGCGGTCTGAGCGGCTTCGGCCTTGTTCTGCGAGGCCACGGCGAAGGCGTCCTGTTCTTCTCTTGTGATCTGCCATTGCTTGGCGACGTTTTCTGCCGTCGTTCCCATGTGGTAGCCGTGGAAGGCGTCCCAGAGACCGTCCTTGATCATGGTGTCGATGAAGTTCCAGTCTCCCATTTTCACGCCATCGCGCAAGTGCGCGGCATGGGTGGATTTCGACATCGACTCTTGTCCGCCTGCGGCCACGATTTTCACATCTCCTGATGCGATCTGCTGCATGCCCAAGGCCACGGCGCGAAGTCCTGACCCGCAGACCTGATTGAGGCCCCAGGCGGTTGCGGTATTGGGAATGCCTGCATGTATGGCGGCTTGGCGGGCGGGGTTCTGGCCCTGGGCGGCAGTCAAGACCTGGCCGAGGATGACTTCGTTGATGTCTTCGGGAGACAGCTTGGCGCGTTCAATCGCGGCCTTCAGGGCGACGGTGCCAAGCTGGGCGGCAGTTTGCGAGGCCAATGCCCCGTTAAAGGAGCCCACGGGTGTGCGGGCGGCGGAAACGATAACGACGTCGGTTGACATGGCAGACTCCCATTTGCAGTTATCGGTGTTATGGCAGAAATCGCCCTTGTGTTGCAATGCGGCGGTTATCGAATTGTGCGCCGCGCTCGTTTTTGCACTTGCAATTGTGCGGTGCGGGGCGCAGATTTTTCCGGAATACGTGTGTAAGGAGAGATGAGCGTGAGCGACGAACAAGCAAAGCCCGAACAGGCGAAAAACAAGAACGCCACCGTCATCAAGAAATACGCCAACCGGCGGCTCTACAATACGGCGACATCCACCTACGTGACGCTGGAAGACCTCTCGAAGATGGTGAAGGATGGCACCGACTTTATTGTTTATGACGCAAAGACCGGTGAAGACATTACACGCTCGGTTCTGACGCAAATCATTTTTGAAGAAGAAAACAAGGAGGGCAACAACCTGTTGCCGATCAATTTCTTGCGCCAGCTTATCCGCTTTTATGGTGACTCGATGCAGGGCATGGTGCCCAACTATCTCGAATTTTCCATGGGCAACCTGATGAAGGACCAGGACAAGCTGAAACAGCAAATGGCCGATGCCTTTGGTGGCGGCGATCCCTTCAAGCTTCTCGAAGAAGCGGCCAAGCGCAATATGACGATGTTCCAGGACTCGATGAAAATGTTCACGCCGTTTGGGGCGGCAAATTTTGCCAATCCCTTTGCGGCAGCGGCAGGTGCCAGCGATGCCGTGCCGCCGAAGACCGCCACAGCGGCCCCCGCTGCGAAGGACGACCTGCAGATACTCAAAGACCAGCTGGCGGCGATGCAGCAGAAAATTGAGTCAATGGATCGGTAGGGTGTTACACAAAAGGGACCTCATCAGCCCTTCGGGCAGCTTCTCCAGAGGAGAAGCGACTTGCTGAGGTACCTCCCCCAACTATCAGGAATGAG
>JANPCL010000008.1:0-9791 GCA_031430915.1 Hyphomicrobiales bacterium
GTGTTGACCACGCCTGAGCATCTCCGGCACTTTTGGGGCCCCGATGGTTTCACCAACACATACAAGTCGTTCGATTTGCGTGAAGGCAAAGAGGCTCGCTTCACCATGCATGGACCAGACGACACCAACTGGCCCAATCGCCTTCTATTTCTCACAATCGATCCACCCCGCCTGTTGTGCTGGGATCATGACAATGGCGGCGAAGGCGATGTAGACCACAAGTTCAGGGGCGAAATGGAGCTCACCGCAGAAGGCAACAGGACCCGCATTGAGCTACGCATGTTTGAATCCACCATCGCAGCCCGTGACGCCGTTGCACAATATGCCGTCGAAGGCGGCAAACAGAACCTCGACAGGCTCGCCGCCTATGTGGCTCCACTGGCAGATGAAAAAAACCAGTTCGTCATCGAGCGCTCATTCCCGGTTTCCCAAGAACGTCTGTTCCGTGCCTGCTCTGATGCAAAGGAAATGGCCCAGTGGTTCGCACCTTCCGGCATGACAACGATCAAAGCCGAGCAGGATTTGAAACCGGGTGGCATTTATCACTATGGCTTGTCATCTGGCCAAGGAAGCGAAATGTGGGGTAAGGTCACATACAAGGAAATTACCCCAAGCAGCAGACTGGTCTATCGCCAGAGTTTTTCCGATCCGCAAGGGGGCCTCACCCGTCACCCCATGGCCCCCACTTGGCCCATGGAAATGTTGACCATCATGGACTTCATCGTCGAAGGCGACAAACAGACGCGCCTCAAGATCAGCTGGGTTTATGCGGGTGTCGATGATGTCGAGGGCGAAACTTTCCGCGCCGCCCATGCCGGCATGAATGGCGGCTGGACTGGCACACTGGATGGCCTCTATGCTTACCTCACAAGTAACCCGTGAGGAAACATGTCTCTCTCTGAAATGGCCACACTGACAGCGTCATTGGGCTTTATGGACCGCACCGATCCCTTCAAACTCTTCGCCGAATGGTTTGAAGACGCAAAGAAGTCTGAGCCCAATGACCCCAATGCCATGGCGCTCTCCACCGTGGATGACGAAGGCCTGCCTAATGTCCGCATGGTGCTGATGAAGGATTTCGACGACAAAGGCTTCGTCTTCTACACAAACTTCGAAAGCCAGAAGGGCCAGGAAATTCTGGCCACAGGGAAA
Organism: Hyphomicrobiales bacterium; assembly: GCA_031430915.1. Taxonomy (GTDB): domain Bacteria; phylum Pseudomonadota; class Alphaproteobacteria; order Rhizobiales; family Aestuariivirgaceae; genus Aestuariivirga. The sequence continues at coordinate 1,153 of JANPCL010000008.1, forward strand.
GCCGCAATCGTTTTCCACTGGAAATCACTTCGCCGCCAAGTGCGGGTGCGCGGCCTGACGGAGCAGGTGGGCGAAGCCGAAGCTGACGCCTATTTCAAATCCCGCCCGCGTGACAGCCGTATTGGTGCCTGGGCCAGCTCACAATCACGCCCCATTACCAAGCCACTGGAATTCGAAACTGCCATCGCCATGAACACCGCCCGCTTCGGCATTGCAGACATCCCAAGACCACCCCACTGGTCCGGCATTCGCATCAAGCCCTTGGCGATCGAATTCTGGCACGACAGGCCGTTCCGGCTGCATGATCGGGTCGTGTTCAGGCGGGGGGAGCCAGGTGGCAGTTGGAGCAAGGCGAGACTGTATCCGTAAATACATTGTATTGACGTTGCAAGGCAAATAGCGTAACTATTGCCAGTGTCGGTTGAAGCAAAATGGAATTCCGATAAGGAAGAATGGCTCATACGTGAAAGGGGCCTGTCTTTTGTTTTGGCCCTTGAAGCTATGATCCTGGGAAATATTGTGGATGACTATCCGCATCCAAATCCTGCCAGATCTAATCAGAGGATACTTGTTATTCTGGTTGGTAGTCGCCACGTGGCAGTCCCATATGTGACTGATGGCAAAGTAAAGTTTTTGAAAACAATGTATTTGAGCCGTGATCTGGATGCACGGTATGGAGGTTCAAATGACAAAACTCATCACTGAAATGACAAAAGAAGAGATTGAGGACGTCATCTCAAGGCAAGTACTTGATCCTGAAGAGCAGGAAATTGAAGATGCTTTGGCTGCTGGCCTCTATAAATCCGTTGGTGACTTGCCTGAACGTATCGAAGAATGGAAACAAGCGGCGCGCAACACATATCGCAAAAGATCTGTCACGTTGCGGATGACAAACCTGATGATTGGACAACTGAAACTCAAGGCGAATGAGGAGGGCATGCCCTATCAGACTTTGATGAATTCGGTTCTTCACAAATACCTTTCAGGTAGATTTGTTGAACGTGACTGACGCCCGCAAAACCCTCATCCTCACCGGTGCTTCCCGTGGCATAGGCCACGCTACCGTTAAGCGCTTCTCCACCGCGGGCTGGCGTGTCATCACTTGTTCACGCCATCCATTCCCGGACGACTGCCCGTGGGATGCGGGTCCGGATGATCACATCGTCGTGGACCTTGCGTCGTCGGAAGACACCCACAAGGCCATCGCCGTGATGCGCGAAAAACTCGCCGAACACGGTGGCAAGCTGGACGCCCTCGTCAACAACGCCGCCATCAGTCCAAAACTCGAAGGCGGTGCACGCATGAATTCACTGGAGACGGCAGAGAGTGCCTGGAAAACAGTATTCCAAATCAACTTCTTCGCACCCATCATGCTGGCGCGGGGACTTCTCAATGAACTGAAGACCGCCAAAGGTGCGGTGGTCAACATCACGTCAATTGCCGGAACCAAAGTTCACCCCTTCGCAGGTGCAGCCTATTCCACGTCGAAAGCAGCCCTCGCTTCGCTCACGCGAGAAATGGCCCATGACTTTGGTCCGCAGGGTGTGCGCGTCAATTCCATTTCCCCCGGCGAGATTGAAACCTCGATTTTGTCTCCGGGTACCGAAAAAATAATCCCGCAAATTCCCTTGCGGCGTCTGGGCCAGCCGGAAGAAGTGGCGAAAGCCATTTACTTCCTCTGCACCGACACCTCCTCCTACATCACAGGTGCAGAATTGCACATCAACGGCGGTCAACATGTCTAATCACCAACGCAGACCGGAAACCATTGCAGCACAATTGCTGCATGCAACCGACGCCGCAACCGGAGCCGTCGTTCCGCCGATACATCTCTCGACAACTTTTGTCCGCGATGCGAACTATGAAACGCTGATCCCCACCGACTACCAGCGCGGTGGCAACCCAACCCTGTGGCAGGCCGAGGAAACTTTGGCGGCCCTCGAAAAAGGTGCGGCCTGCCTGCTTTATCCTTCAGGCATGGCGGCGATTTTTCAGTTGGTGGAAACCCTTCCAATGGGCGGCCATGTGATGGCGCCCAATAACATGTATTACGCCGCCCGCCTGTGGTTGCAAAAGTTGGAAGCCAAAGGCCGCATCACCTTGACCTTGGCTGGCCTTGATATTGCGAGCGCCATTGTTCCTGGCAAAACAAAACTGGTATGGATTGAAACCCCCTCAAATCCCATGTGGGACGTGACAGACATTGCAGCTGTGGCCACTGCTGCCCACAAGGCAGGTGCCATTCTGGGTGTCGACGCCACAACAACAGCAGCAGTAACAACCCAGCCCCTCACACTGGGTGCAGACTATGTGTTTCACTCCGTCACCAAATACCTGAATGGCCATTCCGACGTTTTGGGCGGCGCCTTGATTGCGGCGCAGAAGAATGAGCGTTTTGACGAACTGTTGCTGATGCGTGGCAAGACCTCAGCTCCGCTTGCGCCCTTCGAATGCTGGTTGCTGTTGCGCGGAATTCGCACACTGTATGTGCGCTATCGCCAGTCCTGCAACAATGCCATGGCCATCGCGCGGCATTTTTCAAATCATCCCAAACTGCAAAACGTCATCTATCCCGGCCTGTCCAATCACCCCCAGCATGATATTGCAAAACGCCAGATGACGGATGGTTTCGGCGGCATGATGTCATTCTTGCTAAACACGGATTTTGCCGGCGCACGAAATTTTTGCGCAAGCCTGAAAGTTGTCCTGGCCGCCACATCATTGGGTGGCACCGAAAGCTTGGCCGAACATCGCAAAACCGTGGAAGGCCCGACAAGCCCGGTACCAGACAATCTCGTCCGCTTCTCCATCGGCATCGAAAACGTCAACGACCTGATCGCCGATATCGAGCAGGCCCTCGCCACAGTTTAGCCATCACTATTACAAATGCGAAAGCCAGCGACGGAAGCGACGCGCCTTTCCGTCTTATGGGTATCGATAACCCAATGGAGATGGAAAACGATGAATTCCCTTGCAAAACTATCCCTCGCGTCGGCACTGATGCTGTCAGCTGCTTTTGGCGTGGCTTCGGCCCAACAGGCAAATGACGCCCCACCCCCTCCCGGCATGCAGGATGGTGGTGGTCCCCGTGATCACGGTGGCCGCCACCACGGCAAGCACGGCGGCAAAGGCATGAGGATGATCGATGCCAATGCCGACGGTGTCATCGGTGAAGATGAAGCAGCCGCCCTTGCTGACCATGCCTTCATGCGCATGGACCAGGATCGCGACGGTAAAGTGACCGAAGTCGAATTCGTGGCAGGCCCTCGTGGCCACAAAGGTTGGTTTAACTGGAGCAGCGATGAAACCGCCGCCGTGCAGAAAGTCCGCAAGGACAAGTTTGCCAGCATCGATACCAACAAGGACGCCAGCCTCGACAAGATCGAATTCTTCGCCGAAGCCAAAGCCAAACTTGCCGCCGCTGATACCGACAAGGACGGCAAAGTCAGTCCTTGGGAGTTCCGCGCCAGCCGATAGCACCAAGCAGTTCCTCTCCGTCTCGCAACTGCGCCGCAAGACGGAGAGGAAAAACTTTAGAAAAAACTGCGCGGAATCATCCTGTGCTCATAAGCCTGCCGTTCCAGTTCTTCCTGAAACTTTGGATGTGCGATGGAGATCAGCGCCTTGGCGCGTTCCGGCACCGTCTTGCCCTTGAGGTTCACCATCCCATATTCCGTCGCCACATACATGACGTCGCTGCGGGGTGTGGTGACCACATTGCCCTGCGTGAGATTGAGTACAATGCGGCTGCGCGGCTCACCTTTCTTGTCATAGGTGGAGGCCAGACAAATAAAAGACTTGCCGCCCTTGGACGCATAAGCTCCGCGCACAAATTGCAATTGTCCACCCGTTCCGCTGATGTGGCGATGCCCGTCAGACTCCGACGCGCATTGTCCTTGCAGGTCAATCTGTGTCGTATTGTTGATCGACACCACATTGTCATTCTGCATGATGATATGGGGCAGGTTGGTATAGTCCACCGGACATCCCGACATATCGGCATTGCGGTTCAGCGTGGCATAGAGATCACTTGAACCAAGCGCAAAACTGTAAACCGATTTTCCACGATCCAGAGTCTTGCGGGCATTGCTGATGCGCCCGGCCTTGTAGAGGGCAGCCACACCATCGGTCATCATTTCGGTGTGCACACCGAGATCGCGAATACTGCTCTCCAATAACAGCGTACATACCGCATTGGGCATGCCGCCGATGCCGATTTGCAGGCAATCACCATCATCAATCTTTTCCATGATGTGGCGCGCCACCGCGCGATCAATCTCGCCTGCCGGAGGATTGGGCAATTCAACCGGCGGCCTTCCGTCACCTTGAATGATGTAATCCACTTCGCTCATGTGGATGCCATTATCCACGCCGTAGACATAGGGAAGAGTTTCACACACTTCGACAATGATGATCTTTGCCCGTTCCACAATGGCCCTGTGCCACAAGTTCGAAACACTGAAATTGAAGAACCCGTTCTCATCCATCGGACACGCCTTCAGCACCAGCATGTCCACCCGGTCGATATGGCGGCGATAGTAATCCGGAATCTCCCCGAGATTGACCGGAAGATAGCTGCAGCGGCCCGCATCGTGTTTCTTCCGGTCGTAACCGGAAAAATGCAGCGAGTAGGTGTGCACGTGTTTGCCTTCAGGGTCCATGTCCAGAACCGCACGCGGACGCATTGTCAGACATGAGCGGATATTGATGTTGGACAGCTCGTGTATGCGAACCCCAAGGGCTGTGTCGAAGACATCAGGTTGCAAAACCGAAGTCGCGTAGTCGATCCACATGCCGGATGTGACGAGAGTCGCCGCCTGTTCCGCGCTGATGTGCTGTGCCTTGTTGTGTGCGACACGCGCGATCATGCCAAGCCCTTTTTCATGTCCTGCCCCACCTTGTCGCATACCCAAAACAGGTGACGCAATGTTCCAAACCTTCAATAACAGTCGTTAAATGTCAACATGTCTTGGGCAATGATTGGCGTGGATATCTGTTTCTATGGGCGGGGGAAACATCATGGCGAAGACTGACACCATCATTCCCGCCATCTTGGCCGGTGGATCGGGAAGCCGCTTGCGGCCTTTGTCCAGCCCCGAAAGGCCCAAGCAATTTCTGGTGATGCAGGGGCAGTATAGCCTGTTCCAGAATACCGTTCTGCGCGTTCAGGCCAGCGGATTTGGCGCACCGTGGATATTGGCCAGCAGCAAAACCCATGGCTTGGCCGAACAACAAATGGCAGCGATCCAGGTCACTCCTGCGGGCTCTGTCCTGGAGCACATGCAAATCGGAACGGCGGCGGCGATAGCGGCTCTGCTCGCTGTGCTCGAAACAGAGCATCGCGACGGCATCATTCTTGTTCTGCCATCAGATCACATCATCGCCCGTCCCGACCTGTTTCAGCACATTGTCAAGGCTGCGAAACCCTTGGCCTGTAGCGGCAAGATCGTAACCTTTGGTATTGCGCCCACCGCACCCGAAACAGGCTTTGGTTACATCAAGCCCGGCACCATGAAACTGGAAGCGGACTCGATCACCGCCCACGCGGTTCAGCAACCCGGCGGCTTTGTTGAAAAGCCAAACGAGAGCGACGCACAGGCATTTGTTCACGCCGGTTACCTGTGGAATACCGGAATTTTCATGTTCAAAGTCGAAACACTGTGGCGTGAATTTGAAACCCACGCGCCGCAGATGCTGGCAGGCGCAACAGCGGCTGTATCGGCAGGTTCGACCTCACTGCACAACGGTGTCCGTCACCACATGCTACAAGAAGCCCAATCATCCGCTCTCGTGGCTGCAGTTCCCGTCGACAAGGCCATACTGGAAAAGAGTCAGAACATTGTCGTTGTGCCCTGTCACGATCTTGGCTGGCGTGACATGGGAACATGGTCAGCAGTACAAACGCTGGAGGAGGAGCAAGTGCAAACCTGACTCAACTCCGTGCGTAAATATCGTCGTAGCGAACGATGTCATCCTCGCCGAGATAATCGCCAAACTGCACTTCGATAATTTCAACCAGACCATCATGCAGGTTTTCCAGCCGATGCTTGGCACCCAGCGGAATGTCGATGGATTGTCCGCGCGTCATCGCAACAACAGTTTCGCCCACCGTAACAGTAGCCGTGCCACTGACCACCGTCCAATGTTCACTGCGATGCTTGTGACTTTGCAGAGACAAACGCCCCGCAGGCTCTACGACAATCCGCTTCACCTTGAAGCCCGGTTGCTCATCCAACACGTGAAAGGAACCCCATGGCCGTGTTTCGCTGTACATTTATTCGTCTCGCTTTTTGATTTGGGCTTGAAGCCATACTCGATTTTGTTTTCGACTTCACCCTGCTTGCAGGATGCTCCCATGAGCCTTATGCATATGTTATCGATAACAGCGCAGCGCGAAATGGAGACGGGGTGACGGGTTCATCGTTGAAATCAGGGATCGGAACCCGCGTGCTGGCCCCCACCATGACCGACGTGGCAAAGCGCGCCGGCGTCTCCACCATGACCGTATCCCGCGCCCTGCGCGACGGCGCGTCAATAGCCCGGGAAACCCGCGACCGCATCATGCAGGCAGTGGAAGATCTGGGCTACGTGCTCGATCAGTCAGCAGGCAGTCTCTCATCCAAGCGTACGGGCTTCGTGGCAGCCCTCGTACCCTCAATCAACAATTCCAACTTCGCTGATACGGCACGCGGCCTGACCGACGCCTTGCAAGGCTCAGGCCTGCAATTGCTACTCAGCTACACCGATTACTCCGTTGAGAACGAAGAAAGCCTCATCGAGTCGATGTTGCGCCGCAGACCCGAAGGCATTGTCGTCACCGGCGGCCGCCACACGGCGCGCGGTCGCAAGCTGCTGGAAAACTGTTCGATACCGGTGATCGAAACCTGGGACTTGCCATCATCACCCGTCAACCATGTCGTTGGCTTTTCGAATGCCGAAGCCTCCGCAACACTGGTGCGGCACCTGCATGCCAAAGGCTACCGCCGCATCGCTTTCATCGGCGGCACCACCAACCGCGACACGCGCGGAGCCGACCGCCGCTCTGGTTACGAAGCCGCCATGCGTGACCTGGGCCTGACAGAAAGCCGCGTCATGTCCTTTGGCACCCCACCCATTTCCATGAAGCAGGGAGGTGAAGCCATCGTGCGCCTGCTCGAACAATGGCCCGACGTAGAAGCTGCCATCTGCGTGTCTGATCTGTCAGCTTTCGGTGCCCTGATGGAATGCCAACGCCGCGGCTGGAAAGTGCCAGAACGCATAGCCCTCGCAGGCTTCGGCGATTTCGAAATCTCCGGCACCTGTTACCCCGCCATCACCACAGTTGGTGTGCATTGCTACGACATCGGCAACAGTGCCGGGAAACTGTTGTTGCGTGCCATCGAAGGCGAACGAAACAAAATGCCGATTGCGGCTGAGACGATCATTACGGACTACGAGGTGATTGCGCGGGAGAGTACCTGAGAGCACATGAGAGAAAGGACCTCATCAGCCCTTCGGGCAGCTTCTCCACAGGAGAAGCGACTCACTGTGGGACCTCCCTCGATGATTATGGTGTTAGGGAGGTGCTTCACCGAGTCCTTCCCCTCTGGGGAAGGTGGCCGAAGGCCGGATGAGGTCCCTTTCCCTCAAAACGCAATTTGCACCTTCATCGCCTTGCTGCGGTCCAGCGCCAATTCAAACGCCCGCACCGCGTCCTCAATTGGCACCACCTCCGTCAACAACGGCTTCAAATCCACCCGACGCGTGTTGATCAAGTCCACCGCCAGTGCAAACTCTTCATGGAACCGGAACGAGCCCTTGATCTCGATTTCCTTCGCCACGATCATGTTCTGCGGTATGCTGATGTCGCCACCAAGGCCCAACTGAATCAAAACCCCGCGCGGGCGTAAACATTCAAGTCCCATGCGCAATGCGCTCTCATTGCCTGACGCTTCAATCATCACATCAAAGCTGCCCTTGTTGGCTTTGAATGGCGTCATCGCATCAGTGCCATTCACAACATTCACAGTTTGAGAGGCCCCCATCTTTCTCGCCATCGCCAAAGTGAAATCCGAAATATCCGTAGCCACAATACTCTGCGCCCCATGCAAATGCACCGCCGCAATCGCCAGCACACCAATCGGCCCGCAACCCGTGACCAGCACATGTTTGCCAGCCAGTGACCCCGCCCGCACAATGGCATGCAATGTCACGGCGAAAGGTTCTGCGAAAGCCGCTTCCTCAATCGAAACATCATCGGCGATAACATGGCATTGCTGCACTTGCGTCACCAACTGCTGCTGGAACGCCCCCTGAATGTGGGGCATGCGCATGGCACTGCCGTAGAAGCGCATGTCGAGGCAATGGTTCTGCTGGCCCTTCTGGCAATAGATGCAAACACCACAGGGCAGCGATGGGCTGACGGCGACGCGCTGGCCGATTTTCAAACTATCAACACCGTGCCCGAGAGCAACAATCTCGCCCGCCACTTCATGCCCCAGCACCATCGGCTCTTTCAGAACAATCGTGCCAAACCCACCGTGCTTGTAGTAATGCAAATCCGATCCGCAAATACCGCCACGCTTGATCGCCACACCAACCTGACCCGGACCCGGCTGCACCGTATCGCGTTCTTCAATGCGTAAATCTTTTGCCTTGTG
>JANPCL010000009.1:0-13783 GCA_031430915.1 Hyphomicrobiales bacterium
TCGCAAGAGCTCGCACCTCAGGGTGAGGTTGTGTGTGTTGTGACGCCCCTTCCTTTTCCCCTCATCCTGAGGTGCGAGCCCTTGCGAGCCTCGAAGGATGCGCCGCGATTAAATCCCCAAAATCCTGCTCACCACGGGCACCAATGCCTCTCCCAAAGCTTTTGTGCTTTCCGCCGTTAAATGACCACCGTCCGTCGGGTCCGCATCTACAATTGTTCCCGCATCAAAGAAATGCACATCCTGCTCCGAGGCCACCCGCGCGTAATGCATGGCGAAGAGTTTCGACTCCTCCAGCGCATGGCCCCACAGATCGTTGAACCATTCGTCCTGCGTCGGCACCAGACATGGCGGTGCCATGATCAGGATTTGCGGAGCCGTGTAGTCCCCCACATAATCAAAGCCCTTCACAATCTTGATCAAGCGCTCCATCCCCATCGCCGCATCAAAAGCCCGGCAACGGTTGGCATACTTGATGTCATTGGTGCCCAGCATAATGATGACGAGGTCAAGCGGCTGGTGCGTGCAGAGTGCAATGGGAAGCGCAACAGCGCCGTTGCGTTCAGCATCACAGGTGGGATCAGGGAACACCGTGGTCCGCCCATTCATACCCTCTTCGATGACGCGGGTATTTTTCAAGCCAGCCGCAAGCGCGTTAGGCCAACGGTTTTCAAAGGCATGGCGTTTGAAGGTGCCAGCTGCAAAACCCCACGTGAGGGAGTCACCAAATGCGAGGATGGATTTCATCAATTCACCAAATCCACAAACGGGTGTTGGAATTTGTAAGGGCTATTCACGACGTCATACAGCTTCGATTTACAGAAACCAATTGGATCCATCTTGTAAGCGTATTTTGCCCTGCGTGTAGTCGCGTCCCAAACCCCCAGAACGCTTCGATCTTTCTTAATAAGGCCATCCCACTCCGCAAGAATTTGCAAAAGCTTTGTGCTGTCTATTGACGGCAGGTTCGGGCACACTTCAATTATCTGTTCAATGATTGCTTCGTGAATAACGAATTCTGTTTCCTCACTTGTTGCTGCAATTGCGGAATAGAACATGCAACTGCTCAGAATAAAACCAAAAAGTACTTTTTGCGCAACGTATGTCACACCAACATCAATCCCGGTTCTTCCAAATAACTCTTGATCGCATTGATAAACTCCGCTCCCAGAGCACCATCAATGCAGCGATGATCCGTCGACAGCGTAATCGTCATCATCTGCTCAATCTTGATCTCATTGCCGCGCACCACGGCGCGGCGTTCACCGGAGCCGATGGCGAGGATCGACGCATGCGGTGGATTCACAATCGCCTGGAAATTCTTGACGTTCATCATGCCCATGTTGGAGATCGCTGCACTGCCGCCGTTATATTCTTCTGGCTTCAGTTTGCGGTCTCTGGCGCGTTTGGCGTAGTCTTTCATTTCAGATGAAATTTGTGCGAGGCCCTTGGTTTCGGCTTTCCGCACGATTGGTGTGATCAGGCCGCCGGGGATAGTGACGGCGATGCCGATGTCGGCGTGTTTGTGTTTGACCATGGCGGTTTCTGTCCACGACACATTGGCGTCCGGCACCTTGATCATCGCCATGGCCATGGCCTTGATGATGAAGTCATTGACCGAGATTTTGAAACTCGGCAGACCTTCCTTGTTCTTCGGCGCTGAGCCGTTCAGGCGTTCGCGCAAGTCCATCAAATGGTCGAGCGATACATCTACCGAAACATAGAAATGCGGAATCGTTTGTTTTGACTCCGTGAGGCGGCGGGCGATGACCTTGCGCATGCCGTCGTGGGGGACCAATTCGTAAGAGCCTTCGGCGAAGTTTTTGAGGACCGATGCATCTGACGGGCCCTCCCCGACGCTACGCGTCGCCCCTCCCGCAAGCGGGAGAGGTGAAGCTGCTTTGAAGTTCTCGACGTCCTTTGAGATGATGCGACCGTGCGGGCCGGTGCCTTTCATCGACGAGAGATTGATGCCTTTTTCTTTGGCGAGGCGCTTGGCTAGGGGGGAAGCGAAGACGCGACTTCCCTCACTGGCGCGTGCCGTGCCTGTCTCTCCCGCTTGCGGGAGAGATGAAACGGGCACCTTCACTTCTCCCGCTTGCGGGAGAGGAGGCTTCGGCGCAGCCGCAGCCGGTGAGGGAACGTCACCCTGCTTTTCACCCTCAGCTAAAATCGTCGCCAATAACGTATTCACCAACACATCATCCGTGCCCTCGGCCACCATGATCTTGCCCAGCGTACCTTCGTCGATTGCCTCAATCTCCATCGTCGCCTTGTCGGTTTCGATTTCGGCCAGCACATCGCCGGACTTCACCTTGTCGCCCTCTTTCTTCAGCCATTTGGCAAGTTTGCCCTTTTCCATGGTGGGCGAAAGGGCTGGCATCAATATGGTTGCGGGCATGGCTTACTCCAATGTTCGTTCCGGCTCCGCCGGCAGTAAGAGACTAGAAAGTGGAAAATTTGCCGCTTCAAATGGCGGAGCGTTGACAATTTCGGTGTCGTCAAAACTGCGGGAGAGCAGCCATTGACCGGCAACCAAGGTAAAGCATTCAAGCACCCTCACACGCGGGTCGAGCAGCCACATGTGCTCCACTCCCCAGGTTGCATAGATCCGGCGCTTTTCATTACGGTCATATCGCTCTGTTGCTGGCGAGATGATCTCGCAAAGCCAGTTTGGGGCGATATCGATCCATGCTGTCTTGGGAAAAGGTGTCAGGCGTTCGTTACGCCAGCCTGCAAGGTCTGGCACAAGCACATTGCCCAACAAGTGCAGTTCAGGTTCAGTCAGGAAAATCCAGCCGCCCGGCCCACCTCGTCCCCGGTTAAACGGACCTTCAAGTTCGTAGGACAGCGACGATTGTGCGCGGCCGTGCGGAGGTGCCGGACTTGGGTGCGTCACCAAACTGCCATAGATAATCTCCCCCGTGACATGGGGCGGCAAGGCCTCAATGTCGGCATAGGTTGCGATTTTCTTGGCGGTTTCGGCCATTTGACTTACTTGTTGGACAATACGGATGACTTGGCGGCGGCCTTGTTCAGGTCGTCGATCAGGATTTTGCGGATCGTGTCGAGATTGGCCGCAGTCGTGCCGCTGCCCATTTCTTCCATGGAGGCTGCAACCTGTTGCGCCATGCCTGCGAGCACGTGGCCCCACACGTCAGCTTTGCCGAATGCCATGGAATGCAACGACAGGCTCAAGTTCCCGCCGACGATCCAGGCGCGGGCAATTTCGCCGGCATTGCCATCATGGAACACCTCATGCGGCGGCTGCAATTGGTGGGGGTGAATGTCCTTGGAATGGTCGTGGTGATGATGATCGTGGTCGTGGCCTTTTGCCATGGTCGTATTCCTTGAGTTTAAACGTAGAGAACTGATTTCACCGCCGCCACAACGTCATCAACGTTTGGCAAGGCAAGCTTTTCGAGATTGGCGGCATAGGGCATCGGCACGTCTTTGCCTGCCACGCGGGCCACGGGTGCATCGAGATAATCGAATGCATGGGTCATGATTTCGGCTGCGAGTTCCGATGTCACGGAGAAACGTGGATAGCCCTCTTCAACACAGACGCAACGGTTGGTTTTCCGTACACTGACGAGGACAGTTTCCAGATCAAGCGGACGGATGGTGCGCAGATCGATGATCTCGCATTCAATGCCTTCAGCAGCCAGCTTGTCTGCTGCAGCATGGGCGTAGGTCATGCCGATTGAGAACGACACGATGGTGACGTGATGGCCAACACGGGCGACGCGGGCCTTGCCGATGGGGACGACCCAATCATCCAGCTTCGGCACATCAAAGGTCTTGCCGTAGAGGATTTCGTTTTCAAGGAAGATGATCGGATTTGGATCGCGTATCGCAGCTTTCATCAGGCCCTTCGCATCAGATGCTGTGTATGGCGAGATCACTTTCAGGCCGGGGATTTGCGCGTACCATGCGGTATAGTCTTGAGAATGCTGTGCGCCCACACGGGCCGCCGCACCATTGGGGCCACGGAAGACGATCTGGCAACCCATTTGCCCGCCGGACATATACAGGGTCTTGGCAGCAGAGTTGATGATCTGGTCAATGGCCTGCATGGAAAAATTGAAGGTCATGAATTCGACGATGGGTTTCAGGCCGGCAAAGCCTGCACCCACGGCAATACCTGTAAAGCCGTGCTCGGTGATCGGCGTATCGATAATACGTTTCTCGCCGAATTCATCCAGCATGCCTTGCGAGATTTTATAGGCACCTTGGTACTGGCCAACTTCTTCACCCATCAGGAACACATCAGGGTCAGCCCGCATTTCTTCAGACATCGCGGCGCGGAGGGCTTCACGAACGGTCATCGGTACCATTTCTGTGCCGGGCGGGATGTCCGGGTCTTGCAGTTTCGGGCCCTCCCCGGCGCTTTGCGCCTCCCCTCCCGCAAGCGGGAGAGGTGAAGCATCCTTCACTTCTCCCGCTTGCGGGAGAAGGTGGATCGCGGGCGAAGCCTGCGAGACGGATGAGGGACTTGCCTCCCCTATCACCGCAATCGGCGTGTTCACTTTTACACCCTCGGTGCCAGCCGCAATCAAAATCTCCGTCAGCGGACCATCATCAACGGCCTCGATTTCCATCGTGGCTTTATCCGTTTCAATCTCGGCAATCACATCACCGGACTTCACGTTGTCACCAACGTTTTTGAGCCATTTGGAAAGTTTGCCCTCTTCCATGGTTGGCGACAGGGCGGGCATGAGGATGGTTGGCATAGGTTCAGAATCCGTCTGTCTCAAAAGGTTTGTCAAAAGGCCAGAGTAGTTTCAAGTCGAAGGTGATGGCATCGAAGGGCGGAGCTGTTACGGGCTGGCCGCCCACAAATGTGTGGGTCAAGAGCCAGTCACTCTTTTGCAACTTGAATACTTCAAGTGTTTGCTCGACCGGATCTACATACCAAAGAAACGGAACTTCGTAAGTGGCGTAAATACGGCGCTTTACACTCAGATCAATGCGTTTCGTTGAAGGGGATTGAACTTCGCAAATCCAATCCGGAACTTCTTCGAAGTATGCACCATCACCTTTGCCTGCAAGGCGTTCAGCGCGCCAACCCGCCAAATCTGGAACCACCACATGCGGTCCAAGATGCAATTCTGGTTCGTCCAGAATTATCCAACCGCCAGGTCCGCCGTTGCTTCCGAAATTAAACGGCGGGGCAAGAATGCCCCCTATACCACTGGCTGCAGCTGTATGCCTCCTCGCAGGCCGTGGTTGAGCATGTAACGCTCCAAATAAAATCTCGCCTGTGACATGCGGAGGCAAGGCCTTGATGTCGGCGTAGGTTGCTGGAGATTTTTTCGGCTCGGCCATGTCAGTCCGGTTCACGCATTCACATAAATATCAGTCCACAACTCCGCCACATCCGGCTGTGGGTCGTTGGTCGCAAAATCGGCTGACGCTGTGACGATATCACGAATTTCAGCGTCGATCTTTTTCAGGTCTTCTTCGGTGGCCTGATTGGCGCGCAGCAGCCTGCCCTTGACCTGTTCAATCGGGTCGTGTTCCTCGCGCATTTTCTGCACTTCTTCCTTGCTGCGATACTTCGCGGGGTCAGACATGGAGTGGCCGCGATAGCGATAGGTCATCATCTCAAGGATATAGGGGCCAGCACCAGAACGGCAATGTTCCATGGCGCGGTCGGCGGCGTCTTTGACGGCGCGCACGTCCATGCCGTCCACTTGTTCGTTTGGAATGCCATAGGCATCGCCGCGTGCGCCCAGGCTTTCGGATTCGGCAGTGGAACGCGCAGCAGAAGTTCCCATGGCGTAGCGGTTGTTTTCGATGATGAAGATCACCGGTAATTTCCAGATTGCAGCCATGTTGAAGGTTTCATAAACTTGGCCCTGGTTGGCCGCACCATCGCCGTAATAGGCCATCGACACATTCTTGTTGCCGCGATAGCGGTTGGCGAAGGCGAGCCCTGCCCCCAGCGGCACCTGGGCTGCCACGATGCCATGGCCACCGTAGAATTGCTTTTCTTTCGAAAACATATGCATGGAGCCGCCCTTGCCGCGGGAATAACCGCCAGCCCGGCCCGTCAATTCGGCCATCACACCTTTGGCTTCCATGCCGCAGGCCAGCATGTGACCGTGGTCGCGATAAGACGTGATGGTCTGGTCGCCTTCGATGGTGGCCATTTCCATGCCGACGACGACAGCTTCCTGTCCGATGTACAAATGACAGAAACCGCCGATCAGCCCCATGCCATAAAGCTGGCCCGCCTTCTCCTCAAAGCGACGGATCAGCAGCATATCGCGATAGGCTTTGAGTTCCTCTTCAGCGGTAAAGCCGCTGTTTTTCTGCGGTGCAGACTTGGCAGCTTTCGCCGCCTTAGCTTCCTTGCGTGCCAGATAGGCTGACTTGACGGCCATGCCAATTCTCCCTGAATGTCAGGGTTACATAGCACCTAAAGTCTTGTGTGCACTGCAAAATAATTGAATTAACCGGATTTTGGTTTATCTTGTTATTCGGCCAAGCAAAATCACTTTTGCGCCTGCACAATCAGCTCGTTGGGGTAAACCATGCGCAGGTCCCTGCGGGCCAATTCTTCCAGCATGTCACGGTCTATATGCTCTGGCCTGAGCAACTGCACCCGCTTTTCGAGTGCCGTCCGTTCCGCAGCCAAACCCGCATTTGCAATTTCAAGTTCTGCAATCTTGATTTCGAGGCCATCGCGATAGGCAAAACCGCGGGGGCCTTTGTTGGCATACCATGCAAAGGACGACAGCAGGGCAATACAGCCAAGGCTGACCAAAACGTCATAACGGCGGAATCGCAGAATGTTCATCTGGATATTTTGCCATTGACAGCGTTAACGGCTGGTTAGCAATTCGTAATCACAGGCCTTGCAATTTACTGTGAAAGTGCCGATTTAAGAGGCATGTTGTCAAGCAGCCGATTTGTTGTCGCCATCCACGCCCTCAGCGTGCTGGCCCGAAGCGCCGGGAAAGGTCCTGTGTGCTCGACTGCCATTGCCGACAGTGTACACACCAACCCGGTGGTCATTCGCCGCCTTATGTCGGAACTCGAGAAGTCAGCTATCGTCAAATCAACGGCGGGACGCACCGGTGGGTTTGAACTCGGTCGCGCAGCGGCGGATATTTCTCTGGCCGATGTTTATGGCGCGGTTGAAGATGAAACTGTTTTCCGCATGCACAAGATGGATCCCAATGCGGAATGCCCCGTGGCAGCGCAGTTGAAAAGCGTCCTGTCGAAACCCTTGCGGGCTGCTGAGGATGCAATGACGCTCGCACTCGGCAAAACGTCATTGCATGATGTGGTTCAAGCTTTCGCCTGATCATCAGGCCCGCAGCATCGCCCTGCCTTGATAAACAGCGGCGGTGCCCAGTTCTTCTTCGATACGCAGCAGCTGGTTATACTTCGCCAACCGGTCAGACCTCGCAAGTGAGCCGGTTTTGATCTGGCCACAGTTGGTAGCAACGGCGAGATCGGCGATTGTTGCATCTTCCGTTTCACCCGAACGATGCGACATCACGGCCGAGTAGCCCGCCTTGTGGGCCATTTCCACGGCTTCAAGTGTTTCCGTCAGCGAACCAATCTGGTTCACCTTCACCAGAATGGAATTGGCGATATGCTCGGTAATGCCCTTTTTCAGACGCTTGGTGTTGGTTACAAACAAGTCGTCGCCGACGAGTTGGGTCTTGGACCCAATCAAATCCGTTACCTGCTTCCAGCCATCCCAGTCATCTTCCGACAAACCGTCTTCAATGGAAATAATGGGATAGTCACGCGACAGCTTGGCGAGGTATTCAGCCTGTTCCTTGATGGAACGTGTCTTGCCTTCACCTTCATAGACGTATTTGCCGTCCTTGAAAAATTCAGTCGCGGCGCAATCCAGTGCAAGGAACATGTCCTGGCCTGGCTTGAAGCCTGCCTTCACAATCGATTCCATAACGAAATCGAGGGCGGCTTCGGCTGACGGAAGGTTCGGCGCGAAGCCACCTTCGTCACCGACATTGGTATTGTGACCAGCCTTCTTCAGGGCGCTCTTCAGGGTGTGGAAGGTTTCAGCGCCCATGCGCAGCGCTTCCTTGAAAGAAGGAGCGCCCACAGGCATCACCATGAATTCCTGGAAATCGATCGGGTTGTCAGCGTGTACACCGCCGTTGATGATATTCATCATCGGCACTGGCAGAATACGTGCAGCGGTGCCACCGACGTAACGATAGAGCGGCATTCCCGCCGCATCAGCAGCGGCCTTGGCAACAGCCAGCGACACACCCAGAATGGCGTTTGCACCAAGTCGCGCCTTGTTCGGCGTGCCGTCCAAAGCGATCATGGCGTGGTCAATGGCGATCTGGTTTTCAGCATCCATGTCGGCCAGGGCTTCGAAAATCTCACCGTTCACGGCGGCAACGGCCTTGGTCACACCCTTGCCGAGATAGCGCGACTTGTCGCCATCCCGCAATTCCATGGCCTCATGGGCACCCGTCGATGCACCTGACGGAACGGCAGCACGTCCGAAAGAACCGTCTTCCAGCGTTACATCCACTTCAACGGTGGGGTTGCCACGGCTGTCGAGAATTTCGCGGGCGGTAATGTCAAGAATGGCTGTCATGGGGTGCTCCTGTGGTACAAAAAGACTCTTCGGGCCGCGCTTATGTGAGGCTTCCATGACGATTGCAAGAATTTTGAGGTGCGCACATCAAGCGCGACATAAAAATGCCTTTTGCCGAAGCCACAGACCGTGGCACACATCAGGCAAGTTCGATAAGAGGCGATGCGCAATGAGCACACCAAACCCGGCCCCCCCGGCCAAAACCGGCTTCAAGCAATGGCGGCGCAAATTTGTGAAAAACAATGGCCGCGCCCTTACACGCAAAATGGCGAGCTTCCTTGGGCGGCAATCTTTGGTGGGTGATACCCCAATCATCGCAACATCGCATTTCCCTGAACTGCAGATGTTCGTCGACAACTGGGAAAAGATTTTGGCTGAGGCCAAAGAGATCGTAAAACACCGGGACGCCATTCCCGCCTTCCACGAAGTCTCGCCCGACCAACACAAGATTTCCAAAGGAAAAAGTTGGCGCACATTTGTTCTCTATGGCTTTGGCGAAAAGCTGGAGCGCAATTGCGCGCAAGCTCCGTTTACGGCGGAATTGTTGTCACGTGTGCCCAACATCCAAATCGCCATGTTCTCCATCTTGAGCCCGGGCTTTCACATCAAGGCGCACCGGGGCGTGACCAAAGGCGTGGTGCGCGCCCATCTCGGCCTTGTCATTCCAAAAGACGCCGAAAGTTGCCGCATCCGTGTAGGCGACCAGATCAAGGTCTGGCGGCCGGGCGAATTGTTTGTTTTCGATGATACCTACGAACATGAGGTGTGGAACGAAACCAACGAAGAACGTATCATATTGCTGTTCGATTTCGACCGCCCGATGCGCTTCTGGGGTCGCGCCTTGAGCAAGTCGTTTATCACCGTGATGAAACGCACGGCGTTTTATCAGGAACCGAAGAAAAACATGGCCGATTTCGAAGCACGCTTCGAGGCAGCAACAAAGCGGCACAACGAGAATTTGGAGAAATTGTCAGACGACGATTGAGGGAAGAGAAGGGACCTCATCTGCCCTTCGGGCACCTTCCCCACGCAAGAGTGCGTGGAGAAGGGATTGGATTTAAACCTCCCTAAATATTCGAATATGAAGGGAGGTCCATATGCAATCCCTTCTCCGGCCCTCTTGCTGGAGAAGGTGGCCGAAGGCCGGATGAGGTCCCTTCCCTCCCTTACCCCCCCGCCCCAAACTGCCTGAGTGCCAGCATCATCACCGCATGGGCATCCCCTGCCCCGGTATTTACAATCTTGTGTGGCACATCTGCCCTGAAGCGCAGGGTTTCGCCTTGCTTCAGCACCTTCACTTCATCACCGGCCGTCACTTCAATCTCTCCCGTCACCAGATAAAGATGCTCCACCGTTCCCGGTGGATGCGGGTTTGATTCGAGTACGCCCCCGGTTTTTGCATGGAAGTCATACCACTGGAAAATGTCTACCAGGTTCAGCGGCCCTGCGATGGCGAGGCGGCACAGCCCGTCCTGACTTTCCAGCATGGGCACGCCGGACTTGCTGTGATGCTCCAGAAACAGCGACTTGCTTTCACCGCGCAGCACTTCGTCAATGGTGGTGTCGAGGGCCTTTGACAATCGCGCGACTGTGGAAATTGTCGGGTTGGTTTCGTTGCGCTCGATCTGCGAAATGATCGATTTTGCGACGCCTGACTGTTCCGACAATTCGCCCAGCGACATGTTGTAGGCTTTACGGAGCCGCTGGATGGTGGCCCCCAAAGCCTGCCCCTCTTCCTCACCAGATGGTGATCCCGGTTTCTTGGCCCGCCGAATTGACATTTGATTATTCCTTATGTAGTACTGTTGTTCGTTATATCGAACAGTGCTGTTAAGTCCAACAGTTTGCCTGATTTCTGGGCCTTCCCGGCCTCAAAATCAATCAAATAGCGGGATTTGGTGAATGCAGGGTGAGCCATTTCGCAGCATAGTGACCGATGTAACGAACGCGGGCAAGGCCCGTTTGGAATGGAGAACGAGGCAATGCGCTATTTTCCGATCTTTGTAGACCTGCAGGACGCCCGCGTGGTTGTCGTTGGCGGCGGCGAAGAAGCTTTGCGCAAAGTCCGCCTGTTACTGAAGACTGGTGCGCGGATTGACGTGATAGCTGCCGAAATTCATCCCGAACTGGCTGCCAACAGCCGTGTCAGCTGGCTTGCCAAATCTTACGAAAAGAAACTGCTCAAGGGCGCGCGCCTGGTCTATTCCGCAGACCCTGCTCTCAATGCAGATGTCAGCGCCGATGCCCAGTCCCTCGGCATACAAGTCAACGCCGTTGACGATGCCGCCATATCAACATTCATCGTGCCATCAATAGTGGATCGTGACCCCGTCGTGATTGCGATTGGCACCGAAGGCACAGCCCCGGTTCTGGGTCAGGGCATTCGCATGCGCATCGATGCGTTGCTGCCCGCCCGTTTGGGAGCGCTTGCCAAGAAAGCCGAGACCCTGCGTGAGCGTGTGGCGCGTCATTTGCCCCACGGCAACCGCCGCCGCGCCTTCTGGCAGGAGTTTTTCTTTGGCGCACCGCGCAACGCTTTTTTGGCGGGCGATGAGGCTGCCTTTCACGAGACCATCCATCAAACAGTCGAAGATGTCACATCACGCAAGATGGGCCGCGTCTCACTCGTGGGCGCAGGCCCCGGTGATCCGGAATTATTGACCCTGAAAGCCCAGCGCCTTTTGCTGGAAGCTGATGTGATTGTTTATGACCGTTTGGTTTCCGCCGACATTCTTGAAATGTCGCGCCGGGATGCTGTCCGCATTGGCGTGGGCAAAACACCATTCGTGCCTTCGCCCAAGCAGACAGAGATCAACGCCATCCTTATCGAAGAAGCCCGAAAGGGTTTGCGTGTGGTGCGTCTCAAGGGCGGCGACCCTTATGTGTTTGGACGCGGTGGCGAAGAGCAGGCAGCACTGGAAGCCGTTGGCATCGCGGTGGATGTGGTGCCTGGCATCACAGCAGCGCTTGGCTGTGCCGCTTCCCTGAAAACACCGCTCACGCAACGCGGGCAAAACCGTTCGCTCACGCTGCTGACTGCCTCAAGTGACACAGGGGTTGCCGATCATGACTGGCAAGCTTTGGCCAAACCTGATCAGGTTCTCGCCATCTACATGGGCGTTCACGCCGCCGACACGATTGCGGAGCAATTGTTGGGTGCGGGCATCAACCCCACAACGCCAGTGACCATCGTGGAAAACGGAACACGTAAGGACGAGCGGGTCTTGCAAGCGACAGTCAGCAATTTCCGTGAGACTGTGAAAACCGCAGGCATCGTAGGCCCTGCCCTGATCTATATAGGACTGGCTGCAGCGAAGGCCTCCGCCGACGTGGTTCACTTTCCCATCCGCGAAGACATTCAACAAGCCGCTTTGAGAGCCGTATCATGACGACAACTGAAAAAGGTCAGGTGATGACCGCCAACCGTTTGCGGGATGGGGATGTTGTGTTCCTGACCCGCAGTGGTGAGTGGGCCTTGGCCATCGACAATGCCGTACTGGCGCAAGAGCCGCAGGCTGTAGCTGCATTGGAAGCCCGCGCCAAAGCCGATGAAAAGGCGACACTGGTAACCGGAAGTTATCTGTTCGACGCCGAAAGGGTTGATGGAAAAATCAAGGCTTCCCACATCCGTGAGCGCATTCGCGCACAGGGACCAACGGTGCGTCTCGATTTGGGCAAACAGGCAGAAGGAACGGCAGGCAGCTTTGCCGCCGTGGAGGCATAAATGTACCGCTACGATGAATTCGATCTGAGCTTCGTGCAACAACGCACGGCGCAATTTCGCGACCAGGCCAACCGCCGCCTGTCGGGTGAGTTGACAGAGGAAGAGTTTCGCCCGCTGCGCCTGATGAACGGCCTCTACCTGCAACTGCACGCCTACATGCTGCGTGTGGCCGTTCCCTATGGCACGCTCTCTTCGAAACAGATGCGGCGCTTGGCCTACATTGCTGACAAGTGGGACCGTGGCTATGGCCACTTCACCACGCGCCAGAACATTCAATACAACTGGATCAAGCTTGAGGACACGGCTGACATTCTGGATGCACTTGCCGAAGTTGAAATGCACGGCATTCAAACCTCCGGCAACTGCATCCGCAATGTGACGACGGATCATTGGGCTGGTGCTGCTGCTGATGAAATCGCCGATCCACGCCCCATCGGCGAATTGCTGCGGCAATGGTCGTCCCTGCATCCTGAATTCTCGTTCCTTCCCCGCAAGTTCAAAATCGCAGTGACAGGGGCTCCCCATGACCGTGCAGCTGTGCGCGTGCATGACATCGGCCTCCGCTTGCACAAAAATACCAAGGGCGAAAATGGTTGGGAAGTCATGGTCGGTGGTGGCCAGGGCCGCACGCCGATGATCGCCGTCACCGTGCGGGAATTCCTGCCGGAAATTGAACTCATTCCCTACATCGAAGCCATTATGCGGGTGTATAACCTGTATGGCCGCCGCGACAACAAGTACAAGGCGCGCATCAAGATTCTGGTGCACGAACTGGGAGCAGTAAAGTTCCGTGCCGAAGTCGAAGCAGAATATGCACGCCACCCCGCGCAAACCACGGAAGTTGATGCCCGCGAACTGGCCCGCATCACCACATACTTCGCCAAGCCTGCCCTCGAAAAGCAGTCGCGTTTCGCTCCGCACTTTGAAGACGCGAAACTGAAGCACAAGGATTTTGCCCGCTGGGCCAAGAACAATCTCGCGGCCCACCAGAATGACGGCTACACCATCGTCAATATCTCGCTGAAACCCGAAGGCGGCATTCCCGGTGATGCCACGGGTGAGCAAATGCGCGTGATGGCTGATTTGGCCGAACGCTATTCCCACGATGAGTTGCGCGTGTCCCATGCGCAAAACATTGTGCTGCCCCATGTGAAACTCGAAGATGTCTTCACCATTTGGGAGCAACTTGAGAAAGCCAATCTGGCAGCTGCAAATTATGGTCTGTTGGGTGATATCATCGCCTGCCCAGGTCTTGACTATTGCGCCCTCGCCACCGCCCGCGCCATTCCTGTGTCGCAAGCAATTTCTCGGAAATTTGCTGACATGGATACGCAGGAAAAATATGGCCCGCTGAAAATCAACATCTCGGGCTGCATCAACGCCTGCGGTCACCACCACGTCGGTCACATTGGCATTCTTGGCCTTGATAAAAAAGGCGAGGAATATTTCCAGATCACACTCGGTGG
>JANPCL010000010.1:0-22682 GCA_031430915.1 Hyphomicrobiales bacterium
GCATCGCACCAGAAGCGGCGGACCATGACACGAAGATCCACGTTTCGGCCTGAAATTGGTAAATCAGCGACGTGCCGCTGGTATCGGCTTTGGATGCGAACGGAGTGTGCCCCACAACAGGGACAGATGCCGAAGCAAGCGATCGAGGCGATGACCAACGTCACACCAGCCTCTGAAGTCTCTGAGCTTAAAACCGAAAAGCCCGGTGGCACAAGATGCCTGCGGTCAAACACCTTCGCCATCGCAATGATTCCTTCTCGAAATCACTCTTGGATCGCCATCACTTGCAGCAAATTTGAGTCAGAGCCAATATTGCATGCCGATACTGGGTCAATCTTCAATGCTTATTGACAGGCACAAAGCCGAAGACGTCGAGTTCTGTTACAATCGTATATTGGTTGGCAGCAGAGTTGATCAGCACGGACCGTGCCCGTGTGGCCGTCGGCAAGGTCAGCGTCAGGCTGGTGCCGGTTACGCTGAGGGGTGCAGACGTGTAAACCGGACAGCCCGCCGCATCCAGCAGCTTGACCACAGCGCCATCGAAGTAGCCCGGGTCGTAAACGTTGATGACGATGCTGGTCATGGCATAGGTATTGCCAAGATCAAGCTTCAGCCACTCCGCAGGTCCATAGCTGGAGTAGAAATATGTGCCCGTGTCATTGTCGAGAACATTGCTGGCTGGGGAAATGCTGCACTAACACAAAGGGAAGCGTCTCCGTTTCTTTACCCGAGGCTGCAGGCGCTGCGTGGAGCGGTTTTCTCGTTATAGAGATTGGTTGTCGTCTCCGTGGACTGGCCTGCTACGAAACAGCCTTGTGCAAAATCGAACCGATCAGACTCTGATAGGGCAAGCCCTCGCGCAAGGCCTTGGCCTTCAACCGCTCCAAATCTGATTCGGGCAAACGCAGCGATATCTTCACCCGCCCCTCATTCATATTGGCCCGCGCAATCGCCCTGTATTCCGCCCGCTTCTTCGGCGTAAGAATGCTGCGCGGCACATAGTCATCACGCTCAATGGCCTCATAAATGGCTTTCTCCTCTTCATCGAGAAAAGCCCCAATCCTGGGCATTGGCTTGGCCTGCGGTTTCTTAGTCATCGGATGAGTCCTCCAAATAAAGGGTGGTATATTTGCGACTCGGAAAAACTGTTTTCAAAAAGATTTCCGTGTCTGTTTCGAGGAAAGGCACACAATATGCGTAATTGTTGATATTCAGCACATACATTTTCTGGGAGGGATGATTGCTGCTCGGGTTGGGTGCCACATCCAGCAGCTTTCCGCTTTCAAGTGCCACCACACAAGCTTCAAAGCCCACATTGCCACGCGTCGGATTGCCCTGAAGTGCGGCTGCCTTCTCAAGGTTCCAGACAATTTTCTTCATGGAGTCACTGTATGGACAAAGTATGGCAAGTCAAGCGTCTAATATTTTAACAAGAAGCGAGGGCGGTCCGGCCTGCAAAATCATCTGGAGGTGAGGTTTTGTTGCGTTTAATTCCTGAAACCTATACTAAGAAACTAATGCTTGACACCGCGCGGTCGTTACGCTATATGTTCGTATATTCCAGACATCCGACCAGAAAAACCCAACCCCAGCAAGTTTCGGGCAATTGCAGCCGTGTGCTGCATCCCACGAAGACGCCGCGGGGGAGGATTTTGCTTGGACAGATAGCGGCGGTCCGGGCAAATCTTGGTGGGCAGCAGGAGGAAAGCAGGTGCGGAGCTACAAACAAAGGGAAGCGTCCCCGTTTTCGCGGTCCAGAGGCCGTCGGCGAGTTTCCGGCGCTTCAGTGAGCCGTCTTGCCAGTATTCGGTTTCGAGGGGATGGGGCCGAGATTTGCGGCTATTGGCGCGGCGGAAACGGACAGGAGATGGTCTGGCCTGCAAAATCATTGATACGGGAGATTTTGTGACGGTCAACGGCCCAAATCCTATCTAGGATAATAGTGCTTGCCACCGCCCGATCGATACACTATCAGCTGTCATATTCCTCACAAGCATCCAAATCAAACCGCCCCACAAGTTCCGGGCAAGTGTCGTCATGTGCAGAGTCCCACAGGGACGACGTGGGGAAATAGGTGATTCTGTCAAGAAGTTCAATAAATGAGAGGGAAAAACACCTGAAATGGGTTGCGTCCTCTATACAGTTCAGAGAGGAACATACACCCAAAAAGGAAAGTTCGCCCAAAATCCTTTCAAAGAAAATCATAGTTAAACGTCAAATGGCCATGATTGCAATATGTCGCTATCAATAATGTTTAAGCCAAGACGATTGCTCCACGATTTCATATACTTTTGTAGGTCGTCTGAAATCAGGAAGCTATCTGTTACCGTGTCTCGCACAACACGATTGCCTTCCAAGCAATCTGAGAGAAACAAAACGTGTTTGTACTCAAGAGCCACTTCACCCTCTTCAAGCCAATGCACAATATCTGATTTTCCTACGTCTGCGCATTTTCGAGCAGTCAAGGGTATGATAACATCAAAGTCTGTACACTTGCCGTCACTTGCCAATACTTCAACTGGGTATAGTTGTATTTCAAGTCGGCCCACAAAAGCTAAAAGTTGCCGCGACAATGACTTTGCCAAAACACGAACGGGCGACGAACAATTCAGGCAAGCGAACGATCTAATCTTGCTAAGTTTGTGCAATTTGGCATTAACTACAAAATTGCCAGAGCCCAGTTCAATTGGATCAGGTCCAAGCAATCTGAAAGATTCAATTGTAGTTAGCCGGTGGTCAAATGTACAAATCACAGATTCATCTTTGACTGTAGAATCAGTCCAAACCCACATTTCTCTAATACTCCAATTCATTAGAAGTTATTTGATCAAAGTCAAAGTCTGATTCTAAAACTTCAGTTTCCAGATTTTTTCTTAGTGTCACTCGATTTGTTCAATCGTTCTTCATTTCTCTTCAGTCTTTCTCGAATTCTAGATACCTCCTTTCGTACTCGGTTTAGCGCATCCTGCTTTGACATTTTGCCCTGACTGACCCTTTTTTCAAGATACGAAATCAGACGTTCAAAATTCTTGGTGTAGCCCGCAACGTGTTTTCCATTGTGAATGGTTCTGCCGCTTTTTATCAATACAGAACTCGGCAAAAATATTTTGTTTGATGCAGCTTCAATATCAAAACCAATATTGGCAAGAAATTTGTTTCCGGCGAAGCTCTGCGGCAAGATGTGGTGCGTCTGAAAACCCATTTTAGTTAAGGCGCTGGTTGGCAATTTTCTCAATCCCGACAATTTGGTTAAGCCAGCTATTGCTGGTACTCCCGGCAGTGCCATTGCAGTTGCATCAATCGCTAGGTTTGCTGATGCTTCCTTTATGCGGGCGCCATCAAAGGTAATCAGACCGCCTAAAAAATCTCCAGCGTCGTAAGAAACAGAAGCAACGTCTGCCAAAGTTTCCCAGATATGCCCATTCGGGTCACTCGAATTCACCGGATCATTTCCGGAATAGGCATATCGATTGATGTCCACCCCCTGCTGGATCGGGTCCCACCAGTCTCCAGTCGGCAACCGTCCCAGCAGCGGATCATAATACCTCGCATGCAGATACATCAGGCCACTCTCGGCGTCGTAGCGTTGGTTGATGTAGCCTTTGGATTGCGGGGCGACGATGCTGGGTGGGCTGGAGCCGTTGCTGGAGAGCGGTTGGCCGTAGGGGCCGTAGTCGTATTTGATCGGGGTGTTGGTGGGAGCGCCCGGCATGAAGGTCATCACGCGGTTGGAGGCGAGGTGGTCTTTCAGGCCCCATGACGTGATGCTGCCTTCGCGCTTCACGTCCGGATGCAGCCATGTCGTGATCTGGCCTGTCAGGTTGGAGCCGTTGACCAGCATTTCCGTATCGCCGCCCATATACCATGTGGTGGCACCGTTATAGGCCTTGGAGAGCCGCTCGCCATCCGGGCCATAGGCCATGCTGGCGACGGGGGCACTGCCCCACGTGATGGTCAGCGGGCGGTTCTCGAGATCATAGGCGAAGCTTCTCGGCTGGATGGTGCTGCCAAGAGCACTGCCATCGGCATCATAGGTGAGGGTGTTGCCGTTGGCGTCGTAGGTGACGGGGGTGCCGCAGATGCTGGTTGGCGCATGGGGGCGGGCCAGGGTGACAAGGGCCGGGGCCGCATAGCCCATGACATCCAGTTCCGTCACCACCATGTACTGGTTGGCGGGGCCGTTGATCAGCACCGAGCGTGCCCGCACAGCATTCGGCAAGGTCAGGGTGATGCTGGTGCCGGTCACGGTGAGTGGGCCGGAGGTATAGACCGGGTTTCCAGCTGCATCCAGCAGGGTCACCACCGCGCCGTTGAAGTAGGTCGGGCTGTAAACATTGATGACGACACTTGTCATGACCATGGTGCTGCCAAGATCAAGCTTCAGCCATTCGGATGCGCTGTTGTAGGAGTGGAAGTAGGTTCCGGTATTGTTGTCGAGGGCATTGGAGGCTGGATAAATGCTGACGCTGGAGGTTGCCACGGTTTGGGCCGAATAGGTGTCCGTGAGATTAATTGACGGGGTGCCTTGCCCGGGCTGTTCGGCGTAGATGAGATTGGGATTCATCGGCGCACAGAGCTTGGAGTTGTAGACCATGTTGTCGGCATCGTCATAGGCGTAAGCTGCATCGTCGATGCTGCCGTTCTGGTTATCGGCTGTGATCAGACGGTCCAGCCCGTCATAGCCATAGGTCCAGGAGCGGCCTGTATCGCCTGCTGCTGCGGTGATGCTGGTAATCATGCCACGGGGGTTGCGGGTGTAGCTCTGCTCGAGCAGGGGTGCCGCCCCGTTGACGGCTTTCACTTGATTGAGCCAGCCGCGTGCAGGGTTGTAAGTGTAGGTGGAGGTCACACCATTGCCATAGGTGATCGCCGTGGTCTGGCCCCTGGCGTTGTATTGGGCCGACTGGATGTAGAGATCAGGCTCAGTTGTTGAGGTGGCGTTGGCATTGTCGATGGCCGCCAATCGTCCCGCAAGGTCATAGCTGAAGTTGCCCGTCCAGACGCCGTCGGCGAGTTTCCGGCGCTTCAGGGAGCCGTCCAGCCAGTATTCGGTCTCGAGGCTCTGGGTGGTGATACCGATATGACCATAGCTGGTTTTGATGACACGCCCTGCAAGGTCATGGTCGAAGGTCTGCACGGCATTGACGGCAGGGAGGATTGTTGCGTTGATGGTTTGGGTCGGAACAGTCCGGGTCGCGGTGGTGAGCTTGCCCAGGTTGAATGCACCGCGGGGAGCGGTCGTCTCGTCATAGAGGTTGGTCGTTGTCTCCGTGGGCTGGCCTGCTTTCGCCACGGTCTTGGTCTTCACACGGCTCAGGGCATCATAGGTGAGGCTGGTGACTTGGGCTTTCGCGTCGGTTTGTGTTTTGAGGCGCGAGGCGGCGTCGTAGCTGTAGGTCCATGTTCCGACGTCGGGGTCGTTGACCTGGGTTCTCCGGCCCAGTTGGTCGTAAGTATAGGTCCACTGGTTCAGCTTCGGATCGGTGACGCCGGTGATGCGGCCGAGGACGTCTCTCGTGTAGGTGGTGCGCACGGGCCGCGTGCCGTCCCATTTGGTGCGGGCGGTCAGCTGGCCATCGGCGTCGAGGGAATAGGTCTGGGCTTTGCCGTGTTCGGCGGTTGCGGTGACGTCGAGGATATTGGCTGAGCTTGCGGCGGAGAGGGCATAGCTCAGGGTTGAGGTTGTGCCATCCGGGTTGGTGGTGGTTTTCAGACGGTCGAGCTGGTCATAGTCGTAATAGGTCCATTGCGGGGTTTCGCCCGTGTAATAGGGCGCCGTCTCCCGGTCGATTTCGCCGCGCGGCTGATACTGCCTTTGCACATTGATCCAACTTGAGCCTGCGGCCAGTGTGGCCGTTCTGTAGCTGCGGCCAAAGCCGTCGAGATAATCCACGCTGTTCTTCGACAAGGCCGGCCCGTCTGCCTGGGTGCTGAGGGTCTGGATGTATTGCGTGAGTGGATTGCCCAGGTTGTTGTAGGTCTTGGTGGCAATGGCCCCACCCGGTGCTGTGACCTTGATCGGGCGGCAGAGCATGTCATATTCGCTGACGGTGGTCTCGCCCGCCCCCACGGGCTTGCCCTGGGCATCCAGCGTATAGCTGCCGGTGAAGTCCATTTGTATCGTGGGCAGACCACAGGTCTTGTCCCATAACGTCCGGCTGGTGAGGCGCGCCACACCTGCTGTCACAAGCGGTGCCTCAACCTTCTCCGGGAACAGGTTGTAGGCGGTGTCATAGCTGGTGTCGGTGACGTTCCCCATGGGGTCCGTGGTTTTGCTCACATTGCCGAAGCCGTCATAGGTTTTCAACACATCGCTGAAGGCTGTGGCGTCGATCATCGTGCGTTCGCGAGTGGGTTCGCAGCGCACGGGGGCCGTACCGGTGCTGGCCCCATTGTCGTACCACACGAAACTCTCGGCCAGCTTGGGCTGGTTCACATCATTGACGCCAAGGCGCGTCACCGCCGTGGAGCGGCAGGCCGTCATAAAATCCGTGGTGTTGAGGGCGTAGTTATTCCAAGTCGTGGCCTCATCGCCTGTGACAGCAAGGTTGCCAAGATCAATGTCGCGCGTCACATTGCCGTAACCATTGAAGAGCCGTTCCTTCCGCACGGACTTGGAAGAGCTGGCTTGATAGGTGACCGACTCTGTCGAGGATTCCAGACAGGTGTAGGGCGCAGTGGTATCCGTCATAAAGCCGGTCTTCACCTCCGAAAGGGGTGCACCTGCAGCATCCGCCTGAATGACAGAACTCACCCGGCCCACACAGTTGATGGTCTGTTGGTATAAAGTCTGGGTCTGTGGGCGCAGGGTCTCGTTGGTGTTGGCGGGAAGTGTGGCGGTGATCTTGCGGAAGCCGAGGAACTGCCGCTCAAGGCCATGCCACAATCCCCCTTCATAGGCGAAATCGGTGGTGGCCGCAGGGCCGCGACCATCTTCCATCTTGATGGACGAAACCACCTGCATCTTGAACGGCAACCGCGTGTCAGGAAGACCAACGGAGGAGCGATAGGTCACAGTCGTCTTGCCACCAAGGGGCGAGGTAATGGAGGTGAGGAGGTCTGGGGCTTTACCTTGGTTCAGATGCATGTTGAAATAGGTGTAGTCATAAACATCGTCCAAACCATCACCGTTGTAATCCGCTACGCTGACTTTGGGCGCTCCTGGAGGAGCGCCGAGTGGTCCTGAGATTTCTGGCGTTCCCATCAGGTTGCGAACGGACCGGAATGCTGCGCCATCCCTCAACACCAAGTCTGCCGTTCCGTCGCCATCGATATTTGCAACGGTGGCAATCAAATAAGAGTTTTCGTCCTTGGTCAAAAAGCCAAATTGTCCTCCGGGTGCCTTTGCGTCTGTGAATCCCGTGATTGTCTTGGCTGCACCCATACCAGCAGCATCAAAGCTTTTGCCATTGGATAGCAGTATTCGGACTTCATAGTTTCGAGGTGCAATCGTTGCCGTTGTCACAACAATCAGGTCGGAATTCCCGTCGCCATTGGCATCACCGACATTCCAGCCAGACGTGTCAAAATTAGCTGGGATGCCAGCTGACAATGCAATTGATTGTTCAAGTTGGGCGACAAAATTGGTGCCCGTAGATATGTAAACAGTCCCTTTCCACACAGTCCCGACGAATTTGCTGTCTAGCAAATCCGACTTGCCATCCCCGTTGATGTCCAACACCTGAACGCGTCGCGAGTAGTCCGCCAAGTAAGGTGGAAAAAGCGACGGTGGCACATAAAGCGCTGAAAAATCCGGTGTGACCCAATCCTGCTTGTCAAAAAAAACCAGTGTTCGTTGAAATCCAGACCCATCCTTCCTTGGTGACAACATCCATGGAGCCGTCACCGTTGACATCAGCATTGAGCAGGAATGTACCGTCGGCATCAGGCGTCCATGCACGGGTTTGAACCAGACTTGCAAGCGTTGCTGCTGATAGTCCTTGCAGAGTATTTCCAACAGGAAACTCATCAGCGCCATCGCCGTTATAGTCCGCAATAGGAAGCGTGCCTTTCCAAGTCCCGCCCTGTGTCGCGCCACTGCCTTGATAAGTGACTACATCGCGCCATGAACCCGTGCTTAGATTTGGATCGCAGTTTCCGCCACCACCCGGCAATGTCAGTGCAGCAAGGGCGTCTGTTCCTGTTGCGAATGAAGCGCCTGCAATTACCGCGTAGCTTGTCGACCACCCACCACCACTGCCAAGCGTTCCGTTTCCAGAACCGCCAAAGTGTTCATTTGATTCCCGGCACGCCTTCCAAATAAAATCGCCTGGCAGACCATCACCGTTAAAATCAGCCCCTGAAACAAGCTCCAAACCTTGTTGGCTTGAACTGTAAGACGTATTTCCAAACTGCCCATTTGACAGTTCTATTTTTCCGGCATTGTTCCATGTATTTGAAGTGTAGTTCGGTGATGGAATGGCGCTTCCAAAATTCTGATACGCCATCGTAACTGGCGGCAGCGACGTGGGGCCAGTGACTGCTCCATCAGCAGCGACGGCTGAACCCTTGCCAAACTGTTGTACCGTCAGCAAGCGTGAATACTGGTGGACCGGACTCAGTTCATAGTTCAGCGCATAGACCCGCAACTGTTGCGTCGCTGCATTGACTTCGATGGCTCTCAAACGCTTGGTGACTGACCTTATGCCTTTGCCCGTCGCGTAGGAGGTTACATCCGCAACGAGCCGATTGTCATAGTAGAACTTCACTTCGGAGTAGATACCGCCGCCGTTGGCATTGACCGTTCTGATGAATTCAATGTTGCATTCGAATGTGGCGGCATCGCACTTCCACGTATAATCCACGCGGTTGCCGCGCCTGTCCTCGACTTTGCCAAGATGCCAGCGGAACGGCTTCGGATCGGCTGCCTCTTTGGAAACATATGTCGATTTGATCCCGATCTTTGAGGTAACTTCCCGGGTGTTGGTTATGGTATTCTGCCGAATACGCTGATAGCTTTCATTTCGCGTTGCGTATGCTTTCCAGTCCCCTGGCGGCAGGGGTTGCACCGCGCACGAGGGTGTTGAGGCTTGGTTTGGGATATCGGTGCAAGCCACAAGTTCGGCCCCATCCAGCGTAAATCCATCTGGTGGCAGTCCAGCGGCGCCATAGGCTGGCACACCTCTGCCACTTGCAACGGGGTCACTTCCGGCGATCAGCACGCTGCCAGCCGTCCGCTCAATCACCGACAAGCCCTGCAGCGTCCAACCTACACCGAGTGATCCACCGACGTTCTTGAAATTGCTGATGCCGCGTGAGGAGTCATAGACCAGAGCCAAATCCGGTTCGAGGCCGCGAAAGCTGGGAACGTCGATGTCGATGCGGTCGACATAGCTGCCGTTCCAGGCGGTGAAACTGGGCTGCGGGCCTTTCGCGGCCTGGGGTTTTGGGATGCCAATTTCCTGGGCCTGCGCGGCACAGCTCCAGATCATTCCCAACATCAACACGATAGCGCGCAATTTCAGCATGGACGGCAAACTCCTGCATATGAAATTAGTCGCATCTAAGTTGCCGTCGGAAATTCATTTCTACAATCGGGGGTACGACACTTATCCACAGCAAGTTGCATTTTAATCTCTTTACTGGACAGGTCTGCGGAAGCTTGCAAACATTTGTCACGTCACTGCGGAGGTGAGCATGCACAGGTTCGTCAGAATAATCGGGTTCGTTTGGGCTATTTTCGCTGTGACGCTATTGGCTGCCTTGGCTGACCCCTAACCCATAGCATGACCATCACCAATCAATCCGGCAGCGCCATGCTGGTAATCAGCGCCGTTGAAAAAACGGCACCCGACACCGTGTTGCCCTTTGTGTTCTCGGGAGAATTATCCGCGATGGAATCCGATACTGCAACGATTGCTTTGCCCGAAGGCGTGTGTGTGGCGGACGTCACTTACACCTTGGCATCGGGTGAAAAAATTGTGCAGCAGAATGTCGATCTCTGCAGCATCGACGGGGTTATTGTCGAGTAGGCGGACTTTCACCAGTTCAAGATATCCCGGTCCTCGCCCTCGCCACCTACGGCCTTGTCGCGTCCAAGTGTAAACAAGTCGAGCGCGCCATGTTCACCGGGTTGCTCGTAACTGAAGGTCTGGCCCCAGGGATCTACAATGCCTTTTTTCAGTTTGATGTATGGCCCACGCCATGTTTCAAGTCCGGCCGGGGCTGACACCAGCGCCTCGAGGCCTTGTTCGGTTGTGGGATATTGTCCTGCATCGAGGTAATAAAGTTCTAGTGCGCTTTCGATGTTCTTGAGTTGCACGCGTGCCGTTTCAACGCGGGCGTCGCTGACGTAGCGGATGACTTGCGGCGCTACCACCGCTGCCAATAGGGCGATGATGCCGAGGACGACGAGTAGCTCGACAAGGGTGAAGCCCTCTTCTGCGCTGTTCTGTTTTGTGTGCATCATCCGACTCCCCGTTCACAGATAACCATAAGATAGCGCAAGCCACGTGACCAGCAAGCCGACGCATAAATGTGGGCCAAAGGGAATGCGGGTTTGAAGACTTGATGTGCGACCTGATATTTGGAATATGACCATGCACGCAAGCGCAGAAAGTGATGCCACGAAAATAAGCCACGGCAGAGCGAGCAGACCAGTCCAGGCTGTTGCAGCAGCGGCAAACTTGACATCGCCAAGTCCCAATCCAACTTTTCCCCTGAACTTTGCATAAGCCCATCTGAGCGACCAAAGCAGAAGTGCTGCACAGGCCATTTGAGACAGTAGCCAAAACAATGATTGGCCTGACATCCAGGTCCAGAACAGGCCACATACTCCAAGCGAAAGATTTGCAGCATCGGGAATAATCATCTGCCGCGCATCAACCCAGCTGATCCAAAGCATATGAACCAGCAAGAGTGTCAGGCCGACGATCCAGAACGGAAGAGTTGTTGTCATGTCGTGCGAGTTTGAACTGCACCTTGCGCAAAACGCCAGTGGGGGCCATAACTATTCTGTGGACAAGCGGTTTTACCAATTTGTTCGATCACACATTTGGGAGTGCCGAGCACGTGCTCAAATTGATAAAGCACTACATGAAGGCTACCGCAAAATCGCGTGAAGAAGGATTTGTGCTGATCGCCGTGATATGGATTGCCGGTTTGCTGGCCATTTCTGCCACATCCTTTCTGTCGCTGACCACCTCGCAGATATTTTTGGCGCGAAATGTCGCTGAGTCCCAAATGCTGGAAGGGGCGGCCAGCGGAATGGCCACACTCGCAAGTTATGAACTGGCGCAATCCAACTCCACGCAAAAATCTCCACTCTGGCAAAACTGTGTGTGGAACGCGGAAGTTACAGTGAGCTATCGTATCCAGGATCAAGGCGGACTTGTCGATCTCAACACGGCCAACCCTGACCTGATGCTGGCGTTGTTGTCTGGACTCACCAGGAACCCGGAACGGGCGCGGCAAATTTATGAGGAGATGCAGAACTTCAAGGATCCGGATCAGGTCGCATCCACAGGAGGAGAAGAACCTGAGCAGTATAAAGAACAATCCTATGGTCCAAAGAATGCGCCGTTTGAAACACCATTTGAGCTTGATCAAATTCCGGGTATTGATGACGACGAGTTTGTCGCGTTGCAAAATTTTGTTACCGTCCAATCGCAACAGTCTGGTCTTGACCTGACATTGGCACCAAAAAAGCTTGAAGTTCTGCTCAAGGCAGGGATCACCGCTGGCGTTGATGTGCAGCAATTCAACATCCCCTCCCCTGCACGCATCTATGCAATCGACGCAATCGCGCGGCGCAAGGGTGGTGGAGCTTTTCAGCGTCATATGGTCATAAATTTGTTGCGGCAGCCTGAGAAACCCTTCGCCATTCTTGAATGGCGCAGGGCAAACAGCCTGTCAAATGATCAAGAAGGGCCAGCGTCCATACAACCCTGCTTTAACGCACGATCCTGAGCAACTCTTCACCGGGTGTTGGCTCTCCGCGACGTACACGCGGAGCCTGTACACGAAGCTCCTTGCGAAATTCAGCTGTGATACGCCGCGCCTCGTTCACATCACGGATCACACGTGGCCTGATGAAAATGATCAGCTCCGTACGTGATATCGCATTCGATTTATTGCGGAAGGCTGTTCCAACAATGGGAATATCGCCAAGCACAGGGACTTTGGACTTGCCCGTTGTTTCCCGCTCTTGGATGAGGCCGCCCAAGGCGAGGGCTTCCGAGTCATTGACCACAACTGATGTTTTCAGCTTGCGTTGGCGGATGGTGGGGGAGTCGATTCCGGATGTTGTGGTTTTGACCACACTGCTGACTTCCTGCTCTATATCCAGTGTGACCAGTCCGCTAT
This sequence comes from Hyphomicrobiales bacterium, assembly GCA_031430915.1. Classification (GTDB taxonomy): domain Bacteria; phylum Pseudomonadota; class Alphaproteobacteria; order Rhizobiales; family Aestuariivirgaceae; genus Aestuariivirga. Next base: position 12,304 of record JANPCL010000010.1, read on the forward strand.
CGTTAACCCTCGGAGTGACGCGCAGGATGACGCCTGTGTCTTTAAGTTCCACGTTGTTGACAATCGGAGCATCACCAGCGGCGGTACCTTTGGCGGATTGAGTGACTATCGGAACCTGATCGCCAACTTGTAACGTGGCGGACTTGTTATCCAGAACCACGAGTGACGGAGACGACAGAACCTTTACATCAGTCACACTCGAAATTGCGTTGAGCGCAAAACCAATGTCGTTGGATTTGAGAAAATACGAGAAGCCAGGAAACGCAGAGGCGACTGCACCAGATGCGAGATCAGAGAAAGTGCTATGATTTTTTTCGTCTCCAAGAAACCAGCGCACGCCAAACTTCAAATCGTCATCAAGTGTGACTTCTGCAATAACGGCTTCAAGCAGGACCTGGTTGGGCACGGCGTCGATTTCTTCCAGCACTTGCTTGATGCGTTCAAAGGCCGTTGCTGTGGCGAAAATCAAAAGTGAATTGTTGGAATCATCAGCGACCACACGCACACGTTTGGGAAGTTCCGTTGCTTGCGGTTGCTCGACATAGTTTTCGTCTGGCAACTGGTTGTCAGCATTGGCGGGCACAGCATCAAGTCCGCCCGCAGGTGTTTCAGGTCCACCCGTCAAACGTTGGCCGTCCGTCGTTCCACCGACTGACGCAGCTTCACTGTTGTAGCGTGGAGCAATACTTGGCTGGGCCTGTGACGCAGCACCACTCTCCAATAGTTTTGTGAGTACACTCGCTAATTCTGACGCCGTGCGATTTTGCACATGATAGACATGCAGACCTTCTTCACTGGACTCGGACAACACATCGAGCTTCTTGATCCAGCGGGTGGCTTCCTTGAGATATTTGGCGCGCGACGAGATCACCAGAACTGATTTCAAGCGGTTGTTCGGAACAAATTTGACAACGCCCTTGAGCACACCACTGCGGGTTTCAAACACCTGTTCCAGATCTTGCACTATTGCGGCAGGTGACGAGGAGCGCACCGGAACAAGTGCGAAGGACATGCCCTTCATCCAGTCTACATCGAAAACAGAAATGGTCTCTCGGATAGAGCGAATGTCCTGAGCACTTCCGACGATGATAATGGCGTTTCGGCGTGTGTCTGCCTTCAAGATCATGCCGGGAGGCAACATTGAAGTGAGAATATCGTGTATTTCTGCGGCTGATACATAACGCAGCGGAATCAAGGTCGGGCGATTGCCTGCAAGGGCTGCATCCGGTGTACCTGTCTGCAAAGCACTTGCGGAGCGCGCGGACTCGGCCAACGGCACAATGCGGTAGTTTTTCCCCTGAACCGTGATCCCTCCTCCCGCATCGCGTAGTGCGGCTTCAAACATGGCCAACAACTGAGTTTCAGAAACAGGTTGAGGCGTTTCAATTGTGATACTGCCGACGACACGCGCATCAACAGAATAGGCGAGACCCAGGGTATCGCCCAACACGGATTTTGCTGCTGCTGGAACTGAAGCGTTGACCAAGTTTAGTGTGATGTCATCTGCATCTTGGTCGTAGGATTGGGTATTTGCCCTGACAGGAGCGCCCGTAAATTTGTCAGTGCCCAGTTGTTCGTAGCCATCATAGTTCGGCTGTTCTGGTAAGCTGTCCAACGAAAGAGCATCCCGTAGTTTTTGGCGTTTGGCTTGTGTCGCAATGGATTCCCGTTTTGGCTGGTCCAGCTTCTCATCGAGCAAACTTCGACCACTCGGCGCACTGGCACATGCAACGAGGATAAAAAATGACGCAACAAGTATCAGCGCTTGAGGCCAAGACTTCAGGTTCACACACAGGCTCCTAGAATTTAGCTAGGAACACTATGGCGCTTATTACGGGTTGCCTACGCTCTTCGCACGGTTGTCCACATAAAGCTGCAAGACCTGGGTCAAATCACCGAAGGTGAAGGTAACATCACCATCAGTGATGGATTTCAGCCGCCAATTGGAGACATCCGACCCCAGCGGAAACCATTGCCCCAATGGAAAATCCGGAGTTTCAAGAAGAGCCGCGTCATTTTGGCCTGTGAGGCGAACGCCCTTGAGTGTGATCTGCGGGAAAACCGGCGGAGGTGGCAGTGCTTGCGCAACGGGGCTTGGCGGCGGCGCAGGAACTGGTGGTGGTGGTGGTGGTGGTGCTGGTGCAGGCGGAAGGGCTTGAGGTTCTAGCGGCACAATAGCCACTTTGTTGGGATCAAACGGCCTGCGGTCTGGCCGAAACAAAGGGCGTGCGAAAACACTCGATAATGGCGCAGCTTCGTCCAAAACGGGGCGACTTGTCTTGGCTTTTGAAGGCTGCGAGACTTTCGGAAGCGGCCTTAGCGAAAGATCAGCAACCGGACTGTTCATAATGTGCCATGCCCACCCAATCAAGAGCACAGTTGCAACAAGAAAAACAACGGTGAGCGCTTTGAGATGATAAATTCGCATCCAGTCAGTCCGTTGCCGCAGGCAACATGGCACCGCTGATTGTCATTTCGGATGACATGGGCATTTCAGTTGTTTCAGCGCCGCCCAACTGAATATTGCTGCGCAATTGCAGTTTAGTGACGACGAGTGCGGGTTTGGACAACTCAACTTGTCGAACAAAATTATAGATTGCTGCCTCCTTACCTGTCACATCCACAGCAACGCTCGCCCATTGTATTCCATCACCGCTCTCCATCAAGACATTTCCAGTCCGCGTAATTTCCACCGACTGGTTTGCGGCAAATTGTTTCAACAAGGTTGAGATATTGGCATCCACCAGTTCGACCGAATCTCCGACGTGAAAAAGCAACTTGTCTTGTTCGGCAATCGAACGGTCACGGGTATCGCTGGTAAAGGCTTTGCTAACGATGCGTCGCAGCGCATCATAGGCCTCAAAACGGGTGTCAATCTCGCTCTGACCAGCACCAAAATAGGTGTGGGTCAGGACGTACAAAAATATTCCCAGCAGACAAATCAGAGCTGGACCTGTCCATTGTCTAATCGTGTTCAGCCGCCCTTTCATTTCGAACCGCCTGCGAGCAGAAAGCTTACAACAAATCTCGACTTGGTTTCACCCGGATTTCGAAACACTGGTGCCAAAAAAGCAACACTGCTGACGTTCTCTTGCTTGCTGAGAAGTTCTATCAGTTGTTCCGGAGCTGTCGCAAAACCCTCAAGTACGATCGCACCGGCATCAAATCTGAATGCCGTTAACACCATGTCATCAGGCAATTGTGCTGCAAGCTGTTCCAATTGCGCGGAGGGCAACTGCGAGGGAGAAGTACGGTCTGCAAGAAGCGCAGCCTGACTCAAAAGCGCATCATTCGCATGGGCTTGTTGTGTTATACGTTTTGCCTCCGGTTGCAAGGCGGTGAGTTGTTCGTCAATTCTCGTGATGGTATTGCTCTGCTGGTTGAGTAAGACTGACGCAACCAAAGTTCCCGCAATGCCGCAGCATGCCACGGAGAGCAACGTCCGCTGGACCCAGGCTTTGATCTCATTCCGCCTGTAGGCAAGCCCGCTACTATCCCACGCAAAAGGCAAGGCGGGGCCAAGTCCGGTTCGAACAAAAACCATTTCACAAGCGGTGCTCAAGTCACCAAGCTGCAAGAAAACGCGCTCGATCAGGTCACGTCGGACAACAACATCGACCACACGGCGCGAAGCTCCATTTTGATGTGAGGAATCGTCAAACCACCCGTGCAAATAGTCTGAGGGTTTTGCCGGGATTTCCTGACTTCGGCGCAAGCCAAGAATTTGCTCAGTCATGCGACCGCTCGTGTGAGGAATGTCGATTAAGGACATCAGCGTCAGTTCTTTGTCGAGCGAAACGGCGATGCGTTGTCGTCCCGCCAGAATGCCTTTCAGATCGTCGACCGATTCACACGTGGCTTCTGCCGTCTGGCCGGTCAAGCCTAGGCCAGGTCCACCTCCTTTGAACAGCGCGAACCCCCGGATGTTGATATGCAATTCTGCCCCTCGCCAAGCCATCGCCTCACGGAACTCACGGGGTGCTGGGAAAAGGTCAGCCCACTCCAATCCTCGCATGAATGCGAATGCGCTTTCTTTCAAAGACTGCGTCATTGGTCAGATCCGAGATTAAGCACGCAGTGTCACAATCAAACGACTGGTGCGCAAGTGCAAAATACAGCTTGTCAACAGGTGCTGCAGGCTCCAATTTTGCAAACAAGAAAGCGTGAACATGCAGCAAAGTGAAGTAGAGTTCCTGAATTGGTTGGCCGACAAGTCGACCATTGAGCTGAGCGCACTGCGCAGGGTCATGGCTGCTGCAGACACAACAGGTGCGACAGGCAACAGTGCAATTCTGGAACTCGGTATATTGCCTGAAGAGCAATTGGCCGATGAACTCGCCGCGTTTCTTAATCTGGACCGCGTGGCAGCAGATGCCCTGATGGATATCCCGCACGAGATTTCCGGGGTTTCCACAGAGTTCTTACTTGACTCGGGTGTTTTGCCGCTTCCATCACCAACAGGCGAACTTCATGTAGCGACGTCCCAACCTCTGTTGAGCGACCGGGCAAAGGCGGCAGCTTACTTTGGTGGTTTTGAACTTGTAATGAAAATTGCCACCCAGTCCACGCTCCAGAAAAAAATATCAGAATTGCGACAGAGTTCCCAAATTGACGGCACAAACCCGGATGTGTCTGCCCTCGTTCATGGCGAAGGCGATACAGAGAGGTTGCGTGACCTTGCAAGTGAAGCCCCGGTTGTCAGATTGCTCAGCCGCCTTGTTGGCAATGCTGTCGAACAAAATGCGTCTGACATTCACTTCGAGCCAGTTGATCAAAAGCTGCAGGTACGCTTCAGAGTGGATGGTGTGCTCAGCATTGCCGAAATGCTCGATGCACAATCCCATCTCGCCTTGGTATCGCGTATCAAGATATTGGCCAAGCTGAACATTGCAGAACAGCGGCTTCCGCAAGATGGTCGTATCAGGCTGGCCATCCGCGGAAAGAATATCGACTTTCGCGTGGCCACCTCACCCACAGTGGGTGGAGAGTCCGTCGTGTTGCGTATTCTTGATCGACGCGATGTGCGTCTCGATTTTGCAGCGCTTGGCTTCTCGGACGGCGACCAGTCGCGGTTAGACAGGATATTCCAACACAAGGACGGTATTGTGCTTGTAACGGGTCCAACGGGAAGCGGGAAAACCACAACACTTTATGCGGCCTTGAATGTGCTCAACCGCCCTGCAACAAAAATCTTCACGGTGGAAGATCCTGTTGAATACCAGATCGCCGGTATCAACCAGATTCCCGTGCGTACAAATATCGGGCTGGACTTCGCGTCGATATTGCGTTCCGTGCTGCGACAGGACCCCGACATCATAATGATCGGGGAAATTCGGGATGCGGAGACAGCGCGTGTGGCTGTGCAGGCCTCGCTGACGGGCCATCTTGTGCTATCGACCGTTCACACCAACTCTGCCGTGGCAGCAATCACCCGCCTGCGCGATTTGGGTATCGAGAACTATCTCTTGGCCTCGTCAGTGCGCGCCATTATTGCGCAACGGCTGGTCAGAAAAATCTGTTCTGCTTGTAGTGGTTCGCCTGCTCAGGAAACCACATGTTCCCAATGTCATGGGTCAGGATACCACGGCCGCACCAGCATTTATGAATTACTCGAATTTTCGCCCAAGCTTCAGCGCGCCACCGCTGCAAGCAAGGATGACGCGGAGCTGTTGGCCATCGCAAAGCAAGACAACTTCCTCACACTTGCGGAATCTGGTCGATTGCTTGTGCGTTCAGGTGTGACCAGTGAAGTTGAACTCAGCCGTACAGTTATCGCGGCTGAACTATGACGGTTTTTCGTTACCAGGCTTTGACAGCTGGAGGTGGGCGCGAAGACGGCGAGGTGACAGCAAACTCCCAACAGCAGGCACTTGTCATTCTGGGGAAGCGGCGTCTTTCCGTTTTCGATATTGCGCAAACAGACGGGGCGCGGGAGACGAGCAGAAGTGGGCAAAGAAACCTTGGCCGTCAACCCAATGTCAAGTGGCGGTCTGTCTTCTACCGCCAACTCGCTGTCTTGCTCGGGGCTGGCATTCCGCTGGATCGGGCTTTGCACACAATAGTCGGCCAATCGACCAAGACATGGCAATCCAAATTGCTCGGCGACATTGGCAAAGGCATTTCAGAAGGCCGTTCGCTTTCAGAAGTCCTGCAAGCATCCTCCGACCGTTTCGCAAGATTTGAAACTGGTATTTTGTCTGTCGGAGAAGCGTCTGGGGCTATTGCGCCTGTCTTGCAGGAACTCGCCTCCACCCTGGAAAAGCAGGCCGAGATTCGCAGCAAGGTTGCTTCGGCACTGGTCTATCCCGCATTCTTGATGGCGCTGGCACCTTTGTCCCTCGTACTGATTTCATCAGTTCTTGTCCCAAACATTGCGCCTCTTTTCGAGGCGACATCAGCCCCTATGCCCTTTATGCTCCGCGCCATGGTGGCGTTTCATGGAACGGTCACGGGATCACCAATTGCAAGCGCCATCTCTGCCGTCGCTGCCGTCAGCTTCATTGCGGGGGCTGCAACGCGAACCTCAGTGCAAAATTGGACACGTCTGCAAGTCCGAAGGTTGCCCTTCTTAGGTCACATCACCAACACGATGGAAAGTTCACGATTGTGCCGTCTGCTGGCAACACTCTTGCGCAACGGCGCACCCTTGCAAATAGCGCTGACAACCCTGGAGACAAGCACTGCTGCGTCTCATGTACAGCAAGCCTTGCAACGGGTACGGCGTGCCGTGAGTTCCGGCCAGAAATTGTCGGTCGCTTTTGCCAAGGAAAATGTGTTGGCCAGGGGCACCACGGAAATGATTGCAATTGGCGAGGAGACCAACCAGTTGGGCGCAATGTTAAGCTACGCCGCACTTTCGCAAGAACTTGAAAGCGCGGCCCTCATTGATCGTCTCATGGCACTACTGGTGCCGTTGCTCACGGTGCTCATGGGCTTGCTGGTGGGCGGTATCATGCTGTCGGTCATGCAGGCCATTCTCTCCATCAACCAACTGGCAACGCAATGACCAGAAGAAATCATCCCGCAGCAGGTTATACTTTGGTGGAGATGTTGGTGGTGCTCGTGCTGTTGGGAATGGCAGCTGCAATGAGCCTGCCCTACGCAACATCATCGGGCCAAGCCCAAAAACTGGATGCAACAGCGTCCCAACTCGCCACCTTGTTTCGTCAGGCACAGACAGTGGCTTATGTGACAAACAGGGATGCGAGGGTCAGCTTCGAAAGAGACAGTCGGAAATGGCTCGTCAATGGAACGTCTCCCCAGCTTGAATTGGATCGGTCACTCACCGTTATGGCGCTGACAGTTGAGGGGCAGGTCAGTGAAAAAGAGATCAACTATCGGTTTTTTCCGTCCGGTGGCAGCAGTGGGGGACGGGTTGTTCTCGAAGTGAACAAGAACAAGGTTGCCATCGATCTCAATTGGCTCACTGGCGCTGTCACATGGAAACGTCTCGGAGACAAGTTGTGAACCCGGAAGACAATACAGAGTCAGGTTTCACGCTCATCGAAACACTGATGGCCTTTATCATTCTCTCCAGTGTCGTGATCATCGCACTGTCAACCATGTCTGAAAGTCTACGGCGCATGCAAAATGCGGCAAGGGTTGTAGAGGCCAGTAAAGTCGCGCAGCAGGCACTGGACAGTCTGACAACTGAAAATTCTGACGGCCGAACAGACTTCTCTGGTCAACGAGACAAGTTTAGCTGGCACATTGAGATGATCCCACTTACAAGTTCTGTTGAGGCAGTGATCTATCCTGCTCTCATCAAGGTTTCCGTAACCGATTTGAATGGAAGGCCCATCCCGCAATCACACTTGGAAACCATACGGATGGTCCGGCGGCCATGAACAATTCTTGCAAAGGCACAGAAGGGTTCACGCTGGTTGAACTTCTCGTCACCCTTTCACTGCTTTCAATCATGGCGATCTATGCCTTCAATGCCTTCGGCCTCACAGGCAAGATGAAAACAGTGGCACGCGGTGTTGAAAGTGATGCGGAAGTGCAGACTGTCTTGCGTCACTTTCATGATGACGTGTCCACACTCACAGCTGTCTACCGTCAAGATCCTGCGGGTTCCGCAAAATTGATATTTGAAGGCAGCGAGACGTCATTGAGTTATGTAGCGTTTGCCGACGGAACAAAGGAAGTTGGAGGCCTCTATCAAGTCAATTGGCAATTGAACGACAAGCACCAACTCACAATTGAGCGCCACTTGCTCGGGGGCAAAGGCCAGGTGAATGTCGCTCTCGTTGTTCTGGATGATGTAGAAAGCGTGACGTTCACTTATAACGGAGACAAAACACTCTGGCGCGACCAGCAAACACTTCCGAGAACGATTGTCCTCAAGCTCGCCCTGTCCAATAGAGAATCAACAGTGGAAGTTTCAGCCTTGATTGTCGCCGGACAATAATCACCACGAGTTTTGGGACCATGACTCAAGTCGATGTCCCGCTCTCCAAGCCCACCCCGTTGCTGTCATTGTCCAGCGCCAGCAAACACCCTGCGGGGTCACAGCTGCTGTTACCAGTCCAGAAGCCATCGCCAGCCGCTTGCGTTTAAGGGAGCCGTACTGCCAGTATTCGGTTTCCAGGGTTTTGCAGGTGAGGGAACGAGGTCTGCGGCTATTTGCGCGGAAAAGGACGGCAGGCCGCCCGGCCTGCAAAATCATCGGGACCTGAGATTTTGTGGCGTTCACACCTGAAACCTAGTCTAAGAAAAAACTGCTTGACGCCGCGCGGTCATTACGCTATATGTTAGTATATTCCAGACATGTAACCAGAAGTCCCCAACCCCAGCAAGTCTCGGGCAAGTGCCGCCATGTGCGGCATCCCACGGAGGCGACGTGGGGAGATTGCATCGATAAAGTGTAGCAGAAAAGGCAATTAACTCATTGAAAGGAGGAAATGACAAACAAATTAAAGAATTAAAGAGAAGCTTCCCCGTTTCTCTTTCTGATGAGTGCAAGTGTGCCAAGCTAGCGCGACATCAAGATACCAAATCAATCCTCCTACCCATGTCGTCAAACAGCGATTGGACCTTAGTCGATTCTCCAACAAGAAAGTCAAACACACTTCCGTAGCGCGGCGTGGAAGCATGCTCTTTTTCGGTATCCCAAAGACTAATTGACCCGTCAGGCCAGACCCCGACAGGCTGTCGATCATCACCAAGTGAACCTATGAAGATGAGGTCTTTAGGCGCATTGTCAGGGCGTTCCAGTGTGTTTGGCAGGACCATGTCATAGGGCTGCTCCATCATGGCGTCGATGTCGCTTCGCTTGTAACTCGTTCGCTTGCCGTACACGCTAACCTGGTCAAAGAGTGTGATACCGTTGTGAATCTTTAAGAACTCGCAAAGACTTTCCGCAAAGTCCCAACCAATTTCGTCTTGCAGGGTCTCAAGGTTCTTGTGTGAGATTGGCGGCAACAGACGATGTAAGTACCCCTCAGGGGCAACATGTGGGACATGGCCAATTCTCAAGGTGCCATTCAGGTATTTGCGGGTTCCCAGCTTAGCCCACGGATTAATAATGCTCCGCAGTTCTTCGTACTTAGTTGCAAAATCTTTTGGTAGTTTCATCAGTAATCCATTCGACCAACTATTGTGCCTCGGAGGAATTCAAGGGGTTTAGCCATTCCGTCGGATCGACCAAGCCAATCACTTCTGATATGCCAGCAAAAAATCCAACAACTGCAGACATATTCGCTTCTGCATTTGCGTTGTGCTGTTCGCGCGACCGCCTAACCGCTTCGTTCATGGTTCTAGGTGAGTTCGGAAGTTCCGGTACGTCCGGACCAACGTCGCCAAATTTGGAGCGATCCAGTTTCTCCCCGTACTTCGGCACCCGCGTACCACCATTGTCAGCATGCAACTTATCGTGCTGTTTTCGCGTAAGGAACTGAATGTTGTCAGGGTCACTGGCAGCTCCTGCATTTCCCTTCACAGAATTGATGTGGTCGCCAACGTAGCCCCTCACTTTACCATACTTGATAAGTTCTTCTCTCTGTTTTTTCGTCCAATCTCGCGTGCCTGCTCCCTTACGGATAACCATCCGACGTTCTTGCTCCCACGCTTTTTCAATCGCCTGGCTGCGGGCGATTTCAATCGCCCGCTCAATTGCGCGCCGCGACAGGCTCTCGGACAACTCCTTTATTCCTTTGCCCACAGTTGACTTCCAGAAGGCATGCCCACCGGGATCACTCAGATTGATTGGATCATTCCCGGCATAGGCATAGCGATTGACATCCACGCCCGCCAATATCGGGTCCCACGTATCTGGCGACAGGAACCGTCCCAGCAGCGGGTCGTAGTATCTGGCGTTCAGGTATTCGAGATTGGTTTCGGTGTCGTAGCGTTCGTTGATATAGGCCCGGCCGTTGAAG
>JANPCL010000011.1:0-7600 GCA_031430915.1 Hyphomicrobiales bacterium
TTACCGGGGTCCATATAGCCAACCGACACGAGATAGCCCGGCCCCACAAAGGCCAGAGCCCGCCGGAACATGGATCCCGAATTGCGCACGGGAATGGTGCGGAACACATCCAGCAACGACGGCTCACCCCGCCCTTGCCGCCAACCATTTTCCGTATCTGTTGTCATGACGATGCTTCCAAAAGTTTAGCCATTGCTAAATTAAACTTAGCATTGGCTAAACCCTTGTCAATAGGCTATGGCGCATGTCCAATATGACAACCACACCCCGCAAAGCCAAATTGCAGTCTGCTGCTTTCAAGCGCACGCGGGCCGACCACTCGTCTGAACTCGCCGAAGACTATGTTGAATTGATCGCAGACCTCATTGACGAAAAAGGCGAAGCCCGCGGCAGCGAAGTGGCAATACGCTTGGGCGTTGCCAATGCCACCGTTGTCAAGATGTTGAAAAAGCTGATGGAGCGAGGCCTCGTCACCCAGGAACCTTACCGCGAGATTATGCTGACAGGCGAAGGCTGGTCCCTCGCCCAGAACGGCCGCCGCCGCCATGATATCGTCGAAAACTTCCTGTTAACCCTTGGCGTAACAGCGGAAACGGCACGCATTGACTCTGAAGGTATTGAACACCACGTAAGCAATGAAACACTGAAGGCCATGGCGCGTTTTACCGCACGTAAAATGGCATGAATGGGGGTTAAGACTATGAAATATATCGTAATTGCTCTGTCATTGCTGGCCAGTCCTGCGCTTGCCGCTGACGGCTTGAATTTCGATCCAGCCCAGCTCTGCGCTTGGCAGGCCTCTAGCAATGGCATGGACGTGGGCGAATGCACCAAGTTGGAAGATGACGCCAGATCCACGGTTCCCGACCTCGAAACCTCAGCCGATGCCGACCGCAAAACAGCCTGCTTGGCCGAAGCCAAAAACTTCTCCGGAGACTCAGGCTTCGCCAGCTACACGGTTTATGCGGGCTGTTTGAAAGACGGACCGGGCAGCCTGTAAGGTCTACGCCCGCGCCATCACCGCCACATAGAACCCGTCCACACCATGGGAATGCGGCGTCAGCAGCAGCGTATCGTTTCGCCCATCAGCCGACTTTGGCACTTCGCCGCCAATAAATTTCGCCCATTGCTCAGCATAGGGAACAAGTTTGAACTCCTTGTGGGTTTTCAAAAACCCTTCAACCTGCCGAATGTTCTCATCCGGCAAAATTGAACAGGTATAATACACCAGCCGACCGCCACTGCGCACCAGCTCCGCGCTGCGCTCCAGAATACCGCGCTGTTCGATCAGCCTGGTATCCAGGGTTTTTTGCGTCAGCTTCCACTTCGTCTCAGGCTTGCGCCGCCAGGTGCCAGTGCCCGAACAGGGCGCATCCACCACAACGCAATCAAAACTGCCGGGCAGCAGCGCAGCTACAGCCGCATCAGCCGAGACAACCTCAACACAACTCGCACCGGCGCGCATTACCCGTTCAAAGATCGGCCGCAGGCGATGTTTGTCAACATCATGCGCCAGCAACCTTCCCTTGTTCTGCATAAGCGCCGCCAAGGCCAAGGTTTTGCCGCCTGCCCCGGCACAAATATCCAGCACCGTCTCACCCGGCATAACGCCCGAAAGCGCAGCGGCAATTTGCGAAGCCGTATCCTGTACCTCAAACCAACCCATGCCATGGGCCGGATCAGTTTCCACATTCACATGCCTTTGCTGCGGAGAAGAAAGCGCAATACGCAGCGACGTCAACATCCAGGGCCCCGCTACGGGATTATGTACAGCAAGGGCCGCACTGACTTTCGCAGCATTGGCCTTCAAGGTATTCACCCGTAAATCAATCGGCGCACGCTCACACAGGGCGGCTCCTTCCGCCCCTGCCCGCTTGCCGAACTGCCGCTCGAATACACCAGCAAGCCAAGCCGGAACATTGGCTGCAATTGGCCACGGCACGTCACCAGGCGTGGACGACAGCGCCGCACGTTCGGTTTCGGAAAGAACCTGAGGTCCATGCGCCCCATCACTCAGCCCTGCAATCTCGTCGGCGCTCAATCCCCAACCGCTGCGCAGCACGCCCAAGACAATGTTCCGCGCGGCATCACCGCCACCCTGCATTCCCGCAGACAAGCGCTGCCGTAATCCGTCATACACCAGCGTTCCTATGGCATGCCGATCACCGGAGCCTGCAAAGCGATGTGCCTTGCCCCAATCCTTCAGTGCCTCCGATGCCGGGCGGTGCCGTGTCAGCACTTCGGTGAGAACATCTATTGCCGCTTGAACGCGGCCAGCCATTTGCATTGTCAGGTCATCACAAAAAATTTGAGGCCAAACCACAGCCACATCGCAACCATCGCGAAAAATCCAAACAGGAACAGCCGCATGCGCGAGGGAACATCATTGTGCGTGGTATGCACATAGGAATGGGCCAAACGGGACAATAAAAACATCCACGACAACGCTACGAACACAAAGTCTTCCAGTTTCAAAGCCACCACAAGTGCACAGACCGCATACCAGAACATCGGCGCCTGGAACTGATTATCGAAATTATTGCCCAGCTTCTTGACCCGGCTAGGCCAGGCATTTGAATCGGTCGCTATCTCATCAAGTTTCGTCTGCCCCCGGCGAACCGATTTGTAGCGCGCCTGCAAGGTACGCACGCCCACGAAAAATGTAAGCAGCACATGCAACAGTAATGGCAACAGCAGAAGTTTTGTCAAAGTCATCGGGCCCACCAATAAAGCTTCAATTCACGCGCTGATAGTTCGGCGCTTCCCGCGTCACCATCACATCATGGGCGTGGCTTTCACGTAGCCCCGCATTGGTGATACGCACAAATTGCGCTTTCGCTTGCAGTTCCGTCAAACTGCCAGCCCCCACATAGCCCATAGAAGCGCGAAGTCCACCAACCAATTGATGCAGCACCTGCCCCACAGGACCCTTGTAAGGCACCTGCCCCTCAATACCTTCCGGAACCAGTTTCAGCGACGACCCCACATCCTGCTGGAAATACCGATCCGCCGACCCCCGCGCCATGGCCCCGATGGAACCCATACCACGATAGGATTTATACGAACGCCCCTGATACAAAAACACCTCACCCGGGCTTTCATCCGTACCCGCAAGCAGTGAGCCGATCATCACCACGCCAGCTCCGGCCGCCAATGCTTTCGCAAGATCACCCGACAGTTTGATGCCGCCATCAGCAATCACGGGAATACCCTGCTTCATGCCCTCTTCAGCGCATTCCAGAATAGCCGAAAACTGCGGCACGCCGACTCCCGCCACCACCCGCGTGGTGCAAATGGACCCCGGCCCAATACCAACCTTCACCGCGTCCGCACCCGCATCAATCAGTGCCATCACGCCCTCGGCCGTTGCAACATTGCCGCCGATGATTTGAACTTTATTCGACATCTTTTTCACAAGCGTCACCTGCGCCAGCACATTGGCCGAATGCCCATGCGCAGTATCGACAATGATTACGTCCACGCCAGCATCGATCAACCGCTCTGCCCTCTCAATGCCATTTGCCCCAATGCCCGTGGCGGCAGCGACCATCAAACGCTCGCGCTCATCCTTCGCTGCAAACGGATGATCCGCCGCCTTCTCCATGTCATTGACCGTGACGAGGCCCACACATCTGCCGTTTTCATCCACCACAAGCAGCTTTTCGATACGGTGCTTATGCAGAAGTTTTTGCGCTTCCGCCCGATCGAGGCCTTCCGAAACTGTCACAAGTTTGCGCGTCATCAGATCAGCAACTTTGATATTCATATCAGTGGCAAAGCGCACATCGCGGTTAGTAATGATACCCTCAAGCTTGCCGTTCTCCGCAACAACTGGAATACCCGAGATACGATGCCGCTCCTTCAGCGTCATCAATTCGCCCAACGTCGCATCAGGTGAAATCGTAATGGGATTGACCACCATGCCGCTTTCAAAGCGCTTCACCTGCCGCACGTGATCAGCCTGTGTTTCCGGGTCCAGGTTCTTGTGAATAACCCCAAGCCCCCCCGCCTGCGCCATGGCAATTGCCATCGGCGCTTCCGTCACTGTGTCCATAGCGGCAGACATCACAGGGATCGATAGCCCAATCGACTTGGTCAATTGCGTCCTGGTCGAAACCTCAGTCGGCAGCACAGACGAAGCGCCGGGCTACATCAGCACATCATCAAAAGCTAGGTACTCGGGGACTGTGCGGGACATGGGCAGCCAACCTCATAGGGGAAAAACAAGGATTCGGTGAGTTGACGGCTGCCCTTAACACTCAAGTGTGCAATGCGGCAAGAAAACTCTTCATCCCCAACATAAACGCCACATGAACGCCCCATTCAGCGTCGGTTCCGTCAGCGCCTCCTAAGTTGCTCCCAAGTTCAACGCATGATCCCACTGGGAGAGCACCAAATGACCAAGACCCTGAAGACGATGACAGTATCTGCCGCCCTGGCCGTGATGTTCCTGTCGGCCGGAGCTTTCGCCGGTGCCAACACCACCAAGCTGATGATGGTGAATACAAACGTCACAATCATCCACAAGAATTCAGTCTGGCCCATGAAAGGCCAGATCACTGTCAATGCCTGCGCCGCCAAGCGCTGCGTCGCCGTGTAAGCAACTCCGTTTCTGCCCTTTCTCAATCGAGGGGGTTGAAAGCCGTGTGGTCGGTCCGGGTCCCAAAACGCCCCCTCGAGGGTCCGGACCGCCACACGTCGTATCCCAAGGACCAACCATGCGCATCTCCGCTATTGCCATCTGCCTGTTACTCAGCTCCGCGACAGCCGAAGCCTCAACACGCAGTTTTTTCTCACCCAAAGCTGAAAGCCAACCCATCAGCGCTTGCCTCGCCGACGGTCAAACCTGCGGCAAACAAGCCGCCGACGCCTTCTGCCAGAAACAGGGTTTCAAGGAATCCATCCTCTTCGCCAGAGAAAGCGTTGCAACCGCCCGCATCCTGGATTCAGGCGGGTTGTGTAAGGGCGCGCAATGCCAAGCCTTCAAACGGATCAAGTGTTACGATCCCGTTGCGGCAAACAATTAAGATCGGGGACAGTTTGCAGTCTTGCTATCGGCGAAGGGCGAGAAAGCAAACTGTGTCCTAACTCAACCGTTCAGCAGGGTGGCCGCCAACCGATTGTGCACACCCACCAACCCGCGCTCATCCAGCGTTAACAGGCGTCCCTCGCTCACCACCATCTTCCCATTCACCATGGTGTAAGCCACCCGCGTCGGCGCTGAAAACACCAGCGCCGCCACCGGGTCATGCCACGCGCCCGCATGTTCTATGCCCCGTAAGTCAAACACCGCCACATCCGCCGCCATACCCGGAACAAGCGCCCCGATATCCGAGCGGTTCAAGACACGGGCACCACCTACCGTCGCAATCTCTAAGGCCTCCCGCGCCGTCATCGCCGCAGGGCCGAAACCCACCCGCGCCAGCAACATGGCAGCCCTCGCTTCGCCCATCATATGCGCCCCGTCATTGGACGCCGACCCATCAACACCCAAGCCCACCGGCACCCCCGCCGCCCGCATGCGCCCAACAGGCGCAATGCCAGACCCCAACCGCATGTTTGAACACGGGCAATGCGCGACGCCCGTTCCCGTCCGTGCAAAGCGCGAAATTCCGTCATCATCCAGCTTCACACAATGGGCATGCCACACATCCCGGCCCACCCAGCCCAAATCCTCAGCATACTGCGCTGGCGTGCAGCCAAACTTTTCCAGACTGTAAGCCACATCATCATCATTCTCTGCCAGATGCGTATGCAACGAAACCCCAAGCTGCCGCGCCAACACAGCACTCTCCCGCATCAGATCCTGTGACACTGAAAATGGCGAACAGGGAGCCAGCACGATGCGGCACATGCTGCAGTCCGCTGAATCGTGATAAGTTTCAGCCAGCCGCTGCATATCCATCAAAATGCTGCGCTCATCCTCCACCACCGAGTCCGGCGGCAAGCCGCCTTTGCTCTCCCCCACACTCATGGCACCGCGCGCCGCATGAAAGCGCATGCCAATGTCTGACGCCGCCTCAATCGCATCATCCAACCGCGACCCATTGGGGTAAAGATAAAGATGATCACTCGACGTGGTACACCCCGACAACAACAACTCCGCCATCGCCGTCTGCGTCGACACCCGGATCATCTCCGGCGTCAGCCGCGCCCAGATCGGATACAGCGCCTTTAACCAGCCAAACAACGAAGCATCCTGCGCCGCAGGCACAACGCGAGTCAGAGTCTGGTACATATGATGATGTGTATTGATCAACCCGGGCAAAACCACATGCCCCGCACAGTCAATCACAGTGTCAGCAGTCTGCGGCAAATCCCGCGCGAGGCCGACAGCAAGAATGCGATTGCCATCAATCAGAAGCGAAGCATCACGGATTTCATCCCGCGAAGAATTCATCGTTGCAAGGGCGAGCGCATTTTTGAAAAGTATTGTAGACATGCGAAAGCAATAGCATCAAGGACCCTCACCGTCTCGCTTCGCGAGCCTCCTCTCCCGCAAGCGGGAGAAGTGAATAATCTTCACCTCTCCCGCTTGCGGGAGGGGAGGCGCGGCACGCGCCGGGGAGGGCCGGTCACATCCCTACGAACTTTCCAAACGTCCGGTTGTGATACAACAACGGCGACACTGTGCCCGACACCGCCTGCTCCACCCGCCCCATAAAAATCCGGTGCGTGCCCGCATCATGCCAGGAATCCAGTGCACAGATAAAATACGCCGAAACCCCTGCCAGCACCGGCAATCCATGCGGCCCGGCACTCCACTGCGCCGGATCAAAATAATAAGCCTCTCCCGTTACAGGCCTGCCAGCAAACACCCGCGCCACGTCGGCATGGCTGTCGTCCAGCGCATTCACGGCGAAAAACCCATTCGAAGTAATTGCTTCGGCAATCTGGTTTTTCCGGTTGATACAGGCCAACAACAAAGGCGGCTCCACCGACACGCTTGACCAGGCACTCACAGTCAAGCCGAATCGGCCTTGCACCCCCTCAGTCGTCACAATCGAAACACCCATGGCCGCCGAAGCCATGGCATTGACAAAATCCTGGGCCGGAGCCAGCACAGGCGCATTCAAACTGGTAGCTTTGATATCCATGGGATCCGATATTGATTGAAAAGCTTTGTTTACAGGGCCACGGCATGTCTGGGAACAGAATAATCCTGCCATGATTATGCACAGCTTTCGCACTAGTGTGGACAACCAAGCGAATCGCTCCGCGCGCATAACTTCCACTGCTAAATCGCCACCATGAACTCCGTCACCCCACTCCGCCCCATCGAATCCTCACCCGAGGACACCTACCGCCAGCCGCCACACAATCTTGAGGCGGAACAGGCTCTGCTCGGTGCCATCCTCGTCAACAACGAGGCCTGCGACCGTGTCACCACCTTCCTGACGGCAGATCATTTCTTTGAACCCGTCCACGCCCGTATTTTCGAATCAGCCTCATCCCTGATCCGCATGGGCAAGCTTGCAAACCCCGTGACGTTGAAGGGCTTCTTCGAGCAGGATCAGACGCTGAAAGAAATCGGTGGCTCAGCCTATCTCGCCCGCCTTGCCGCTTCTGCTACAACCATCATCAATGCCGAAGAATATGG
>JANPCL010000012.1:0-5847 GCA_031430915.1 Hyphomicrobiales bacterium
GACCACCACCTCCTCGACATTCCCGCGAAGGCGGGAATCCAGACTTTCAACCAGCGAGCGTGTGGAAAGTCTGGATTCCCGCATTCGCGGGAATGACGGTGTGTGAATTCAATGGTGGTAGCGCAGCGATATCTTGGAGCAGCACCCTTGGTGCTGCTTTTTTTATTACCGCTGGCGTTGAGCTTGGTGTTGCTGCTTCCGGGCCTCGTTGATATTCAAGCTTTCACCGCGCTGTTCCAACACCCCCAGTTTTTCGGTGCCCTGAAACTCACACTCTTCACTGGCCTTGCCAGCACCGGATTATCACTTGTCTTCACCATGCTGATCATCTCGCGATCCCATCGCAACATCTTGCAGCAGACAAGCCTGTTCCTATCAGTACCGCATCTGGCCTTGGCCATGGGGTTTGGATTTCTGATTGCCCCCACCGGATTATTGGCACGCCTGATCGCGGTGCTGTTCACAGGCTGGACCTCACCACCACAATGGCAGACGACACAGGACCCTTACGGCCTTGCATTGATTGCAGCGCTTGTGTTGAAGGAAACCCCGTTCCTTGTCTGGGCCATGGCAAGTGTGATGCAACAGGACGAACTCAAACAGCGCTTTGCCCGCGAAACGGTGGTGGCCCGCAGTCTGGGTCATGGTCCGCACGCAAGCTTTATGCGCGTTGTGCTGCCACAGGTTTTACAGCGCAGCCTTTGGCCAATCATCGCTGTGTTCAGCTATGGCATGACCGTCGTCGACATGGCCCTCGTCATCGGCCCCACCCAGCCACCAACACTGGCACAATTGGTATGGACCGATTTAAATGACGGTGAAGTGCTGGCGAATGCAAGAGGTGCCGCAGGCACGTTGATGCTCAGTGGACTGATTATATCTGCATTGGCTGTGATATTTCTGCTGTTGCGCATAACGCGACCTCTGCAACGGCGCTGGATAACCCAGGCAGCCCGGCCTGAAATCCGTTCCATTGTAGCGTACAAATTCATCTGGACAATCTGGACAATTATATACGGGCTGGTGATTGTGGCACTGGCCTTGCAATCCTTCTCCGCACTGTGGCCGTTTCCGGATTTTGTGGCACCGCACTTCACGACAACGGCATGGGCCAAACTGTTGCAGGATGCCTCACCATTCTGGACCAGTGTTGTGATCGCAATTGTGAGCAGCTGTCTGGCACTGATAGCTGTAGTCACATGGCTTGAAACCCAATCGAAAGCGCGAGACCAGATTGCACTGGCGGCGGCAACGGCAACGCTCTGTCTCCCTGCTTTGCTGGTAGCGCTCGGTCAATATCGTGTGTTGCTGTGGCTTGGTGGAACAGGCACGTGGGTCGGCCTTCTTTTTGCGCATCTTCTCTCTGTCACGGCCTATGTGGTTGTTATGTTGGCAGGACCTTACCGCACCTTTGATCCACGCTGGCAATCGGCAAGCCAAGGCCTCAGCACGTCACGTGCCGCATTCCTGCTCAAGATAAAATGGCCAATGCTAAAGGCCCCAATGCTGTCCTCACTCGCCATTGGCTTTGCCGTTTCTGTTGCACAATTTGTACCTGCCCAACTCGCAGCCGCAGGTCGCTTCTCCACGCTCCCCATGGAAGCCGTGACACTTTCAAGCGGCGGCAACCGCGCACTGATTGCAGTTTATGCGCTGGTGCTGATGGCATTGCCGCTGATTGCATTCCAACTCTCAGCATGGGCGTCACAACCGCGTTGGAGAGCAGCGTGATGTTGGAGCTGCGCAATGTCAGCCTGTCGATTGCAAGCCGTATTCTGGTGCAGCCGTTTTCGCTAGCCTTGAAAGCGGGAGACATTGTCACCCTGATGGGACCAAGTGGCTCCGGTAAATCTTCGATCCTCTCCTCTATCGGCGGTGACTTGCCTGATGTTTTCACCGCCAGCGGGGAAGTGCTGCTGAATGGCCAATCATTGGTTTTGCAACCGCCCGAGAAGCGACGTGTTGGACGTCTGTTTCAAGATGATCTGCTGTTTCCGCACATGACCGTGGGCGAAAACCTGCTTTTTGCCACGCCGCGACTTATGAAAGCAGAACGATTGGCCATGGTCGCCACAGTACTTGGGCGGGCAGAGCTAAGCGGCTTTGAAGATCGACCACCCCACACTCTCTCCGGTGGCCAGCGCCAGCGTGTAGCCCTCATGCGTGCGCTTCTCGCCAAGCCATCAGCGATCTTGCTCGATGAGCCCTTCAGCAAGCTCGATAGATCCCTGCGCGGGCAGATGCGAGACTATGTGTTCAGCCATATAAAGGCGCGCGGTATTCCCGCCCTGCTGGTCACCCATGACCGCGACGATGCGCCGTCCGCAGGACGTGTATTGGAAATCTCCGGGGATGGAGTGGTGCACGATGTTTGACCGACAGATCTTGGCACTGACAAAACCAATCGTAGACAGTGTTGCGAAACGCTTGAACGGTTTCGGCATCAGCGCCAATCAAGTCTCCCTCACAGGTTTCGCACTTGGCATGTTGGCCGCCGTGTTGATCGCCCACGGCGAAATCATGTCAGCGATTATTCCACTATTGGTGAACCGGCTGCTCGACGGTCTGGATGGAGCCGTAGCGCGGTTCTCAAAACCAACGGATCGCGGCGCCTTCCTCGATATCACGCTGGATTTTCTGTTCTACGCTGCCGTCCCCTTGGCCTTCGCTTTCTGCAATCCCGAACGCAACGCACTCGCCGCAGCAGTGCTTCTTGCCAGCTTCATCGGCACCGGTGTCAGCTTCCTCGCCTATGCCATCATGGCGGAAAAGCGTGGCGACAAGAGCACGGCCTATCCATCGAAGAGCTTCTACTATCTGGGCGGCCTCACCGAGGGCTTCGAGACAGTAACCTGCTTTGTCGGCATGTGCATCTGGCCCCAGCACTTCGCGGTCATTGCCTATATTTACGCCGCAATGTGTTGTGTCACGACGCTGACACGGCTGGTGGCGGGGTGGCAGGCGTTTGGGGACCGGAAATGAGCGGCCAAAACATCGGCCACAATAACGCTGTATTTTGAATTAGATCAGTATATACACGTATTTCTACACAAATATGATCGGCCAAAAATGGAGACAGTTCAGCGCATAGAGCCTGCCAGGATCGAAGACGTGCCAGCACGTCTCGCAGACAAGGTAGCGGATATTTCTGCGGCGGCAGCAACTTTGGGCTCACGGTTGCACCCACGTACCGCTGCCAATCTCGCGCAAATGGTTCGCATTATGAACACATACTATAGCAATTTGATCGAAGGACACCAGACGAGGCCAAGAGATATTGAACAAGCGTTGAATGTCAAGACCGCTTGGCCGCGCTACCCGGACGAACCACCAAGTTCAATGCAGATCGAGAGCGTACTATCGGCTGCTGATGTATCGATGAGAGATTTGCTGGTCGAGGCTGTTGCCCATGTTCGCGTGCAAGAGAAAATTGACTTGCAGAACGCAAGTGGAAAGCTGCCCGAACCGGCATCCGAACATTACATTCTTTGGCTGCATAAGAGTTTTTACCAAGGTGCCTCCTCGAACATGTTGCGTATTGGTGAGGGCGACAAGTCCTATATCATGCAGCCTGGAGTCTGGCGCGAAAGAGATCAACAAGATGTCGCTGTTGGCCGCCATCATCCCCCGGCGAGTTCACGCGTTGCTGACTTCATGATCTACTTCTCGGAGCGCTATAGTTTCGAAAGCATGGGGTCTTCCTCGCGAATATTGGCGATGGCTGCGTCCCATCATCGCTTCAACTACATTCATCCGTTTCCCGACGGGAACGGACGGGTAAGCCGTTTGATGAGTCACGCAATGGCGCACAAAGCGGGTATTGGTGCACATGGACTTTGGTCGGTCTCGCGAGGGTTGGCACGCGGCCTTGAAAGTCGTGGAGATTACAAACGCATGTTGGACCATGCAGATTCCCCGCGACAGGGTGACCTTGATGGTCGTGGCAACCTGTCACTCAAATCGTTGCTCCATTTCAGCGACTGGTTTCTGTCTGTGTGTCTCGATCAAATCACATTCATGACTGATCTCATGCAAATCGATACTTTGGCGATGCGATTTGCGAATTATGTTGCCCTGCATGACAATCTCAAACCTGAAGCAAATCGACTCTTGCAAGAAGCGCTGGTTCGGGGAGAGTTTAGTCGCGGTGAGATTTCGCGTATTACCGGATTGCCTGAACGCAGCGCGCGACGTGTGCTCAAAGATGTGGTCGATGAAGGGCTGCTGGCATCTGAAACGCCAAATGGACCGGTTTCCTTACGCTTTCCGGCCAAAGCTCACGACATCCTTTTTCCGCGTCTGTTCCTGCAGACGTAATTCGAGCAGAACGTTAACTTTCTGTTTTTAGAAAATCTGCTTTCCACCCAAAATAAATCTTGAAAACGCCACACGAATCCATCATATGCGGCCCGTCCAAAGTCGCACGTGCCGCAAAGGTTCTTCCCTAAGCAACGACGGTGAGGGCTTCTCGTCTCTGCTGGTGTGTCCAAACGCCAGTGTCACTTGAGGCAAACACAAGTCTGCTCGATGTGCGGTTGGCACCATCCCCAATCAATCAGAAGCGAAAGTCAGTTAGGGGTTATCATCCTTTGCGTCTCCATCGCGCTTGGGTTTTTGGTCTCTACTGAGTCCTGTCATCTTCATTTTTTCGGGAACTTTCATTATGGCCACGGCAAAAATCATTGACTTCATCCGACGTGAACAACCCGAAGGTCCTTGCCTGGTGCTTGATCTTGACGTTGTGCGCGACAATTACGAAGCCTTCGCCCGCACCATGCCGGGTACGCGCATTTTCTACGCGGTGAAGGCAAATCCTGCCCCTGAAATCTTGTCGCTCCTCGCATCGCTTGGCTCGTGCTTTGACACAGCCTCTGTCGTCGAAGTCGAAATGGCACTCGCTGCAGGTGCAACACCAGACCGCATTTCGTTTGGCAACACTATCAAGAAAGAGCGCGACATTGCCAAAGCTCACGCGCTTGGCATCAATCTTTATGCCGTCGATTCTGATGAAGAAGTTGAAAAGGTCGCCCGTGCAGCATCAGGCGCATCGGTGTTCTGCCGCATCCTCGCTGATGGCGCTGGCGCTGAATGGCCGTTGAGCCGCAAGTTCGGCTGCGAGCCTTCGATGGCTGAAGACGTGTTGTTGCATGCCCACAAGCTTGGCCTGAAGGCCTACGGCATTTCCTTCCACGTCGGTTCGCAGCAGACGCGCCTTGGCGCATGGGACCAGGCTGTTGGCGAAGCAAAAGCGATTTTTGATCGCATGTTGAGCCACGGAATCACGCTTCAGATGATCAATCTCGGCGGTGGCTTCCCGACGAAATATCTGAAAGCCGTTCCCGGCACCAATCAATATGCCAATGCCATTCATGATGCGCTGGCCAAGCATTTCGGCAATGCCATTCCGGAAACCATCATCGAGCCCGGCCGTGGCATGGTGGGCAATGCCGGCGTCATCAAGTCGGAAGTGGTGTTGATCTCGAAGAAGCACGTGAACGACAATGTGCGCTGGGTCTATCTCGACATCGGTAAATTCGGCGGCCTCGCTGAAACCATGGACGAAGCCATTCGCTATCCGATTGTGACGGCGAAGGACGGCGACGTCATGGAACCCTGCATCATCGCAGGCCCAACCTGTGACTCGGCGGACGTGCTCTACGAAAAGACGCCGTACCCCCTGCCGATCACCTTGAGTGTTGGCGACGAAGTGCTGATCGAAGCCTGCGGTGCCTACACCACAACCTACTCGGCAGTCGCCTTCAACGGCTTCCCGCCGCTGAAGTCTTATGTGATTTAAATCACGCCAGGCCGTCCCTCGCCCTTCGAGGCATCGCGATAGAGCGATGC
>JANPCL010000013.1:0-5848 GCA_031430915.1 Hyphomicrobiales bacterium
TCGACTTTGGTGAACTGATGTTGACGGATCATGCCGCGGGTATCTCTGCCTGCTGATCCAGCCTCAGCCCGGAAACATGGCGTGCAAGCGGTAAGGCGCATCGGCAGCTGTGCTTCATCGAGAATGGATTCACGGACAAGATTGGTGAGTGAGACTTCAGCTGTTGGAATTAATCCATACCGCAACGAAGGTGCCCATTCGCCCTTCGGGCGAGGCACCGAATGATCCTCAGTTGCAAAGGTATTCTCTAGCATAAATTCCGTCGCAGCGTTTTGCGCAACGATATCTATAAGGTTTTTCACATATTCCTTTGTCAGATTTTCTGGCAGCGTTTCAACTGTTGAAGCGGCAGTAGCTCGAACACGCTTGTAGGTCGATTCATACCAATCATGCGGTCTCGGATCGGTGAAAAAAAGATCATCTTCAAATTTTGGTAGTTGTCCCGTGCCAAACAACGCTTTGTCCTTAACCAGCAGCGGAACGTTGTGTTCGGTATAACCATTCGTTTCAGTCTGCGTATCGAGCATGTATTGCGCAAGAGCACGTTCGAGTTTTGCAAGTTTACCCTTTGTGATAACAAAGCGCGCGCCTGATATTTTTGCAGCGGTTTCGAAGTCCATCATCTTCAAGGTTTCACCGACATCGAAATGTTGACGCGCTTCGAAATTGTGACCGGGTGAGTTGCCCCAGCGCCGCATTTCAATATTGCCATGCTCGTCACTACCATCTGGCACTTCATCAAGCGGGATGTTGGGAATAGTTGCTAGTGCGTCATTCAATTGCGCAGTCAGTTGGCGATCATCCTCTTCGCCTTTGGCAATCGCGTCCTTGAGGGAAGCAACTTCAGCCTTGATAGTTTCAGCGCGATCCTGATCACCCTTCTTCATCGCTTCGCCCACCTCTTTCGAAAGCGCGTTGCGACGGTTCAGCATATCTTGCAGACTACCCTGCACTGCACGTTTTTTCTGGTCGAGATCAAGCAGCGAGGGCGATAAGGCTGCGAGCCCACGCCGGGCAAGGCCAGCGTCAAAAGCCTGGGGATTATCGCGGATCGCCTTGATGTCGTGCATGTTTTACCTTGTCATTCAAATACCTCTCACCCGTCATCGCCGCCTTCGCGGGAATGACGGTTGAGAGAGTTAGAGAAATAGTCGAGGGCCTTATATGCGCAACAGACACAAAATCTCAAACAGGATTTGAAGGCAACTTCGCTTGTTCTTCAGCCGCTTTTTCGGCCGCCTCTTCCGCAGCTTCGGCAGCTTCTTTTTTCGCCCGTTCGGCATTGCGGCGCTTTTCAATGAAAGACACGGCAAATACAGCGAGTTCGTAGAGAATCCCCAATGGCACAGCCATGGCCAGCATCGATATGGGATCGGGCGGGGTGATTACCGCAGCAACAGCGCAGACTCCAACGATTGCAAACCGCCGACCAGACCTCAGTTGAGCCGCACTCACCACGCCGATCTGTCCAAGCAAGGTCAAGACCACTGGCAACTGAAACGTCAAACCAAACGCCAGAATCAACATCATCACAAAGTCGAGATAGGATTCAACGTCAGGCATCACGATGACGCCTGCCCCTGCTGCAAGGTTGAAGAAGAACTTCACAGCAACCGGCATCAGGAAGAAATAAACCAGAGCTGCGCCGAGCACGAAGAAGACGGGCGTTGCCACGAGATATGGTGCGAGAACTTGCCGCTCGTGTTTGTAAAGTCCCGGTGCAACAAAACGGTACATTTGCGTAGCAATCAGCGGAAACGCGATGAACATGCCACCAAACATGGCAATCTTGAGTTTGACCAGGAACACACCCAACAGTTTGATCGAGATCAGACTGATGTCAGTGCCAGTGCCCCATTTGAATGGCTTGATCAACAGGCCAAGAATATCAGTCGAAAAGAAAAAGCTGACCAGGAACGCAATGCCGAACCCTGCTACCGACCACACCAGCCGCGAGCGCAGCTCCATCAAGTGATCCATCAGCGGTGCTTCTGAGGCGTCGATTTCGTCTTTGCTCATGACGCCGACGTAACCTTTTCGCCAGCCACACGGGTTTCGCCTTCGGCCCCTGTCGCGCCGAAGTAACTTTCGAAATCTTTCAGCGACGATGACACGGCATAACTCGTCGAGGGTGAAAGCGAAGATGCTGGCATCACGCCACCGGGAGCCGAAACACTGTTCGACATCACCGACTTCATTTCCGTCAGGTCTTTTTTGAGACCATCGACGCCAGCTTCTTTCATGGCAGCATCAACATGGCCTTGGAATTCGCGCGCCATGCCCTTGGCCTTACGCATGAATTGCCCGAAGGTACGTAGCACCTTTGGCAAATCCTTGGGGCCGATGACGATGACTGCAATCACCGCAAGCACCAACATTTCGGAATAGCCGACGCCAAAATCAAACATGGTCTTTACTCTGCCTGAAACAATTCAGGCGGTTCAGCTTTTGACTTTGTCAGCATTCTGTTTGACAGCTTCTGCGGCATCATTGGCCAAAGACTTGGCCTCGGCAGCAGCAGCCTCAGTCGGGTCATCGGCAAGGCCTTTTTTGAAGCTTTTGATACCCTTCGCCACATCACCCATCAGGTCAGAGACTTTGCCCTTGCCGCCGAAGACTACCAGCACAACCACCAGCAAAATGACCCAATGCCACCACGAAAAGCCACCCATATCGCAAACTCCTTCAACTCTGTTACACCCGCGAGGGCGCGCTCAAAAATCTATATCGCAGAAAGCCATTGCCACCGCAACCGCCGATCAGACAGGCTCGGTCTTGAAGATGTGGGTGTCCGTGCCCGTCAAGACAAGCCCAACTTGCCCTGTGCCCACGTGATCGCCGTGGATGAGAATAGTCTGATCCGTGCTGTTGAGGCGTGCCAGCATGCGGCGGCTTGCACCAAGGTCACGATTTTCGATGATGTGAGCCATTTGTCCCGGCACAACAGATATGCCTGTCGGCGCAACAAGCACATCAACACTTTGTCCGTCGGCATAGCCTGGCGTCAGAAGCAGCCCCAGAGGTGTTACAACTCGACCAGCCCGCACTACTCCGGAAAAACTGTTGTAATTGCGGAAAAAGCGCGCCACCTCCCGGTTGCTCGGCCGATGCAGCAACTGCTCCGGCGAGCCACTTTGCGCAATACGACCAGCTTGCATCACATGCACCTGATCGGCAAAGGCCAGCGCTTCATCAGGGTCATGCGTGACAAGGATGGCTGTGGCATGGGTTTCCCGCAGCAGCGCCAGCGTCTCGTCGCGCACACTGTCTTTCAGGCGCTGGTCAAGCCCGGAAAACGGTTCATCCAGCAACACCACTTGCGGGCGCGGCACAATGGCGCGGGCAAGTGCCACGCGCTGTTGCTCCCCACCCGAAAGCGAGCCAGGAAAGCGCGTCATCGCATGACCGAGGCCCACACGCTCCAAGGCAAGTCCTGCAACTTTAAGCGCCTGCGCCCGATCAAGCGCATAGAGGCCATAAGCGACATTCTGTTGCGCCGTCATATGTGGAAACAGGGCGAAATCCTGAAACACCAATCCGATGTTCCGCCGCTCGGGCGGAACGAACTTGTTGGGCCCTGCCAATTCCGTAGAATCCAGAAACACCCGCCCGCTGGAAGGCCGCAGAACACCCGCGGCAATTCGCAGCACCGTAGTCTTGCCACACCCTGACGGCCCAAGCAGACAGGCAATTTTACCCGCATTGGCCTTCAAAGTTATGTCGGACAAAATTTGCTTGCCACGCGTGACATAGGACACGTTATCAAACGTCACCTCCCCGGCAAACACGGGGCCCGCCTTGCCTTTTGACGGCATGGTCACGCTGGAATTCGAAGGGGTGTCGCTGGTCATTTCAAACGCCGCATACACCAGCTTGCTGGCTGCGCAAACTCAGGCCGCTACAACAACCCGGTTGCGGCCTTCACGTTTGGCGGAATAGAGGGCAAGATCGGCCCGCTTCAACAGCTTTTCCAGCGTATCATCCGAGCCATTCAGTGACGCCACACCAACCGAAACCGTGACGGGCACAGGCTGGGCCATTCCACAATCAAATGACCGCGACGCCACTGCGCGGCGCAAACGTTCTGCGATGCGGCTAGACAGATCGGTTGCAGTATTGGGCAAGACCATGATGAATTCTTCGCCGCCGACGCGGCAGCACAAATCAACGCTGCGGGTGTTGGCCTTCAATCGCAATGACAAGTCCTGCAACACCTTGTCGCCAATATCATGGCCATAGGTATCATTGATGGCTTTGAAGAAATCCACATCCACCGACACCACTGACAGAGCCTTGCCGCGATTTATGTAATGTTCGATCAAATGATTGAGATGTGTATCAAGATATCGGCGATTGTAGAGCCCCGTCAGCGGATCGGTGATGGCCATCTCGATGGAGGCCTTGACTGATGCACGCAGCCGCTCGGTATAGCGGAAGCGTTTGACCTGCGTAGAAATGCGGGCTTTCAACTCTTGCCGGTCAACCGGGCGCAGAAGATAGTCATTCACGCCCATGTCGAGGGCACGCAACAGTCCTGGCTGGTTGTCGGGATCAACTATGACGAGAATGGGGGTCTGACGCGTTGCCTCGGTTGATTTCAACTGTGAACACAGTCGCAGTGCATCATAGTGCTCATTGTCGAAACTAATGATGGCCAGTTCAAACGGCTGTGGTGCGGCCTGCACAGCGTCGAGCGCCTGTTGTTGGTCAGTCACGCGCACGACTCTATGCTTGCCTTCAAGCGAGGAGACAATGCGCTCGGCCGAAGCATCACGGGGATCAATCAGCAACACCCGCCCGTCCGAATCACTGTCTCGAACATCATCGCGCACGATCATTCCAATAGAATCGCCCGAAGCGGAGCGCACCCGCAATTCATCCGTCAGCATCTTCAGGCGCACGAGGCTCTTGATGCGGCAAAACAGTGAAATGTCATTGACCGGTTTCGTCAAAAAATCATCGGCACCTGCTTCCAATCCACGCACCCGGTCTTCCGGCTGGTCGAGGGCGGTGACCATGACCACGGGAATGTGCTGGGTTGCGGCATCCGCTTTGATGCGCCGGCAGACTTCAATACCGTCAATACCAGGCATCATGACGTCGAGCAGTACAATATCAGGCTTGGTACGTTGAATGGCTTCAAGGGCGTCGAGTCCGTTCATGGCCGTGACGACATCAAAATATTCAGCAGTCAGCTTGGCTTCAAGAAGCCGCACGTTGGCCAGAATGTCATCGACGACGAGAACGCGGGCTGTCATGTTTTTGTCTTCAAAAATCCGTCAATGGTTTGCAGGAAGCTCATGACCGAAATAGGTTTTGAGATATAGGCCTCGCAACCGCCTTCGCGAATTTTCTGTTCATCACCCTTCATGGCGAAGGCTGTCACGGCTATTACGGGGATGTGGCGCAGCTGGTCATCTTCCTTGAGCCACTTTGTCACCTCAATGCCGGATACTTCCGGAAGCTGGATATCCATCAGGATGAGGTCAGGACTATGCTTGCGCGCCATGTCCAACGCCGACAGTCCATCCCTGGTCTGTACGACACGGTAGCCATGGGCTTCCAGCAAGTCGTTGAACAGTTTCATGTTCAACTCATTGTCTTCAACCACAAGTACAGTCTTTTGCATGGCCAGAATGGGTCCGGTAACGTCAACAGGTGGAATCTCGGCGGGTCTATGGTCGTCCATTTGCGCTCCGGAACACGTCTTCGGGAACCTTCGGCGGGTGCCTGATTCCACTTAGTCTTCCCTCTGTTTTGCATTAAGAGCCGTAACCAACTCATTAAGCCTGAGGCAATCCCGGTCCTGGCTGGTTAACTGGTGGAGAATAGGGTGCGTCCCAAAACA
>JANPCL010000014.1:0-12545 GCA_031430915.1 Hyphomicrobiales bacterium
CGCGCATCATAGCTGATGGAGGAGATATAGAGATCAGGCTGGGCGGGTGAGGGAGGATTGAGGGTGATGGCATTGTCGATTGCCATGAGCCTGCCTGCAAGGTCATAACTGTAGAAGCCCGACCACACCCCGTCCGGGGCCTGGCGGCGCTTCAACGAACCATCGGGCCAGTATTCGTAACTGAGGCTGCGATCAGCCCCTGCCACGGCAAGGTGCTTCTCATTGGCAAGACGCCCGGCCAGATCGCGGTTGAACTGCTGGGTCACATTGACGGCGGGGATGGCCCCCACGGCAAGTGTCACGCGATTGGCCGTGGTCAGGGAGCCGAGGTTCAGGTACCCGCTGCGGGCTTCATCATAGGTGAGCGTGGTGGTTTCGGTGGTGGTGCCGCTGATTTCGATCTTCTTGGTGAGCACCCGGCCCAGAGTGTCGTAAGCGAGCTTGGTCAACTGGCCCTTGGCATCGGTCTGTTGGGTGACGCGGGATGCGGCGTCGTAGAGATAGGACCAAGACCCGAGGTCCGGATCGTTGACCTGGGTTCTCCGGCCCAGCTGGTCGTAGGCATAGCTCCAGCTGTTGAGATTGGGATCGGTGATCGTGGTGATGCGGCCCAGCACGTCGCGGGTGTATCTGGTGACCACAGGCCGTGCCCCGTCCCACTTCGTCCGCGCCACCATCTGGCCACGGGCATTGAGGGCGTAGGTCTGTTGCTTGCCGTGTTCGGCTGTGACGGTCACGTCAAGGATGTTGGTGGCCGTGGGGGAGAGCACATAGCTCAGGCTGGAGAAGCTTGCGTCCGGGTTGGTGGTTTTGACGGGACGGTCGAGTTGGTCATAGGCATAGGTGGTCAACAGCTCAGCTTCACCTGTGTAATAGGGCGCGGTCTCACTTTCGACATGCCCGCGCTTGCTATAGCTGCGCTTGGTCTCGATATATTCGCCAAGGCTACGGCCAGTGGCCCAAGTTTGATAGGTGCGGCCAAAACCGTCCATGTTCTCATAGAGGCTGCGTCTCAAGCTGTAGGATTGGCCCCCGGCCTCGTTGGTGATGGTGCGAATGCGCTGCGAGGTCGGCGAGCCGATAGTGAGGTAATACTTCTCGACGAAGGCCCCGCCGGGTGCCGTCATAAGTGTGGGGCGGCAGAGCGTGTCATAGCTGGTGGTGGTGACTTCGCCTGTACTGGCCGTGACGCTGCCGGCCGGACTGATGGTCAGGCTGCCGTTGAAGCCTGATTGCGCCACGGGCACACCACAAACCCGGTCCCAGGCGGTCTGGGTTGCAAGGCTGGTTGGCGTTGTAACAGCAGTCTGCACCTTGACAGGAAAAAGGTTCCACGTTGGCCCCTGTGTATAACCCGCCGCCACCGTGTCATAGGTCGTGGTCGTGGTTTTCCCCAAGGGGTCAGTCACTGAGGTCAGATTGCCATAGAGGTCATAGGCCTTGAGCACATCGGTGAAGGCTGTGGCGTTGATCATCATGCGTTCACGCGTCGGCTCACAGCGCAAGGGAGCCGCACCCGTGGTGGCATTGTTGTCATACCAGACGAAGCTCTCGGCCAGCTTGGGATTGGTTGCGATGTTGATACCCGCCCGCTTGATGGCCGTAGACCGACAGGCCGTCAAATAGTCGGTTGCATTAATGGCGTAGTTATACCAGTTCGTGACATCATCGATGGCAAGGGCCGCAATATCGGCTGGAGCCGTGGCTGTGGCATCATAGATGCCATAATCCTTCTCGAGTGTGACATTGCCATAGGTGTTTATCACCCGTTCCACCCGCGCGGTCTTGACAGCCCCGCCCGCGCCAAAAGTCTTGCTCTGGGTCGAGGAGTTGAGACAGGTGAAGGGCACACTCGAATCAATAGTAAAGCCCTGTTCCGTGGCGGCAAGTACCGCCCC
Source organism: Hyphomicrobiales bacterium (assembly GCA_031430915.1). Lineage (GTDB taxonomy): Bacteria > Pseudomonadota > Alphaproteobacteria > Rhizobiales > Aestuariivirgaceae > Aestuariivirga. Next base: position 1,899 of record JANPCL010000014.1, read on the forward strand.
CGCCCCATCCAGCTGCTCCACCTTCGCCACCCGCCCGACACAGCCCACAGACTGCTGCCAGGTAGTCCGCTGCTTGGGAGGTAATGTTTCTCCTGCAATGAGAGGCAGGGTTGCCGTCACGCTGCGGAAACCCAGGAACTGGCGTTCGAGATGACTCCAGATGCCGCCTTCATAAGCAAAACTCGTGGTGGCCACAGAGTTTGGCTGGGCGCGTCCATCATTGGTGGTGAGGGATTGCACCAGCTGCATGGTAAAAGGCAGCCGCGTATCTGTCGCAAAGCCCGCTGAGTTTTTATAGGCAATTGTCGTGGTGCCACCCAGCGGGTTTTTCACGGAGGTCAGGAGATCAGGGAACACGGCCGTGTTGAGGCGCATGCGTGCTGTCACGTTCTGGACATAACTGCCCGTTCCGTTTGCTGCAAAGGTTGCGTCTGAATGGGCGACCCCTACCTGAGAAACGGTGCCTTGAGAGATGTATGTGCTGCTTGAGACCTGTGACTGGCTGACATATTGCCAAGAGGTGACAGTTTCATAGACATCTGCAAGGCCGTCGCCGTTAAAGTCCTGGATCGACTGGTTGTGAACGTTGTTGCCCGAATAAAGAACTGTTGTGGGAACAGCACTTGGTTCAATCACCGACCAAGCATAGGCAATATCACGCACAACGCGATAGCCGTCACCACTTGTGGTATCGCGGATGTAGAGATCAGCGACCCCATTGCCATCAAAATTGCCTACAGAAACAATGGGTTCGGCTGCAATGCGCTTGTTGGGCGTTGAAGCCGTCCGGAATTCCATGACAAAGCTGGCATTGGCGTCGGGTGCGTAACTTGCAATTCCCGTCAACGTCTTAGCCGCCGGAAGTGTTGTTGTGCAGCCTGGTACAGCACCCTCAAACTGCCGACCTTTCGACAGGAGAACGCGAACCTCATACGGATTTGGAGCAGTCCCGTTTCGCGTGGTGAAAATCAGATCAGAAGCGCCATCTCCATTGGCATCAGCGATACTCCAGCCCGATGTCGCGAAGTTGAGCGTCGCGTCACCAAAATCAATGCACTGAACAGCCTGAGGAACAAAGTTGCTGCCTGTGGACAAGAAAATCCTGCCATACCATTTGCCGGTGTCGAACCAGTGATGGAGTAAGTCAGATTTGCCATCTCCATTGACATCAAGCGCCTCGATCTTCTCGGTCTTGTAACGTCCACTCGGATAATACCCTGTTGGACCGGTGTCATTTGGATCGAGTGTATTGATCCATACATTGCCAAGAGGAGGCAGGGTCCATGTTGTATTGGGCTTGACGAACGAAGACCCGCTTTTGCTCCAGACATTTCCGTTGACAGTAAGAAGGTCCGCCGCACCGTCGCCAGTGATATCGGCGGTAATAATTATACCACCGTCAAAGCGGCTCTGCAGGTTTTGCACAGTTGTTGTAGGTGGCGTGCTTGTTGCCGAATCCGACAGCATGATCTCGACCAGGTGACCAAAGGGGTAATTGACCGGGTTTGAGCTATCCCACTTGTATATGCGCGTCTTGCCGATGTTGCTGTCACAGTCAGGATAGACATAGCAAGTCGGTCTGGTTTCAATTTTCCCAATATCATCCGAACCGTCACCATCATAGTCTGCCATGGCGGGAGCATTGGGGGCTCCCCAATCTACGATCTGGTGACTGGAACCCGAATTACCTGTTGCGTTTTGCGTCATTTCGCAGGGCACGGAACTTTCGACAACAGGAGCACCATAGGGGGCAGCAGATTGCCCTGTTGCAAAGGCTGTTTTTCGTGTGCAGGTCCCTTGCCCAACATTGCCAATCTCAACAAAGGCATCAAGTGGCAGACCGTCCCCATTGAGGTCACCACCTTGGATCTGCCCTGTCTGGCTGGTGTCTGACATGAAGCTGGGGCGGTTCCACGCCACATCCACTGTCGGCGAAATTGTCGAAGCTGCGCCGTTACCGCTGTAACCCATGTCGAAGCTGGGCAACGAAATTGTATCATCCTTACCGTACTGCTTGACGGTCAATAGTCGCGAGAGCTGTGTATTCGGGCTGCGATCATAAGTCAGCACGTAGCGCCGCAACCGGAAACCTGTAGCAAGCACATCAATTGCATTGATGCGCTTTTTGGCGGTCCGGATGTCCTTGCCCGAAGCATAGGTTACGGGATCAACACGGTCTTCAAGTGTAAAGTTGACTTCAAAATAGGATGAGGTTCCGCTATCGTAGTTGAAGCCCTTGATGCTGACGATATCGCAATGGCGATCAGAGACTGTGTTACAAACGGTCCAGCCATAGTCGACATGGTTGCCACGCCGGTCCTCAACCTTGGTCAGATACCACCGGAATGGTTCAGCACCTTCAAGCGAGCTATAAGTGGATTTGATACCGGTCTTTGAGGTGACCTCCCACACATTGGTTGAGGTGTTGCGCCGGATGCGGAGATAGCTCTCATTGCGTGTCGCGTAGGCTGTCCAGTTTGCAGCAGGTGGGTTTTGGACCGCACAGGAGATCGTGGCATTCTGGTTTTGCACTGAGCTGCAGGGCACAAGCTCAGACCCATCAAGTGTAAAGCCATCGGGAGGTAAACCAACTCCGCCATAGGACGGCACGCCACGCCCGCCTGAAACTGGATCAGTTCCGGTGGCAGGCGCATCGCTGCCTGCCGTGCGTTCAATCGAGGAAAGACCCTGCAGGGTCCAGCCCACACCAAGCGATCCGCCGACAGTCTTGAAATTGCTGATGCCGCGCGAGGAATCATAGACAAGCGCCAAATCAGGCTCGAGGCCCCGAAAGCTGGGTACATCAATATCGATGCGATCAGCATAACTGCCGTTCCAGGGGGTGTAGCTGGGTTGTGGGGCCTTGGCGGCTTGAGGTTTCGGGATGCCGATTTCCTGGGCGTGGGAGAAGCCGCTCCAGATCATGGTGAGCAGTGCAAGAACAGCGCGCAGTTTCAGCATGGTAGCCCACTCCCGCATAGCCCCGATATGGAAAAGCTTGCCGAGAGATTTTCAATTGCGCAATTGCCTGCGCGGCACTTATCCACAGCAAGTTGCAAAAGCGGTTTGGAACTGGACTGTCTCGCAAGAGCTTGCCAACATGATCTCACATCTTGCGGAGGTCATCATGAAGACTATTGGCAAAGTCGTTGGAATATTGGCTTTAAGCTGCAGTGTTTCGGGAGCAGTTGCGGCCCCGCGCAGCATGACCCTCACCAATCAATCCGGCAGTGCCATTACCTCCATCACAGCCGTCGAAAAAACCGCCCCCGATACTGTGCTATCATTTGTGTTTTCCGGTGACATAGCAAACCTAGAATCTGACAGCGCCAGCATTGATCTGCCCGAAGGTGTCTGCGTCGTTGACATGACCTACACACTCGCGTCGGGTGAAAACATCATCCAGCAGAATGTTGATCTCTGCAGTATCGACGGCGTTATTGTCGAGTGAAACCGGCCACTCAGTAACTAAGTATATCTTTACTTCGCCTCGTACAAATTGAAGTTGGAAAACGCTGCCACATCGGGCCGCGTTGGTTTTGCAGCCTCGGATGACGGTTGCAGATTTGAAGAGTTTATCGGATACGACGAATATTGAAAGTCGACTTCGAATGCTCCCGCCAGATTGAATCCAGATCGAACTTGCGACCGTTGTTTTGGGAACATATTCTGTTGACAGCAGCCCCCCTCAATTGAGCGAAACAAAATTCAGGCAATCTCAAAAGACCCATTTGACTTGCGCTGCAAAGCAAGCATTGCTGATGCCGTGCCCGCTGATCGCGGGCTTGTGGTGGTAGGGCGGCTGATTGTGGCTTCCCGTCAGGAGACCACCGATGAGCAAGAAATCGTCCAAAACACCAAAGGCAACAGCCCAGACCAAGGGCGATAGAATCCTCAAACTGTTGCAACGCAACACCGGGGCAACGATTGCAGAGCTGGCCAAGGCTGCAGGCTGGCAGCGGCACAGTGTGCACGGCTTCATGTCGGGCACATTGAAGAAGAAGCAAGGCTTGGAGATCAAAAGCAGCAGGCACGAGAACAAGGACCGCCGCTACTTTGTTGAGGGGCTAGCGCCATGACAGCGTCTACTGTGACGAAGGAAGCTGGTACACAGGACCTTACAAGCCTGTCGATGAAAGAACTGGCAGGATTGTGGAAACGCCATCTCGTGGAACGGGTGCCAGACCATCTGCCGCGATCACTGCTGGCTGGACTTTTGGCCTACCGACTGCAGGTCGAGCAGCACGGAGGATTGTCGAAGAAGGCAGTTGCCTACCTCAAGGTGATTGAGACGGATCTTCGTGAAGGCCGCGAACCCGAGACACCCTATGTCGAATCCAACCAGTTGAGGATCGGTACCCAGCTGGCGCGGGAGCACGGAGGTGTGCTCCACCGGGTGATGGTGATGGATGGTAGCTATGCCTGGGCGGGTAGGAGTTTCTCCAGCCTCTCGGCAGTGGCCAAGGCCATCACGGGTACGAACTGGAATGGCCACCGCTTCTTCGAGCTACAGGAGAAGACTAAGGCAGTCGGTGTGGTGTCGTGATGAGTGCCAACCGTAGCTCCGTGCCGCGATCTGCCCCCAAGAAGACCCGTTGTGCCATCTATACGCGTGTTTCCACCGATCAGGGGCTTCGAGCAGGAGTTCAATTCTCTTGATGCACAGCGTGAGGCTGCGGAAGCCTATATCAAGAGTCAGGCTCATGAAGGCTGGACCTGCTTGAAAGAGGCCTATGACGATGGAGGCTTTTCTGGTGGCTCGATGGAGCGACCAGCGCTGCAAAAACTGTTGGAAGACGTTCGGCTGCGGAAGCTTGACGTCATTGTCGTCTATAAGGTGGACCGTCTGACACGCTCTTTGGCTGACTTCGCCAAGCTGGTGGAATTGTTTGATGGCCATGAGGTGTCGTTTGTATCCGTCACCCAATCCTTCAACACCACCAGTTCCATGGGACGGCTGACCCTCAATGTGCTGCTATCCTTTGCCCAGTTTGAGCGGGAGGTCACAGGCGAACGCATCCGTGACAAGTTTGCCGCCTCCAAGAAGAAGGGCATCTTCATGGGTGGCATTGTGCCTTATGGCTACAGGCTGGAGAAGCGGAAGCTTCTGATTGATCCGCCTGAAGCCGAGAAGGTCAGGCTCATCTTCTCCCTTTACCTCGAGCTCAAGTCCCTGCCAAAACTGTCGGTGGCACTTGCTGATCGTGGGATAGTGTCCCGTCAACGCTCCTATGGCGCGGGCAAGACCATCGGCGGCCAACCGTTCCGGGTCGGAGGTCTGTCGCACATTCTATCTAATCGCCTCTACGTCGGCGAAATACAGCACCACAAAGAACACTATCCTGGTGAGCATCAAGCTATTGTAGACAGATCAGTGTTTGATTTGGCGCAGACCGAACTCGCGTCCCGGAAAACCCGCAAGTCAAATACATCGCACAGCTCAAAAGCCCCATTGAAGGGGCTTTTGTTCGACAGCAATGGCAACAGAATGGTTCCCAGCCATGCCAACAAATCCGGGCTTCGCTACTGCTACTACCAATCGTCGGTCCTCAATCATGGCCAGAAGCACAAGGCAGGGACTATCAACCGTGTGCCTGCCGGGGAGATAGAGGCAGAAGTGAAGGCTGCGCTGATTGATAGAACCGCTTCAAAAAATGACAGATCAGTTGCTTGCGCATCGCAAGAGTCTTGGGCGAGCTGCATTGAGCGCATTGAAGTCCTGGCCAATCAACTGAGCATCACGCTGAAGCCTGCAGTGATCACTCATGACACACAGGTAGGTGCAGAAGTTGAAGCCGACGCCGACGCTGAACTTGTCACTTCCTCGACTTTCACCATGCCTTGGTCCAAGCCAACAACACGTCGCAGACGGGAGCACTCTGCTCCCGACAATTCGACACTTCAACAGCGCCCGATCCGTTCTGAGGCCAGGTCGCGACTGCTCAAGTCCATTGTACAAAGCCGCATTTGGCTGGACCAGCTTGTGCATGACCGAACTTCGGACGTTACATCAATTGCGAAACAACAGGGCTTCTCGGAGAAGAGCATTCGCGGTACACTCTCCCTTGCCCTCCTTGCACCTGATATTATTGAGGCTGCCATCGAGGGCCGATTAAACCGGGGTCTCACCGTCACACAGATGACAGGCCTGCCATCAGACTGGACACTTCAGAGAGATGCGCTTGGTCTGATCTGAACACGTACCCTCAACCCAACCACCTGCACCCGGCCTAGTTATGTTGGGTCTTTTGCTTTGCAACGTGAAGTCCTGGTTGGCCTGCAACGAACGGCTGAACACCCGACAGTTCCCATACCGACGACAGCACTCAAAATCTCCACATCGAACCGCGTCTCTGGCTCGTGACGAACCGGTCTCGAAAGTGCGCCTGCCACATTCCTGGAAAACTATTTGACGAGGCCTGAGACCGAGGTGGGAATGGGCCGCCGTTCGACCAAAAGAGACTAGTCCTGAGACTCGCGAGCGACAACAAACACAGCGTTTCCCCGGCAATTGCGCGGTTCTCTCGCAACAACGGTCACAATGTGGATGTCACGGAACTGGATGGTGGAGCGAAGGGGAATCGAACCCCTGACCTCGTCATTGCGAACGACGCGCTCTACCAACTGAGCTACCGCCCCATCCATCGGCGACGATACGGGGGTGTGGGTGCAGCCGTCAAGGCGGTGGGTTGCGCCGGGGGCTTCTGCGCCTTACATAGGGCCGTCAAACAGGAACCGTCTTCATGCTCGCAGTCATCTGGCTCATCAACAATCTGTTCAATCTGGTGTGGTGGCTGATCCTTGCCTCGGTGGTGTTGAGTTGGCTGTTTGCCTTCAATATTGTCAACGTCAACAATTCCACAGTGCGGCAGATTTCGTATGGCCTCCATCGCATGACTGAGCCGCTGCTGGGGCCCATCCGCCGCATTCTCCCGAGCATGGGCGGACTGGATTTGTCACCCATCATTCTGCTGCTTGTGCTTGAATTCCTGCGGCGGTTCATTGTGGGCGAGTTGTTGAAGTTTGCTGTGTAACCATGCGCGGCTTGCTGATTGTTGGAGCGCTGCTGTTGGCAACACCTGCTGTTGCTGGGTTTGACAGTGCCTATTCAAATTTTGTTCCGGAGTTGTGCAGGCAGATTGCGCCAGGCGCTGCGGAAGGGGAGGGCGAGTTTAGTCCGACTTATGAATGCGAGGGCCACAAGGTTCTCGCTGTTACCTTCGTCGAGGATGATCTTCGCAGCTTCGTGGCTTTTGGGCCGGATGGCCGCAACCACTGTTCTTTTCACCAAACGTTTTCAGGCTTCAACTCTGTGGGCAACAGGATTGAGTGGCGGTTGAAGGATGGCAGGCCCATTGCCACCATCCTGCGCTGGAAAGTGTCCTACGATCCTGAGGATGCGACCAAGACCAAGGACTGGCTCGTTGTTACTAAGTTGGGAGACGGTGAGAGTTGCCAGATGGGCTATGTCGAAGGCAGCTATCCCAAGGCCAATGAGAAAGCGCGCTGGCTTGCCGATACTGCAGCTGAAGTGTTTTCATGCTCGTCGGGACAGACAATATTTTTCGCCAATCCTGGCACCGCCGTTGATGGTATTGCAACGGCGGGCGGGTGTGAAGAGTAGTTTAAGCCGCAGCTTCCTTCTGGCGTGACAGGCGCTTGCGCTCGTTCGGATCGAGAATGGCCTTGCGCAGGCGGATGGACTTTGGCGTGATTTCCACCAGCTCATCTTCGCCAATATAGGCGAGCGCTTTTTCCAGCGACATCTTGATCGGCGGTGTCAAAATCTGCGCTTCTTCTGCGCCCTTTGAACGCACGTTGGAGAGTTTTTTCTCCTTCAGCACGTTAAGCTCAAGGTCATTGCCGCGCGTGTGTTCGCCGATGATCATGCCGGCATAGACCTTGGCGCCGGGCTCAATGAACATGGGGCCACGGTCCTGCAGGTTGAACATGGCGTAAACCACGGCTTCACCTTCGCCATTGGAAATCAGCGCACCGGTGTGGCGGCTGGCAATGTTGCCCATATAGGGGGCGTAGGAATGGAACAGGCGGTTCATGATGGCGGTGCCGCGTGTGTCTGACAAGAGTTCAGACTGGTAGCCGATGAGGCCACGTGTTGGCGCATGGAACACCAGACGCTGACGACCGGTGCCTGACGGGCGCATGTCGCGCAGTTCGCCTTTGCGTTCCGAGACCTTCTGCACGACGACGCCGGCATAGGCTTCATCGACGTCGATGATGACTTCTTCGACCGGCTCCATTCTTTCGCCGGTGACCGGGTCGTTTTGATAGACCACGCGGGGACGGCCCACGGTCAATTCAAAGCCTTCGCGGCGCATGGTTTCGATGAGAATGCCGAGCTGCAATTCACCGCGACCAGCGACTTCAAACGCGTCGGTATCGGTTTCAGATGCGGTGACACGGAGTGCAATGTTTCCTTCGGACTCACGCAGCAAACGTTCGCGGATGACGCGGGATTGCACCTTGTCACCTTCTTTGCCTGCCAACGGTCCATCATTGATGCGGAACGCCATGGCGAGGGTTGGCGGATCGATTGGGGTGGCGGCAATGGGTTCGGTGATGGACGGATCAACGAAGGTGTCGGACACGGTGGCCTTCACGAGGCCAGCGATGGCGACGATGTCTCCGGCATGGGCTTCCTCGACGGGAACCCGTTCAATACCCCGGAAGGACAGCACCTTGGACACACGGCCGGTTTCGACAACCGAACCGTCACGGGCCAAAATCTTGACCTGCTGGTTTGGCTTCACCGAGCCTGAACGGATGCGGCCTGTGAGAATGCGGCCCAGAAACGCGTTGGCTTCGAGGGTGGTGGCGAGCATGCGGAATTCGCCGGGCTCAATAACCGGGGGAGCGAAGTGCCTGACCACGAGGGCGAAGAGCGGGTCCATATTGGTTTGTGGACCTTCAGGCTTGTCGGCCATCCAGCCGTGCTTGGCAGAGCCGTAAATGATGGGGAAGTCGAGTTGCTCTTCCGAGGCGTCCAATGCGGCGAAGAGGTCAAACACCTCGTTCACCACTTCAATGTGGCGCTCGTCCGGACGGTCGATCTTGTTGATGCAGACGATGGGCTTCAAGCCGAGTTTCAGGGCCTTTTGCAGCACGAATTTGGTTTGCGGCATCGGGCCTTCAGCGGCGTCCACCAGCAGCACGCAACCATCGACCATGTTGAGAATGCGTTCCACTTCGCCGCCAAAGTCGGCGTGGCCCGGCGTGTCAACAATGTTGATGCGGGTGTCATGCCATTGCAGCGAGGTGACCTTGGCAAGAATGGTAATGCCGCGTTCACGTTCGAGGTCGTTCGAATCCATCACCCGTTCGCCAACCTTCTGGTTGTCGCGGAAGGTACCGGACTGGCTGAGCAAACGGTCGATCAACGTTGTCTTGCCGTGGTCAACGTGGGCGATAATGGCGATATTGCGCAAATTCATGGGGTGCGCCTGACTTTCAATGAAGGGCTGAACGGGAATTGCGGCGCTCCTAGCATGCCGCATTGCACAATGCAATTTTTCCCCGTTTGCCGGTTTTCAGGCGAATGTCTTGGGTGGCGGCTGTTTCCACACGCCCTGGGATTTGAACTTGCCATAGAGTGCATCAAATTCGCCCGCCTTCCAGCGCCGCGTCAAATCCTTTTGCCGGGCCAAGACGTCGGCCAGCATCAGGTCCGACTGTTCACGCTTGGCCGTCACCTGGTCGAGGGTCCACTCCTCGAGGGGTTTGGGGGCCGAAGCGGGAATTTTGAGCCGCGCCCGCCGCTCGGCAAGGCTCTCATGGCTGCGCTGGCAATACAGCAGGTCATGGGCATCCACACAGGCCTTGGCCCGCTTGCACTTGGCCGACGGGCAATGGGCGAGAGGGGGTGTGGGCGCTGGCGCTCACGCGGGGTGAAGAGTTGCCAGGGCGTGGTGGTGAGATAGGGGGCAGGTGTGGGCATGGGGGACTCCTGTGAAAGCTGACTCGTGGACACACCCCCTCCCGCCTTCGGGGTACTCCCCCGTCCCCAAGAGGCCGAGGGAGAAAGCAGCAGCAAGTTCTCCCTCACGCGCAGCGTGGGGGAGTACCCCGAAGGGGGGAGGGGGTGTTTGATCTCGGCGATATCTACGGCGGACCATGAAAATAAAAAGGAGGGAAAGTTCCCGTCCTGACTTCAAGCCAGCATGCGGTAGTGTGGAAAAAGTAGTGTGTTCGGCTTGAAGCCTGACCTTGAAACGCAGCGATTTTGGCCGGAATTTCACCAGATTGTTTGTTTCCACCACTTTTCATGATGGCAATCCGGTAGGGTTCGCACTCGCAGAGGCGCACGGGTAGAACCTGCCAGTCCCAATCGACTGGACTTACAAAACCCCGGCGCGGGTTGCTACAGCACAAAGACAGCAGGGATCGTAATATCCCTGGGACTAACCCCCGGCTCCCGGAAGCGCATGGTACTTTGCCATGCACCCGCAGGCGCTGCACATGGGTTCGGCAATGTAGACAAGTTCGCGACATTGTCCCTCCTTTCCGGACCCATCTGGAACACATATAGAACGGATAAATAGTCTTGTCAAGGATTATGTTCAGTGAGGGAGTAAATTCCCCTCTCCCGCCCTTCGGGCACGCTCTCCCGTCAAGTGGGACGGGAGAGGG
>JANPCL010000015.1:0-8160 GCA_031430915.1 Hyphomicrobiales bacterium
ATGTCAGCCTTCTTGCCAACGCCGTCGATGATCGTGGTGTTTTCCTTGTCGATGCGCGCGCGTTTTGCACGGCCCAACATGTCCAACGTCACGTTCTCAAGCTTGATGCCCAAGTCTTCCGAAATCACCTGACCGCCCGAGAGGGTGGCGATGTCTTCCAGCATGGCCTTGCGGCGATCGCCGAAGCCCGGAGCCTTCACGGCGCAAATCTTCAAACCGCCACGCAGCTTGTTCACAACAAGCGTTGCGAGAGCTTCGCCTTCGATGTCTTCAGCGATGATCAGCAAGGGCTTTGACGTCTGCACAACAGCTTCCAAGATTGGCAGCATGGCCTGCAGGGACGACAGCTTCTTTTCGTGCAGGAGGATGTAAACATCTTCGAGCTCGGCTACCATCTTGTCGGCATTGGTGATGAAGTATGGGCTGAGATAGCCACGGTCAAACTGCATGCCTTCAACAACGACGAGTTCGGTTTCAGCGGTCTTGGCTTCTTCAACCGTGATCACGCCTTCATTGCCGACCTTCTGCATGGCCTTGGCGATCATGCCACCGATTTCAGTGTCGCCGTTTGCAGAGATCGTGCCGACCTGGCCGATTTCTTCTGACGACTTTACTTTCTTCGAGCGCTTCTTGATGTCTTCAATGGCACATGAAACGGCCATGTCGATGCCGCGCTTCAAATCCATCGGGTTCATGCCGGCGGCAACGTTCTTGGCACCTTCGCGCACGATGGCTTGGGTCAGAACGGTTGCAGTGGTGGTGCCGTCGCCAGCGAGATCGTTGGTCTTCGAGGCAACTTCGCGCACCATTTGTGCGCCCATGTTTTCGAACTTGTCTTCGAGTTCGATTTCCTTGGCAACGGTCACGCCGTCTTTCGTTGTGCGTGGCGCACCGAAGGACTTGTCGATGACGACATTGCGGCCCTTTGGACCCAATGTGACTTTTACTGCGTTGGCGAGAATGTCAACGCCGCGCAGCATCTTTTCGCGGGCTTCACCGCCGAAGAGGACTTGTTTAGCAGCCATGTGCTTTATTCCTTATGTAAGTTGATGTTGAGAAGGGCGGCGAGACTTATTTCTCGAGCACGCCCATCACGTCGGATTCTTTCATGATCAACAGGTCTTCGCCGTCGATCTTGACTTCGGTGCCGGACCATTTGCCGAACAGGACAACATCGCCCTTTTTCAGGTCGATTGGCGTCAGCTTGCCATGGTCATCGCGGCCACCGGGGCCAACGGCGATGACTTTGCCCTGCATGGGCTTCTCTTGGGCGGTGTCCGGAATGATGATGCCACCCTTGGTCTTGGTGTCTTCTTCAACCCGCTTCACGACTACACGGTCGTGCAAAGGACGAAATTTCATGTGGTTAGCTCCTTTAGTGCATTGTTTTCATTGATTAAACGGTTTTAACGCCGCTTCTGTTAGCACTCGAAGGAGTGGAGTGCCAACAGTTGGGCGTGAGATAGGAGCGGGCGGGCCGCGAGTCAAGGGGTGGCTTTTCTGCCGGGCGATGGTGATGTAGGGTTTCGGTCATGCGATTTGTTTTGAAGTTCCTGCACACACTGGGCGCCATTGGCATGATGGGGGCCATGGCCGCACTTGGGGTCATGTTACTCTACGCGCCGCCCGTGACGTCACTTGCCGAATACTCCGCGCTTCGTACGGCCATGGCGGCGGCGGCGACGTGGGTGTTCATGCCGTCTCTCGGCGTGACGCTGATTGCGGGGTTGCTGGCGATTGCGGTGAGCCCGGCGTTTCACAACGCGGGCTGGGCCTGGGTGAAGGCGGCGTCTGGCATATTGCTGTTCGAAAGCGGCTTCGTCGGTGTGCTGGGACCGATGCAGCGCGAGGCGGCGGACAGTGCGAAAGCACTGGCGGGGCAGTTTGATCCGGCACTGCTGGGGGCAGGTTTGGGCGCGGAGAAGATGACGATCTGGATTTTGCTGGCGGTGGCCACGGCGAATGTGGTGCTGGGGGTGTGGCGGCCAAGGCTGGTGAGAGGGGGAAATTGACCTTCGCCTTAAAAAAATTCCACTGGCCTGCGACGGAACTTGTTGGCTTATCCGTCTTTATAGGTGTCTAACCGGGAAATACTGATGCGCAAGCGCCCATTGATTTTGACTATGTTGGCATTTGTTGTGCTTGCTGGCTTGGGTTTTGGCTTGCGGGCTTCGGGTGTTTGGGATTTGGCCTCTTTGTTCCGGACTGCTGCTGCGCCAACTGCTGCTTCGGGGCAGCCTGCGGCACGGCCCCCAGCCCCAGTGGAGGCGGCAGATGCGATTTCACAAACCTTGACAGACAGCATTTCGGCAATTGGCAGTCTGGTTGCGCTTGAAACTGCAGAAGTTGCAGCCGATTCCACCGGACGGATTGTTACAGTGTCAGCTGTAGACGGTGCGGCTGTCAAAAAAGGTGACCAGTTGTTTGTGCTGGATGGCGCACTTCTTGCCGCAGAGCTGCAAGACACCGAGGCGCGGTTAGCGCTGGCCGAGACGACCTTTCGGCGCGCGCAGACTTTGGCGCGATCGCAAACCGTTGCGCAATCGCAGGTGGATCAGACCCGGGCCGAGTTGGAACAGGCACGGAGTGCCACCGAACTGGTGCGGGAACGGCAGCGGCGGCTGGTGGTGCGGGCACCGTTCGATGGCAATCTGGGTTTCAGGCTGGTGTCGGAAGGTGCGTATGTGACTGCAGGAACACCGCTTGTGCGCATTGACCAGATTGTAAAATTGAAAGTCAGTTTGAGCATTCCTGAACGCTACTACCGCCAGATTAAAACCGGACAGGAAGTGGCGCTGACAGCGGAAGCTGTGTCCGGCAAAACCTTCCGTGCACAGATTGGTGCAATCAACCCCGTTGTGGACGTGAATGGGCGTGCCTTGCAAATTCTGGCAACGCTTGAAAATAGCGATTTGATATTGCGGCCCGGCATGTTGGTGAAAGCTGATATTCTTGGCGCACCCCGTGAAGCTGTAACGGTACCTGAATCAGCGGTGGTGCCGCAGGGACAACAGGCGACTGTTTATCAGGTTGTAGATGACAAAGTGCGACGCCTCGATGTAAAAACCGGTGAGCGACGCGATGGCTGGGTCGAAATTGTATCCGGAGTTTCCGCTGGTACAAAGGTCGTGACCGCAGGTGCCTCGCGGCTATCCGAAGGTGCGAACGTCAAGGTCACACAATCACAGGCCAAACAGTGAGGTTGCATGTCACTTCCTGAACTCTGCATCCGTCGCCCGGTTTTTGCCAGTGTCCTCAGCCTGGTTTTGGTGCTTGTGGGGTTGATGGCTTACAGCCGTCTTACCATTCGCGAATACCCGAACATTGACGAACCGCAGGTGTCGGTCAGCACGGCGTACTCCGGTGCTTCGGCCGAGATCATTGAAAGCCAGGTGACGCAAGTTCTCGAAGGCTCGCTTGCCGGCATTGAAGGCATTGATACCATCGAGTCTTCGTCGCGGGCTGAATCAAGCCGCATCACCATCCGGTTTCGTCCAGGTGTTTCGGTTGACACGGCGGCGAGTGATGTGCGCGACCGGGTGAGCCGTGTGCGGCGTTCGCTGCCTGATGACATTTCGGAGCCGACCATCGCCAAAGTCGAAGCTGATGCGCAGCCGATAATTTTCATGATTGTCCGCTCTTCGAAAATGGACGCGCTGGCGCTGACAGACTTTGTGGATCGTTTCGTGGTGGACCGGTTCAAAAACCTGAACGGAGTTGCCGATGTCAGCCTGAATGGCGAGCGCACGTATGCCATGCGCATCTGGATTGATCATGCCAAACTCGCAGGGCTTGGTCTTACGGTGCAGGATGTTGAAAACGCTATCCGCAACCAGAATGCTGAAATTCCGGCGGGTCGTATTGAAAGCACTGAAAGGGAGTTCACCGTGCTGTCGCGCACCTCACTGGGCACGGCTGGTGAGTTTGCAAATGTGATTCTGAAAAGTGCTGGCGGTTTGCAGGTGAAATTGGGCGATGTGGCAACAGTAGAATTGGCTACTGCCGACGTGCGGCGCGAGAGCCGCTACAATGGTGAAACGTCAATTTCCATTGGAATTGTCAAACAGGCTGTTGCCAACCCCCTGGATGTGGCGACAGCAGTTTCCGCCGCATTGCCGCGCATAAATCAGTCATTGCCTGACGGAACTTCGGTAGAAATCGGCTTTGACTCAACGGTGTTTATTGCGCAGTCCATTAATAATGTGTTCCGCACCATTATTGAAGCCGTAGTTTTGGTCACGCTGATCATTCTGGTGTTCCTGCATTCTTTTCGCGCTGCTTTCATTCCTGTGGTTACGATTCCAGTTTCACTGGTTGCCACGTTCGCCTTGATGTATTTGGCTGGGCTGACGATCAACACCTTGACGCTGCTCGCCTTCGTTCTCGCCATCGGACTGGTTGTTGATGACGCTATTGTGATGCTCGAAAACATCTACCGCAATATCGAAGAGGGTATGGAGCCTTTCGCGGCTTCCATAAAGGGTGCGCGGGAAATTGGATTTGCGATCATTGCAATGACGTTGACGCTGGCTGCGGTCTATGCCCCAATCGCCTTCACGCCAGGGCGGACCGGGCGCCTGTTCCTGGAATTTGCAATTACGCTTGCCGGCGCTGTTGTGGTGTCAGGTTTTGTGGCCTTGTCGCTGACGCCGATGTTGAGTTCAAAACTGTTGCGCCACCAGAAAAAATCCAATTTCATCGTGCGTGGCATTGAAGGGGTGCTGGGGGGCCTTGAGAACGCCTATCGTCGCAGTTTGCGAAATGTAATTTCGGTGCGCTGGATTGTCATGCTGATTGCAGTGCTGGTAGCGGGGGCTGGTGGCTTTCTGTTCACACAATTGAAGTCTGAATTGTCTCCCACCGAAGACCGTGGCACGGTCATGGCATCGGCGTCTGCGCCTGAGGGCTCAAGTTATGCCTATACGCGGCGCTATGCTGATGACATTGAAAAGATTTTGCAGGGCGCTCCTGAATTGAAATCTTACCTGATGATTGTGGGTGCGGGCGAGGCTACGCGGATCATGTCTTTTGCGCGCATGCAAGACTGGTCCGCACGTGAAGCCAGTCAGCAGGACGTGGTGCAACGGATTTCACCGAAGTTACGCGCCATTCCCGGGGTTCAGGCGTCAGCCTCCAATCCACCGTCGCTGGGTGGTCGTGGTTTTGGAAAGCCGTTTCAGTTTGTGCTGCAATCATCATCGTCGTACGAAGACCTGAACGGAGTGGCCCGCAAGCTGATTGCAGCGATTGAAGACAATCCAGGCTTTGTGGACCTTGATACGGACCTTCGCCTGAACAAGCCACAAATTGAAGTCAACATAGACCGTGAACGGACGGCTGACGCCGGGCTGGATATATCAGTCATTGGCAGAACTCTGGAAACGCTGCTCAGTGGTCGCAACGTGACCCGTTTCGAAATTGACGGCCAGCAATATGATGTGACAGTGGCTCTGCCGCTCACCGATCGCAGTTCACCTGATATCTTGTCGCAAATCTATGTGCGATCTTCGGCTGGTAACATGGTGCAGCTCTCCAGCGTTGTCAGTTTCAAGGAAACTGTTGCCCCACGGGAGTTGAAGCGGTTCAATCAACTGCGGTCCGTGACCGTTGAGGCAAACCTTGCCCCGGGATTTGCGCTGGGTGATGCAATAACGGCCATCAATGCTGCAGCAACCACCGTATTGCCGGACAATGTTGTAAGCGATCTTACGGGGCAAGCGCGGGAATTTCGCGATTCAAGTTCCAACCTTGCTTTCATCTTCCTGTTGGCGCTGGCGTTTATCTATCTGGTGCTGGCGGCGCAGTTTGAAAGTTTCCGCGATCCCGTCATGATCATGCTCAGTGTGCCGCTTTCGATTACCGGTGCGCTGTTGGCACTGTGGCTGAGTGGGGGCACACTCAATGTGTACTCACAGATCGGGTTGGTAACCTTGATCGGATTGATTACCAAGCATGGCATTTTGATTGTGGAGTTTGGCAACCGTCTGCAAGAACAGGGACAAGAACGCAGTGCCGCGGTTGTAGATGCGGCGGTGTTGCGACTGCGGCCAATTTTGATGACTACGGCTGCCATGGTCCTCGGCGCTTTGCCACTGGTTCTGGCGGAAGGTGCAGGGGCTGAAAGCCGCATGCAAATTGGCTGGGTGATCGTGGGTGGCATGAGTTTTGGTACCCTGCTCACCCTGTTTGTGGTGCCAAGTGTCTATGCGATCATGGGGCGACGGACTGGCGAATTGGGTGTGGCCGAAACAGAACAACCAAAGTCGCACATTACTTCCGCAAAACTGGCAGCTGAATAGTCCCTGTGCTGCTCGATTTCGGCAGCGTCTTGGAAGTTCAGGAAAAATTGGCGGAGAGGGGGAGATTCGAACTCCCGGTACACTTGCGCGTACTTCGCATTTCGAGTGCGACGCGATCGACCACTCTGCCACCTCTCCGCATTTGGTCGCGGGGCGTTCAATAGCTGAGCTTGGGGCTTCTGCCAACCCCTTTCCGAGGGCTTTGTTGACTCAGGGTTCGGAGGTGGTAGAAGCCCGGCAGCAAGGAGATTTTCATGGGTTACAAGATCGCTGTCGTCGGGGCCACGGGGAATGTGGGTCGCGAAATGTTGAATATTCTGGCTGAGCGGCAATTTCCCGCCGATGAAGTGCATGCGTTGGCTTCGCGCAAATCCATTGGCGTGGACGTGAGCTATGGCGAGAAGACCTTGAAGTGCAAGGACCTGGAGCAGTTCGATTTCTCGCAGATGGATTTCTGTGTCATGTCAGCTGGGTCTTCGGTGTCGAAGGAATGGTCGCCCAGGATTGGGGCCATGGGCTGTATCGTTATCGATAACTCATCAGTCTGGCGTTATGACCCCGAAGTGCCGTTGATCGTTCCGGAAGTAAATGCGCATGTGCTCGGTGACTATATGGCGCGCAATGTGCGCAAGAACATCATTGCCAATCCGAATTGTTCGACGGCACAACTCGTCGTGGCTTTGAAGCCATTGCATGATGTGGCGAAAATCAAGCGGGTGGTGGTGGCAACTTATCAATCGGTTTCCGGGGCGGGCAAGGAAGGCCTCGATGAATTGTGGACGCAAACCAAGGGCATTTTTGTGAACGACACAGCCGATGCGCGCAAGTTTACCAAGCAGATTGCCTTCAACGTCATTCCGCATATCGACGTGTTCATGGATTCCGGTGACACCAAGGAAGAGTGGAAGATGAACGCCGAGACCAAGAAAATTCTTGATCCCAAGATCAAGCTGACGGCGACCTGCGTGCGCGTGCCGGTTTTTGTAGGCCATTCTGAAGCGGTGAATATTGAATTTGAAACGCCACTGTCGGCGGATGAGGCGCGCGATATCTTGCGCGAAGCGCCGGGCTGCATGGTGATCGACAAGCGCGAGGACGGTGGTTACATCACACCGGTGGAATGCGTGGGTGACTATGCAACATTCATTTCGCGGATACGTGATGATGCGACGATTGATAACGGCATTAATCTGTGGATTGTTTCGGATAATTTGCGCAAGGGTGCCGCCTTGAATGCCGTGCAGATTGCCGAGGCCATCATCAACCGCGGGCTGATCAAGCAGGCGGCGTAAAGCGCCGAAGTGAGGGCGGATTCACGGTCCGCCCTATCTTTTTGCTCCTATAGAGGATTTTGTTCTTGACAGGAGATTTCATGCACGCTATAGGTGTGACATGAAAAACGTGGTTCTGACACTGCTGATCTTCCTCTTCGCCGGCCCAGCCCTGGCGCTGGAATTGGCCTTGCCGGTGGCTTGCACGGTGGGTACAGATTGCTGGGTCCAGCAATATGCTGATCATGATGCGGGTGCGGGTTCCACGGACTACGCCTGCGGTGTGGCGAGTTATGACGGTCATGATGGCACTGACATCCGGGGGCTGCATACAGGAGTGAATATAGCGGTTTTGGCAGCAGCGGCTGGCCGTGTGCGGGCAGTAAGGGATGGTGTTGCCGACAAGTTGGTGAAGTCACCGGCAGACCTTGCGGCGGTATCGAAATTTCAATGCGGCAATGGTGTTGTGATCACACATGGCGAAGGTTGGGAAACGCAATACTGCCATTTACGCAAGGGCAGTGTGATGGTCAAAGCTGGTGACGAAGTTGCGGCGGGAGATCGGCTGGGGATGATTGGATTTTCTGGCG
>JANPCL010000016.1:0-28529 GCA_031430915.1 Hyphomicrobiales bacterium
GCGGGTGCCCGGAAACAGGATTTCAGCCAGGGTGCCTTCGTTGGGAGAACTCGACAATTGGAACCTGGCCCGGTTGGCTTCAGTCAGGGCCTTGGTCAGCGGCAGGCCGAGGCCTGTGCCCTGGCGGGCCCGGTTGGGCGAGTCAACGCGGGTAAACAGCTGCAGTGCATCCTGCACTTCTTCCTCGGTCATGCCGATGCCGGTATCCTTGACGCGCACCGCCATGGAACCATCCTGTTCAAGCGTAGCCGACACAACAACTTGACCTCCTGCATTGGTATATTTGACAGCGTTGGAAATGAGGTTGAGCATGATCTGGCGCAAGGCCCGGTGATCAGCCACGACGCGCGGCAATTTGGCGGGAAAGGCTGTTCGCATCAACACACGGGCGGTGCGGGCTTCTTCCTGCAACAGGCGCATGGCATGGTCCGTGGCTTCGGCAATACTTTCTGCAGTGAAGTTGAGTTCCAGCTTGCCGGCCTCAACTTTCGACAAATCCAGAAGGTCATTGATCAGCGCCAGCAGATGTTCGCCACTGGTGTGGATGTCATTGGCGTAACCCCGGTATTTATCGTTGCGCAATTCGCCAAAGCGCTCGGTGCGCATGACTTCGGAAAAGCCCATGATCGCATTGAGGGGGGTGCGCAATTCATGGCTGATGCGGGCCAGAAAATCGGATTTTTGCCGATTGGCATTTTCCGCAACTTCCTTGGCTTCCCGCAATTCCTGTTCGGTGCGTTTCCACGTGGTGATATCGCGCACCACGGCGCACAGGGCGGCCCTGGATTTGGGAGATTGCAGGCGGCTGACGCTGACGAAGAGGGGAATGCTGTTGCCTTCGCGGGTAGTCGCTACAAGTTCGCGCCCGTCGTTGAAGACGCTGGCCAAGCCCGGCCCCGTGAAGCCCGCGAGATAGTCGCGCCAGAGCTTGCGGCTTTCGGATTTCAGCAAACTGCCGAAAAGCTTGCCTGCTACGTCTGTTTCCGTCACGCCGAAAATGGCTTCGGCGCCAGCTGAAAACCCCAGAATGCTGCCGTCACGATCAAGTGTAACAATGCCATCGGAGGCCACATCGACGATGGCTTTCAACTCCTCATAGGCAATGGCGTTTTCGTCCGGCAGCCGTGTGGCAACCGGTGATGGCGCGATGTCTGCTAATGGTGGCGCGGCAACCGGTGCGGGCTGAACTTCTATCGTGGCGAGCAATTCGGGCTTTTCGGCCACTCGCATTTCTTCACGCTTAGCCGGTGCCCGCGCCTCTGCTGGCATGGCTTGCAGGATATATTGGTCCGCCAGACCGTTCAGCCATGGAATTTGTGCTCTCACGCAGCCGAAGGCCTGGGTCTCACCCGATGCTGTGGCAAGGCTCAAGGCTGCGCCACTGGTGGTCTGGGACAGGGCTTGCCACAGACTGGCGTGTGAGAAAATGCTCGCCACATCTTCGAAGCCGAGCAGGCTTGCGGCATGGCGGGTGGCAAAAAGCGGCTCGCCATGGCGGGCTACAAGTATGGCCTTGCCCGTGCGCTCAAGACTGTCGCGAATGGCGTGGGGCACGAAGGGCACCTTGCGGGGCTCCATAGGTGGTGGCATCGCCTCAATCTTGGCCACAGGCTCCGCAGGTTTCGGCAGTGCCTTGGCCTTCACCGCTTCTTCGATGCTCTTGCCCAGGTTTTCAAACGCCTCGGCCGGGCTTGGCTGGGGCTTGGCGGACGGTGCAGCTTCCGCCACCTTCACATCGAGGGCGGCAATCTGGCGGGACAACATATCTTGCTCCAACGCACGCCGCTCGGTCACGTCCTCCAACAGCAGCGTGATTGTATCGTTCATCCCCTTGGTGAAAACGCATTTCAGGTCGCGGCCCTTGACCTGTTCGGTGGAGGTGACCAGCGAAGCATCGACGAGGCGTCGCAGCATGGTATCGGCTCGCTGCGGTGAATGCAGAAGATCGGAGAGAGTGGCATGGTATTCGACTCCGAGCAGGGTCTGGGCAGCGCGATTGGCATGCAGGAAACGCCCGTCCGGGGCTAAAACCAGCACTGGCATGGGCAAAGACGCGACGAGGCTTTCGGCCAGGCTGGCGGGTGTTGCCGAGAGCTTTGGCTTTTCAGGTTCCTGCACAACCAGCACACCGGCGCGGCCATCGGCCAGGCTGTGCAGCCAGCAGCGGCAGGCGAGGGGCACGACACTTCCGACAGAAGGGAAATGCAGCAGCGCCTTGTGCGGAGTGCCACGCTCCAACTGGGTGGCAAGTTCCATGACGCGGGCCACACCGGCTTCCCGGGTGTCAAAAGGGCGGTCGATCAGGTCAAACAGCGACGTCGCATCAAAGGCTTCCACGCCCGCCCGGTTGGCCCAGACAATACGGGCGCGGGCGGCATCCCACAGCCAAGCGGGCGAGGTGGTGTCCCGCAGGGTTTCCAGGGTGGGAAGGCTATCCGTCATCGGGGTTACGCTATGTCCAAACTGCAAATCAGACCCGCAACTGAACGGGCCAAGCATGAACAATTAATCGATTTTTAACGGTTACGTCCACCTTTCATTAAGCTTTGTCCATAACCTGAATTGGTGCGTCGCAATATTTATGTTGCAATGCACAATAACCAGAACTATATACTGGCTATCAACCCAATCAACGAGGTTCGCCATGCAATTCAATGACTCGATCGAAAAGACCAAGACCCAGTTCGCCACCCTGAATACCAAGGCTGTCGAAATCGCTGAGGAAAACGCCAAGGCGGCCTTTGCCTTCACACGCGAAGCCCTGACGGCCAAGACGCCCGAAGCCCTGTGGAGCCTGCAACAGACGTTCTTCAAGACCCAGCAGGACGCTGTGGCCAAGCAGACCGAAGCCATGAGCAAGTTCTATGCTGACTGGCTCAAGGAAACCTCTGGCCCCATGGCAGACGCCATGAAGCCATTCATGCCAAAAGTGGCCTGAAACTGAAATTCAAGGGCAGGCCGACCTCCTCCCCGGCCCGCCCTTACCTCACGGCCTTGCAGAAATGCAGGGCCTTTTCTTTTTGCGGGTTGAAATTCAAAACCTGTGGCGCTAGTGAAGCCCAATCGTGCTGTCTTCCAGCACAGGAAATATAACGTGCCGCCATAGCTCAGTTGGTTAGAGCGCTAGATTGTGGATCTAGAGGTCCCCCGTTCGAGCCGGGGTGGTGGTACCATTTTTTAGAAATTGCGCAGACGCGTACGGAAGCTGTGCTTGAACAGCACAAATGAAACTTTGTTTTCCAAAACCACATGATATTTCAGTTTGGGATAACGGGCTGAAACAGTTTCAATTTTTGGTTTCCACCAAGACACCGGTTTGGCGGTAGTGTGGGCGTTGTTGCCGTCCGGTAAAATTGCTTTAGCCATGTGGCACGCAATATTCAGAAACACAAATTTGTCGGCATAGGCGAATATTTCGCCCAGAATCCAATCCACGTCATCCGTAGGAACGTGCTCCAGCACATCTGTTGAAACAACGCCATCAAATTTGCCAGTTGGCAAAGTCATAAATTGAGGAACGGCAGGGTCGTAACAACGGATTTGGTCAACGCCCCAATAGGACTGCACATTATTAGCGGTGTTACCATCCTTGAACTTCAAATCTTGCCACGTATATTGAAAACCCTTGCCGCAGCCGTAGTCAAGAACAGTTTTTGCTCCCGTTGTTTCAATCATCTGCTTGATGGCAGGGGCATGAAATGGCAAAGATTTTCCCGGGTAGAAATTTTCCGCCGGAATGCCACGGGCCGGGTCGCCTTCAGCATGCAACTGTTGGTATTGCTTCAGCAGCCTTGCATATTCCGAACTTGGATTGGATCTGTTGAAGTTCGACTGAGGTGTGGACATGGCGTTGGTAAGTCATCTCTATGGTTGTTGCGGCTGCTAATAAGCTCCCCTATAGACGGGTGCAATACATTCTTTGCTAGGATTGTTATGTCACTTCGAGGCCTTTTGCGCGCCCCCAGCCACATGGGCACAGAAAAATTGAGCGCCATGGTGGATGGAAAATCTGTGGCAGTTGTGGGCAATGCGTCCAGTTTGTTTGGTAAAAATTTGGGTATGGAAATTGACTCTCATGATGTTGTCATCAGGCTAAATCGTGGTTTCATTGTAGACCCGCAGTCGCAAGGCAACCGAACTGATATTGCAGGTACGGCAAGGCCACTCAGTCTTGAGCAAGTCAACGTTCAATATAAACCACAGCTTATTTACTGGTTGTTCTGGCGCCTGTGGCACATTCCGCCATGGAATGAAGCGATCTGGAACAAAACAGAAGTTATCCCATCTAGCGATTGGTATGCAGCAAACCGCCAACTCAGAGGCAGACCCACCTCGGGGTTCGTCATGTGCCACACGCTGCTTAAGCGCACCAAGCCGAAAGCCCTTAACGTGTATGGTTTTGATTTTTATCATACTCCAAACTACTACAGAGGCCCAGACACGAGAAGAAGTGTCCATCTCCATGATGAGGAACAGCGCGCTTTCAATCTTCTGATGGAACAGTACTCGAATATTAAACACATCCGATAAACATTTTGCGTGAGAATGTCTAACAAAGCAGGCTTGCAAAGCTATAATGCCGGACCTGAGTTTCTCAACTGATCGACTAAACGCCTCATGCAATTGTCATTTGGGTGCATGCCATCGTAAAACTCAACAGTCGGACAACCCACCTGTTCTGGATCAAAGGATCCAATAAGGATAATTCCGTTGCGGGCTGCCATGCTTCTGAACTGTTTTTCTATTTCAATGAACTTTTGCGCTTCTTGCTTCATCTTCGAAAAAAGATCGGGATGATAGGGCGACAAGATCAACACAATACGTCTATTCTCACGGTGGTGCTTTAGGAAAGTTTCAAAAAGGCTCTGATCATTTGCAGACAAGGCATAGGTTTCCATTCCATATGCGAGCAATTCATCAAAGCCCTCTGCAATTTGGCGCTGGCTCTTTTGAATGTATGTCGAATTATAAACGCGACTACCATCACGACGAATTCTGTCTCTTGGCTCTGAGTCTTTTAAATCCGCGATAGCACTTGAATGATTAACTGCATAGTAGATGTAAAGTCCGAGATCGGCAAAGTGATTTCGCGACGGTTCGGCAGGAAGTGCTGAATGTTCAAATTTTTTCGGGTCTGGCGGAGTGAAACGCATTGTTTCTAACGCGGTTTGGAATTCCTCATCCAAAGACATCCAGCGCTCTTGTCCCGAGTTACTGTTGAACAACCAAGGGTCCACTCCGATGAGCAAAGTTGAAGGATGAAACTTCTGAACTGCAATATCCGAAATAGTCACGATGTCTTCGACAGAAGCGCCGCTTACACCCAAATTCAGTACTGGACCTTTGAAATTGTGATCACCGATTTGCATAATTCGTGACGATCCAACGACAACTGTTTCTGGGCGCATAGTTTCAAACTGAACGCGATACTTGACAAACATGCGTTCATCAATTTTTTGCGCATAGATCGCTCGGTTCGTTGAAAGCGCTGCGGCCAGTTTGGATTCTGCGCGAAAGCCAAACGGGTTTCCGAACAGCAAAGTTGTCAAAATTGCGACGGACGTCAGTAAAAGACTACTTGCCGCAGATGCTTTAAAAATGAAATTCCTGCTGAAATAATTTCTGTTTCTAAATGGTGATTCAACAAACTTCCATGTGAGAGTTGCCAATACGAAAACCATAGCAAGCAGTATAAGTTTTACTGTGAAACCTGCATGTGGAAATTGGTATTTTGAAAATGCAAAGACTGGTTGATGCCACAAGTATGCACTGTAGCTTATGACGCCAATACCAACAGGTAATTTTGTACTCAGCATTTTTGCGACAAGAGTTTGTCGGTCTGCCCAGCCAATTACTAACAAAGTCCCAACCACTGGGAGCGTTGCATAATAGCCGGGAAAGGGCAGGTTTTTATCAAACCAAACCACAGAAACAACGATCATGGTCAAACCCAATAGGCTAAGGCCTTGCCGTACTACAAACTGTAGTTCAGTTTTGGCTTGATCAATGAAATGAGAAGCAAGAATTGCACCAGCCAAGAGTTCCCAAGCCCGTGTAGGAAGAAGAAAGAATGCAGGTACAGGGGCATAGTAAGCCGCAAATTGTGCGAATAAAAAGCTTACACAGGCAATTACCAAAAGCGAGTAAGTGACCTTCCGCCGCCCCCGGCTTTTTGCGAGCATGATGAAGATTGGGAAAATGAAATAGAACTGCTCTTCAACGGCGAGACTCCACGTATGAAGTAGGGGCTTGAGTTCCGCAACGGATTCAAAATAATCGCCGTCTCGCCAAAAAAAGAAGTTTGAAGAAAAAAGTGGAACAGCAATCAGACTCTTTGAAAAGACTTTCAGCTCACTTTCCGAAAGCAACATCCAAGCGAAAATGAAGCAAAATAAAAGGACTAAGCCCAGCGCCGGGAGTATGCGCCTTGCTCTGCGTTCATAGAAATTTACCAAGGAGAATTTGCCGTGATCGATTTCAGCGAGGATGATTGAAGTGATGAGATATCCACTGATCACAAAGAATACATCAACTCCAACAAATCCCCCTCTAAAGAATTGAAAGTCGGCGTGGAAAAGCATAACAGACACAACTGCAATCGCTCGCAATCCGTCGATTTCTCGCCTGTGTTTCATCAGAAATGAACGTTCATTCATTGTAGATCAGCACTGAGATTTCGCACAGTTTTACTTGATAGAGCGATTTGATCTCTTGAATAGAATGCATTTGGGACGCTTTTTAGCAAAACAAATCATTTGGGGGAAACGCTTTTTCGCAATTGCTGCAACAGTCTTTCAAACTGGCTCTGATGATGATATCAGGCGGGCCAACCTCAGAATTGAACCCGTTTATCGCATGTCCCAAACCCTCCATAACCTCCCTGAACACGTCATTTTTTGCAAACGTTGCGTGATGTCGAACCAGAGACCGTCAACGTCGGCAGAATTCCGCAAGACCAACAGCGATATCAAAACTGCTTCGTTCGGCGCCGACGGAATTTGTGACGCCTGCCACTATGCCGAGTACAAGGCGTCAAAAATCAGCTGGAGTGACCGCGAGAAAGAACTCGAAGACTTGCTTTCGCGCCATCGACGCACGGATGGCCGATATGATGTTGTGGTGCCTGGATCTGGCGGAAAAGACTCAATCTACGTGGCGCATGTGCTGAAAGAAAAATACCAAATGAACCCACTCACTGTGACGTGGGCACCGCACATCTACACCGACATTGGCTGGCAGAATTTTCAAAACTGGCTGCGGGCCGGCTTTGACAACATACTTGTTACACCCAACCCGAAAGCCCATGCTATTTTGACCAAATTGGCTTTCCTCAATTTGGTCAATCCGTTTCAACCGTTCATTCTGGGTCAGAAAATGGCCGCACCGCGTGCGGCCCTGCAATATGATGTGCCGCTCATTTTCTACGGTGAAAACCAGGCGGAATGCCACAATGTCATGAGCGAAAATTTCTCGCCACTCATGGACATCAAGCACTTCACGCGTGAATCGAAAGAGGATCGCAAACTTTACTTCGGCGGCGTGCAAATTGACGATATGCCCAAGCATGGTGTGGAGTTGAAGGAAATGAATCCCTACATTCCACTGCTGCGCGAAGATGTTGAAAAAGCCAAGATGGAAGTTCACTACATGAGCTACTATCTGCCCTGGTCGCCACAATTCAATTTTTATTACGCCAAAGAACACGCTGCTTTCGAACCAAATCCCGATGGCCGCAGCGAAGGCACCTATACCAAATTCTCAAGCCTTGATGACCGTGTTGATGGCCAGCACTATTTCACCATGTTCGCCAAGTTCGGCCAGGGTCGAGCCATGAATGACGCTTGCCGCGATATCCGTGATGGCCATATCACCCGTGACGAAGCCGTTGCCCTATGCCGGAAATATGAGGGTGAGTTTCCAAAAAAATATTTCAAGGACTTCCTCGATTATGTGAAGATCGACGAAGACAGGTATTGGGAGGTTCTCGACAGTTCCCGCTCGCCCCATCTCTGGGACAAGCGTGGCAATGAATGGGTGCTGAAACATCCCACGGCCTGACATGATGTTGCGACCGCCTGTCCGCGTGATCCCGCGACTTGATGTGAAGGGCCAGAACCTGGTCAAAGGCATTCACCTTGAGGGCCTGCGTGTGTTGGGTGATCCGTCCTATTATGCGCTACGCTATGCCGACGAAGGGGCGGATGAGATCCTGTTCATGGACGCTGTGGCTAGCCTCTATGGGCGCAACAGCCTTCTCGATGTTGTAGAGAAGACTGCGCGCAATGTGTTTATTCCCCTTACAGTGGGTGGTGGCATTCGCACACTTGACGATATCTCAAAAGCCCTCAAGGCGGGAGCCGACAAGGTGGCGATAAACACGGCAGCCGTGAACGATCCGAAATTCGTCTCACAAGCTGCGGAGCGTTTTGGCTCCTCAACCATCGTCATTCATATCGATGCCAAGAAATCCAAATCGGGTGGCTGGAATGTGTGGACGGAAAATGGCCGTGAGCCAACACATTTGCAAGTCGAGCCTTGGGCGCAACAGGTGGCCAAACTGGGTTGCGGTGAAATTCTTGTGACCTCCATTGATACAGAGGGAACCATGGCGGGATATGATCGCGATCTTCTCTCCGTCGTCGCAGACAAGGTGGCTGTTCCCGTGATTGCCTGCGGTGGTGCCAATGCCCCACACGCCATCGCAGATGTTGCCCATGGTATTGACATCAGTGCGGTGTGTGTTGCGTCGATCCTGCACTATCGTCTTGCAGCCGATCTCGAACGCCAAGGCTACGCTTTTGGAGCTTCCGGTGAATTCAAGGTGATTGCGGAGAAGCGCGATTTTTCCCGCGTCACGCCGACAACAATTGCTGACATCAAGCAGGCCCTGCAAGAACGGAGTATTGTTGTGCGTTCAACTCACACACAAATGGCGGCGCATGATGGAAAATAAGCGTGTTGCCATTATCGATTATGGCGTTGGCAACCTGTTCAGCGTGGCCCAAGCCTGTTTGCATGTGGGACTTGTGCCGGAGATCACATCAAATCCGGATACTGTCAAAACAGCTGATGCTGTCATCTTACCTGGTGTTGGTGCCTTTGGTTTTGCCATGGCGCAATTGCGGGCGCTTGGCATGGTTGATGCCATCACGTCGGTGGCGAATGCCGACAAGCCACTGGTCGGTATCTGTCTCGGTTTTCAACTTCTCTTCGAAGCCAGCGAAGAAATGGGACGCACGCCGGGGCTGGGACTTTTGCCGGGCGTAGTTCGCCCATTGCGGGATGCAGTTGAAGGCTATGGCTATGACCAGACAGTGCGCATCCCCAATGTGGCCTGGCTTCCGGTGGCATCTCCGCAGCGGTTGGCAAATCAGGCTGCGTGGTCGTCCACTTTGCTGAACGGTGTTGCAGAAGGTGCCGAAATGTATTTTGTGCATTCCTATTTTGTCGATGCAGCTTTACATCCGGTTTCTATTGCCGAGGTTACCTATTACGGTTTTCGTTATTGCTGTGCCGTATCGTCGGCCAATGTATTTGGCTGCCAGTTCCACCCGGAAAAATCCGGCGAAAGCGGCTTGCAAATTTACCGCAATCTTGCGCGCTCGCTGGGACGGATGAATTGAACGGTGTAATAGGCAACGATGAGATCGGCAGGCTCCAGATCCATAGCCATGATGTCATCGGCGACAAAGCTCACCTGGGACAATCCAGCCGCGCGGGCTTTGTCTTGCGCCTTGGCCAGTGCCATGGTGTGGGTGCCTGTGGAACTGCCAATCTCGTAAACACGTGAGCCGGGCTTCACAAAGAAATCACTGAGGGCACAGGTAAGGTGGTGACCTTCATGATAGAGAGGAACCGACTTTGACACGTGATCATCAAAGGTATTGGCAACCGAGCCTGAAAAGCTCCAGCCTGCATTGATGGCAGTGATGTTATCGCCGACTTACCTGTAATGGCCATGGAAGCCTGCTCATGTGCAATCCTTTTAGGCGTCCATTGCAGTCTGTTGCAATACTATTGTGCTGCAATTCGCCCTCGCCTAAACGGAGGGCATGAATGGAACTTTGCATAAAACAGGCGATTTGGACTGGCTGCAATCGCCCTCTTCGCATGCCCCCGCCACCCTCATCGCCGAAGTGGCGCAAGCTCATGACGGCTCTTTGGGTATGGCTCATGCCTTTATCGACGCGGCGGCTGGTGCTGGGGTGGATGCGGTGAAATTCCAGACGCATATTGCGTCTGAGGAAAGTACTGCGTCAGAGCCATGGCGGGTCAAGTTTTCGCGTCAGGATGAGACGCGGTTTGACTATTGGAAACGCATGGAATTTTCGGACGCGCAGTGGGCGGGGTTGAAACTTCATGCGGAGGAGAAGGGGCTGCTGTTCCTGTCCTCGGCGTTTTCGCATGCGGCGGTGGATGTGTTGCGGCGGCTTGGCATGGCGGCCTGGAAGGTGGCTTCGGGCGAATTGACCAACCTGCCCTTGATTGCCCATATGGCTGGCGACGGGAAACCGGTGTTGCTGTCGACCGGCATGAGCCCTCACGCTGAGATTGATGCGGCAGTTGTGGTGGTGCGCAAAGCTTCGGCACCGCTGGCGATTTTTCAGTGTACAACGCAGTATCCGTCACCACCTGAGGCCATCGGTCTCAACATGCTCGATGAATTGCGGGCGCGGCACCACTGTGCCGTTGGCCTGTCAGATCATTCCGGCACGATGTTCCCGTCACTTGCGGCAGTAGCGGCGCACAAGGCGCAGTTGATCGAAGTACATTTGACGCTGAGCCGCGACATGTTCGGGCCGGATGTGGTGGCGTCAGTAACACCTCAGGAACTCAAACAACTGGTTGAAGGTGTGCGCTTTATTGAAAAAATGGCGGCCCACCCGATCAGCAAGGATGTGGTTGATCCGCGCACTGCGCCGATGCGGCAGATATTTTTCAAGAGCGTTGTACCGCTACGGGATTTGACAGCAGGCACGACACTCACCCATGACCTGCTGGGCCTGAAAAAGCCGGGCACAGGCATTCCTGCGGCGGAGCTTGACTCAGTCATTGGGCGCATTCTCACACGGGCCGTCGTCAAGGACGTGCCCTTGCAACAGGACGATCTCACTTGACCAGAAAACGCAAAGTCTGTGTCGTCATCACCGCACGGCCGAGTTACGCCCGCATCCGCACGGCGCTTGCGGCGATCCGTGATCACGCCGAACTGGAACTCCAACTCGTGGTCGCAGCCTCGGCCCTGCTGGACCGTTATGGCAATGCGGCACGCGTGATTGAGCGCGAAGGCTTCAAGATTGATCGTACCGTTCACATGGTGCTGGAAGGCGAAAGCCTTGTGACCTCGGCCAAGACCACGGGGCTTGGCATTGTTGAACTGGCCACCGTGTTCAATGATCTGAAACCAGACATGGTCGTGACTATTGCAGACCGCTACGAAACCATCGCCACGTCCATTGCTGCGGCCTATATGAATATTCCGCTGGTGCATGTGCAAGGTGGCGAAGTCACAGGCTCCATCGACGAGAAGACACGACACGCCAACACCAAGCTCGCCGATATCCATCTGGTGTCGTGTGACAACGCGCGGGAGCGTGTCATCCGCATGGGTGAAAATCCGGATACGGTGTTTGTCACAGGCTGTCCGTCAATTGATCTGGCCAAAGAGGCACTTTCGACTGAAACGGGTGATGTGGCCGCACTCATCGGCAAATATACCGGCGTTGGCGCAAGGGTTGATACGATGAAGCCCTACATTGTGGTTATGCAACACCCCGTGACCACGGCCCATGATGACTCAAAACGTCACATGCGAGCGACTTTGCAGGCGGTGCATGAGTCTGGCCGTCAGGCCTTGTGGTTCTGGCCCAATGTGGATGCAGGGTCAGATGGCACGTCGAGCGCCATCCGCACCTTCCGCGAAATGAACCCTGGCATGAATGCGCATTTCTACAAGAACATGGCACCCATGGATTTCCTCAGTCTGCTGATCAATTCGCGCGGCATCGTTGGCAATTCCTCGGTAGCGATCCGCGAATGCAGCTATCTTGGTGTGCCCGCCATCAACATCGGCTCACGGCAGAACCGACGCGACCGGGGCCGCAATGTTGTCGATGTGGGTCATGACAGTACTGCCATTCTCGCAACGATCAATGCCATGTGGAGCAGCACAGAGCGGTTGCAGGACACGGTCTATGGCACGGGGGACGCGGGCGTGACTATCGCGCGGGTGCTGGCTGCGGTTCCGCTCAGCATTGAAAAAACCCTGACCTATTGATGACGCAACACCCTACCATCACCGCTATTGTGCCAGTCCGCGCAGGTTCGAAGGGTATTCCCGGCAAGAACCTGTGGGCCTACGACGGTGCATCGCTGCTGGCCCGCGCCATTCGCCTGGCCCGCCATTGTGACCGGGTGGACCGTGTGATTGTGTCAACCGACAGCGCTGACATGCAAGCCGTTGCGCTTGCGGAAGGTGCAGAGTGTCCGGCGTTGCGGCCCGGCGAACTTGCAACTGATGCGGCGACGTCAGCCGCCGTGGTGCGGCATGTCATCGAGACCATGGCGGTCACATCTGATCACCTCCTGTTGTTGCAGGTTACGGCTCCTCTGCGAAGGTTGTCGGACTGCAACAAGTTTCTGGACCTCTATCTCGGCTCTGCTGCGCCAGCTGCAACCAGCCTTGTGAAACTGGATGAACCCCGGCCCGAAAAATTGAAAAAGCTGGAGCAGGGCAAGGTCATTCCCTATCTTGAAACCTCCTATGAGGGGCCGCGCCAAGCCTTGCCGCAGCCCTATGCCCTGAATGGCGCGTTTTATGCAATCCGGCGGGAAGTTTTCCTGAAGCATGGCAAGTTCCTGCCGGAGGGTACGGTGGGCTATGAAATGCCGCTGGAACGCAGCCATAATCTCGATTCAAAACAGGACATCGAAATGCTCTCGGCGATGTTGCAAGCAGGATTTTGGCAGATGGAAAACCTGCTCGCCGGGCCCTGACTCGGACAGGTTTTCGCTGCAACCTCGTGCAACTCAGTTCAATTTTAAATCAATGTTAAACGAAATCGTTCATTTCTAAGCGGGTGTCCGGATTGCGCAGGTGACACTGTGGCGTCCAATTGTGGTGTGTGTGTTGGTGTAAAATGCGTTCGTTACGCTTGTCCTTGTGTATGTTGTTTGCCATCTGCAGTGGCTTTGGACTCATGGCATTCACCGTCGGGGCCCGCGCCGAACTGCTGAATTGGAACTATCCAGCTGGCAATACCTCTATACTGGGCGCTGGCAGCACCACGACGGTGAACGGTGTCTCAATCACATCTACTGCCGCAGCTGCAGGACCGCCGACAACGAATTCCACACAGATCCAGCCCGCCGGTAGCAGCAACGGTTCGTCCGTCGGTATCATAAACATGACCATGGATGCTGCGAATGATGATCTTACAACCTTCCAGACAACTACCGTGCAATTCTCCGAACCAGTCTACAACGTTTCCTTCAAGGTGCTCGATATAGATGGCGGACCAGCTTTCAACAATGCGAGTGGCTGGAACGACATCGTTGACTTTAACTCTAGTGCCGGGGCTCCATCGGGTGTCGTGGCCAATGCGGCGTGGGTGAGCTATGTTGCCGGTACAGGTCGGGCCTCCGCCATCAGCAACCAGAATGCTGTGAACGGCAATGCGAACCAGGACTTCGGCAGCATCACCGTTACTTATCCGGGGCCGATCACTTTTTTCTCGGTGCGCCATTACTCTGGCCCGATCAACAATCCGGGGGTGGCGGGGGATGAAACCAATCCGGGTGGACAGGTGATTTTCATTGATGACGTGACTTTTACCAGATCGCCAAGGCTTGCCATTTCCAAGACATCGACGGGTGGTGTGGGCACCTTCAACTTCTCCAACAGCAATGGTCTCACATTTACTGCCCCCAGCACCTATGTCTATGGCACCACGACCTTTGCAGTTACGACTGTCACAGCAGGCGTTGCCGTCACCGGACCAACGCAAATCCTGGGCGTGGTCAATACCAACGCTGTTGTTACTGAAACAGGCCCGGCAAGCTGGGTGGTTTCAACCACCACAGCTGCCTGCACGGATTCTAACTCCGCAGTTTCAACCAATCCCGCAAGTTTCACGGCACCCGTTTCTGGCAATGCGCTCACCCTTGCCGCTGCGAATGTCAAGGCCGGGGCGGTGATAACATGCTCGCTGACGAACGTGCCCGCCGCGCCCCAGCTGACGATCACGAAAGTTGCCAATACAGCCGGACCAGTCAGTGTTGGCAACAATATTGGCTATACCTACCGGGTCACCAACTCCGGCAACGTAACGGTCAACAATGTGACGATTGGCGATGTTCACGGTGGCTTTGGCACTGACCCGGTACCTGGGGGAGAGACCTTATTTAATGACGCTGCCCCCTTGGGCAATTCGACGGATGCTGCGAGCAATGGCATCTGGAATGTCCTCGCACCAGGTGACACCGTCCAGTTCACCAGCAGCTATGTTGTTGTTCAGGCCGACATCGACAACCTCCAGTAGGACAGGCAGACACGTCAATCCTGGCAAAGCCAGTTGTCTCTAAATCATTAACAAGTCGGGCTTTTTTGGCACGTTTGGCGCGCCCGCTTAAGTTTTCATTAACCATCTGAAACTAAGCATAAATCCATCGGCGTGATTAGGGCCGGGGGCTGTGTCTGGCATTTCAAAACTGCTGGCACAACAAAGCCAAACGGGACCGCGTATTGATCCCTTGTAAGTAATTGTTATCGCGTAAAATTTGGGGAGAATCTGGGATGCATGACCCTTGTTGGGGCGCAGGTCGGGATGTGAACTGTCGCAGGCTTTTGCCTGTGGTGATTCACAGCTTTGCCCTGTGGATGGAAGAAGGCCGAACACGGCCCAGCCTTGCCATGTCCAATTTTCCCTGTCGCTTTCAACCGTGGATAAAGCCGCAAACGGCGAAGTCAGCCTCATCACAGGGAGGGGCCCTTGCCACGACAGAAGGCGTTTACACCTCACAACTCAACCGCACTGAAGACATGAATATGGAGTCTCTTCATGACTGATAGTCCTTCCCTGAAATCGCGGGGTAGTCCCTTCGGACTAATCCGCGGGCTGGGCGTTTCTGGTCTGGCCTTGGCACTTTTCGTAAGCCAATCCGGAATCGCAAATGCCACGATCGACAACACGGCTACTGCAAACGGTACACCGACAGGTGGTACGTTGACGCCGCCTACGGCGACGGTAAACGTGCCTGTTGCACCATCAGCGCCTACGCTCACGGTTGCCAAAACCGCGGCCGCACCTGTTGATGTGAACACTGACGGTGTCATCAAAGCCAACGACACGATCACTTACACCTACACCATCACCAACACCGGCAACGTGACCATCAATTCGGTCACGCCAGTCGAAGTTGGCGTCGGTCTGGGTGAAAAGTTCAACAACATCGCTGGTACAGGTTCACTGAGCGCCTTTACCCTGGTGTCGACAACCAACGGTGCCACATCGGGTGCAACTCTTGCCCCGGCGGAGTCGGGAACGTGGACGGCGGTTTATACGCTGTCTGACCTCGACGCATTCCGGGCGGCCGGCATCAATCCGGCAACTGGTCAGGCGGCTGAAAACACCGCGCGGGCAACAGGTACACCTGTTACCGGCACACTGGCAGCCGTCACGCCTGTTACAGCTGAAGTGGCCATCCCGGCCAATCCGAAGCTGAGCATCTCAAAAGTGCATGCCTTCACGACAGACACAGCGCCTCTGACACAGGCCAACGTGGGTGATGTGATCCTGTACACCTATACCGTGGTGAACACGGGTAACGTGACGATCAACAGTTTGTCGATCAACGACATTCATGAAGGTGCGGCACTTGGTGCAGGTCTGCCTGGAAACGAAGCTCTGACAACTGACGGTCCTTTGGCACCCGGCACGGTGTCAAGCGACGCGCTCGCCAACAACGGCGTGTTCAGTGTGGTCAGGCCTGGTGCGACCATCACCTTCACCTACTCACACACGGTCACCCAGACCGAAGTGGACGCAGGTTGATGAAAGCAAACATGGCTGCCTGTATTTTCAGTCAATGCAGGCAGCGGGCTATGACATGACCCTTTCCCGCCACTCCATAGGCACCGTCTTGAAGACAGCAACCCCACGGGTTGCTGTCATCTTGGCATTATTGGTGACCTGTGGCGTGGCGGGAACGAATGTTGCACATGCGACAATCGACAACACCGCAACTGCGGCTGGCGAATACGGTGGCAACCCCGTTCTGTCTGATCCTGCGAGTGTTGCGGTTGATGTGGCTCCGGCCCAGCCGGCGCTGGAAATAACCAAGGTTGCTTCGCCAGACAGCAACGTTGCTCCCGGTACGACGGTTACCTATACCTACACCGTCCGCAATTCGGGCAACCAGACTTTGACAAATGTCTCGTTGAACGATGCGCACAATGGTTCGGGCAGCGCACCCGTTCCGCTTAACGAGATACTCACAACCGACGCCAACACGGCCAACGATTCAAGTGATGCAATTCCCAATGACGGCGTGTGGTCCACGCTGGCCCCTGGTGACGTGGTCACGCTCACTTCTACCTACACGATTACCCAAGCCGATGTGGACACACAACAATGATGTCCCACGCAAAACAACTTCTTTCCAACAGGACTATCCGGGGCATCATGAATTTCTCTGGCATTGGCTGGCTGCCAGTGCGAAAGTGCGCGGCGCTGCTGCCTGTTTTGCTTCTCGCCACAACGCATTTCAGCCTGCCCGCAAATGCCGCAGTTACCAACACTGTGAATGCGATAGCGACGGCACCTTCAGGTCCGGCAGGTGGCGTCACTGGCACTGCCAGTGCTGCAGTTGATGTTGTAAACGCAGCTCCGGCTATTGATGTCGTGCGCAACTGGGGTTTTGCGCCGGGCGGCGACGTCAACAACAATGGTCTCGTGGATGCGGGTGACCAGATTATTTACACCTACGTCGTCCACAACACCGGCAATGTGACACTCAAGGATGTGGCCGCCACTGATCTGCATGATGGAACAGGTGGCCAGCCGGTTTCTGTTACCCCGGTTTCCGTGACCTCCGACAACGGCTCCAACGCCGCTGCTACACTCAACGATTCAACAGATGTGGGTGCCAACAATGACGGTGACTGGGATATGCTTGGACCTGACGACGTTATCATCTTTGTTTCGCAACCCTATACCGTGTTGCCGGGTGATCTGACTGCACCCACGAGCAGTGATCTTGATCTTGACGGAACCGTCACAGCCACTGCCAATTATGATCCGGGCAGCGGCAACACGAGTGTTACTGCAAACAGCAGCGCTGCTGTGCCGCTGAATGTTGTTCCGAAACTTGTTGTCAGCAAGACAGCTTCACCGAACGTCAATGTCGCTGCCGGCGACCTGGTCACTTACACATACCTTGTCAAAAACGACGGTACTGTGCCCATCACCAACGTGACACTGCATGACACCCACAAAGGAGTGCTTGACGCGCTGTTACCGAACTTCAGTCAGTGGGTCACCAATAGCGGCTCCACGATCTCCGGCAATACCATCACCACGTTGGCACCGGGTGACGAGGCTGAATTTACCGCGACCTATACTGTTACCCAAACCGACGTCGATACGCTGCAGTAGCTGGAGAACCAGACGTCAATCATGGACCGGCTCACCGCAACACAGCAGAGAAAGAAGGGAAGCAAACTTACGTTTGCCGTCGCCCTTGCCTCTGTTCTGATGTGGGCGTCGGTGGCGCAAGCGGAAATCGTCAACTCGGTGGTTGTTGATGGCACGGCCTTGGGCCAGCCTGTTTCCACCAGTGCCACTGCTGCGGTTGACGTCGCCGACCAGATTTCCACAATCGAACTTTCAAAAGTCGGTGTGTTCAACGACGCTAACGGCAACGGCAAGGCTGAATCCGGCGAGACCATCACCTATACCTTCAAGGCCAGGAACACTGGCAACGTTACTCTGACCAATGTGCTGTTGTCAGATCCCAAAGTTACGGCTGGCAGTCTTGCCCTTGATGCTGACGTTGCTCCAACGGGTGACTCGTCTGATACGGCAGCAGCGGGTTGGGGCGTGCTGGCACCTGGCGACAGCCTTGCGACATCTGCCACCTATACTCTGGCGACAGATGATCTTGACGCGGGCGAAGTGGTGAACACTGCCACGATTTCGGCCACCACTATTCCCGGTCAAACCGTCAGCACGACGGCGACCTCCACGATCCCGCTTGTCACGGACGCCAGCATTGCGCTGGAAAAATCCGGCGTGCTGGCGCTGGGCAATGCTGTGGCTGATGTGGGCGACATCATCACCTATCAATTCAAGGTCACCAATACAGGGCCAACAACTCTCAAGAACATCACGATCACCGATCCGAAGCTGCAACTGGCTGACCTGCAGAAAGTACGGAGCCTTGACCAACTGATCCAGGTTGCGTCGCTGCCGTCTGACCCGATCACCACAGCTTCCATTGACCCCGAATCCGTAAGCCCGGCCGCGCGTGAGCCAGCCCAGTGGCATGCGCCCGTGCCGCAGGAACCTGCAGCCTTCAACGCCGAGCGCAGGTTGGTGCGCCTCGGCACCGGCGATGAACCGTTCAAGGCGGGTGACCGCATTGGCGTTTATTTTGCGCTGACCAACACGGGTGATGTTCCCCTGACATCCATCAGCGTGGTGCAACCCGGCAGCGAAGCCTTTGGCAGCCGCATTGACTATCTCGCACCCAATGCGCGCGATGCTGCAAGCATCCTTTTCAGCTATGGCTTGACGCAAGAAGACATTGATACCGGGCAAGTCCAGTTTGTGTCGGGCATCTCCGCCAATGTGCGTGGCCGCGTGCTTTTGCAAACACTGCGTGAGCCACTTTCGCTTCTCGACGTTGATTATCCCAATGAGATTGAAACAGCATCGCTCACACCAGCCAGCATCGCCTTCCTGCCGCCGGGTGGCGTGACATTCCTGACCGCACCTTACTCACTCACACAGGCCGATATTGACGCTGGCCAGGTTTTGAACACAGCCGAAGTCAGCGCCACGACATCAATGAAGACTGTGCTTCTGGCTTCGGCCAGCGCCACTGTTCCCGTTCCCCAAGCGCCCGCTTTGGCGCTTGCCAAAATCAGTGCGCTAAACTTGGGCCCGGATAATATCGCTGGTGTGGGAGATGTGGTGACATTCACGTTCGTCCTCAGCAACATCGGCAACACCACTGTGAATAATGTGACGCTGACCGATACTTTGCCCGGCCTGTCGCTGAGCTTCACGCCGTTCGACAATTTTGCACCGACCGATACCCGCACGATCACGGGCACCTATGCCCTGAACCAGAACGACATTGACGCGGGCAAAGTTGAAAACCAGGCCTTTGCCTCCGGCATTCCCACCAATGGCGGAAGCCCCATTCCCAATGTGCTGTCTGATGATCCGATAACGCCTGCGCCAAACGACAAGACCGTCACCAAGATTCCACAAGCACCGAAGATAGCGCTGATCAAGCAGGTGGACAACGTCGCTGACAGCAATGGCAATGGCATGCAGGACGTGGGTGATACGGTTACCTACAAGTTCAGTGTCAAGAACGTTGGCAATACCAAACTGCTCAACATCTATGTGCAGGACCGTGATGCCGCCGTGGTGGAAACGCCTGATCCTTCTGTTCCAACAGGAGTGACACTCGCAGCGGGTGCCGAGGATACCACGACATTCAAAGCTACCTACGTGTTGACCCAGGCTGATGCGGACCGCGGCTATTATGACAACACCGCCGATGTGCATGGCTTTGCGGCTGATGGCACGGAAACTGTCGATGAATCGGACCCTGCGGTTTATCTGCAGAATGCGCCAACGCGTGTTGCCATTGTGCAGGCCGCAAAGCTTGCCGTGCTCAAGCCGCAACCCGCATTTGTTGATACGAATGGCAACGGCTTCACCGATGTGGGTGACGTGTTGAACTATCCGCTGCAGGTCATCAACACGGGCAACGTCACATTGACCAATGTCGTCGTGACCGATCCGCAGGCCAACAATTTCAGTCTCGTCATTCCGTTGCTGGCTCCCGGTGTTGCCAATGCGCAAACCGTACTGGTGCCTTACACCATCAGCAAACCTGACGTGATCGCAGGCAAGGTCACCAACACTGCTTTTGCCACCACCAGTTTTGGCGGCGGCGTGATATCCGACAAGTCGGACTCCAGCAATGTGACACAGGACAACGCTACGGTCACACCCATCGTACCGTTCCCTGCCATCGCCATTGTGAAGCCGCAGCCTGACATCATCGACACGCCAACGGTCGAAGACCCAGCTGGTGATGGCGTGAACAATGAAGGCGACAAGCTGGTCTATAATTTCGTTGTCACCAATACAGGCAATGTGCCGCTGACCAATATTGTCATCACCGATGCAAAAGGTGTGTTGACGGGCACGCGCACGACGCCGCTTGATCCGGGTGACTCTGACTCCACAACCTTCAAGCTCACCTACACGCTTGTGACAGCAGACATCGTTGCTGGCAGCGTGACCAACACGGCTGATGTGGTGGGCCTGTCACCGACCCTGGTTCCGGCGCGGGACAAGTCTGACGATGCGAGCATTCTGCAAAATGACCCGACGGTCACACCACTCGCCAATGTCATCGCACCCGCCATTGCCATGACCAAGACCTATACAATTGCGGACACCAACAGCAACGGCATCACCGATGCTGGCGACACGATCAACTTCACCTTCAACGTCACCAATACGGGTAACGTCAGGCTCAACAACATTGTGGTGACGGACCCCAAACTTGTGGGTGAAGGCATCAGCTTGCAGCCGGGCAATGGCGTGATTGCCACGCTGGCCAAGGGCGCAACGTCGTCTGTGCTGAAAGCCAGCCGCATCATCAGACAGGCTGATATTGACAACAGCGGCTATGAAAACCAGGCATCGGTCACGGCCAGCAATGGCGTGCGTGTCGTGACTGATCTGTCCGATGACAATGACCTTACTGGCAACGACAAGACACTGGTAAAGCTGGAGCGCATCGCAAAACTCGCCTTGTTGAAGCCCGAGCCATTGCTGGAGAATGGCGACATTGACGACGTCAACGGCAATCTGTTCACCGATTCAGGCGACATCCTGACCTTCAAGTTCCAGGTTTATAATCTGGGCAACGTGCCCTTGTACAATGTCGATGTGACTGACCCCACAGCCAGCATGTTGCCGCACGCGACAATTCCTGTGTTGCTTCCCGGCCAGTCTGACACTGTGACATTCAAGGCCACGCGTCTGGTCAATGATGTGGACGCCCTGGCCAAGAAGGTTGTGAACCAAGCCACGGTTTCCGCAAAGGACAGTCTCGGCAAGGATGTCACCGATCTTTCTGACGAAACATCGCTGACTGGCGATGCGCCCACCGTTACACCGGTTGTCAAGATTGATCCCGCCGTCTCGAAGACTGCCAATCGCGCGTCGATCCGTCGTGGCGAGCGTGTGGAATATACGATTACCGCCACAGCGCTTGGCACCGGGCCCTATGACATTGTCGATCTACTGCCTGCTGGCATGACCTTCATCGAGGGATCCGCCTCGGTTGATGGTGTTGCCAAAGTTCCCGCCATCATCGGCAAGACGCTGACCTTCACGGCCATCAAACCGAAGAAGACGCGCATCATCATCATCAAGCTCAGCATGCAGGCTTCGGCGTCCACAACGATGCAGACGGGCGAAACCATCAACCGTGCCAAGCTCTACCTGAATGCCACAGGAGATTTCCTGGCGGAAGGTCAAGCCCGCGTCATCATCAAGGAAGAAGCCGTCTTCGACTGCGGTGAAATCATTGGCCGCGTCTTCGATGACCTCAACAACAATGGCTATATGGATGATGGCGAACCGGGGCTGCCCGGCGTGCGCGTGGTCACCGTGAAAGGTCTTCTCGTCACCACTGACAAGTTCGGCCGCTTCCACGTCACCTGTGCCGACATTCCAAATGCGCAGATCGGTTCCAACTTCCTGATGAAGCTGGATCCGCGCACGCTGCCTGCGGGCTATGTGCTGACCACGGAAAATCCACGCGACGTGCGTCTCACGCGAGGCAAGATTACCAAGCTCAACTTCGGTGCATCAAAGCAACGCGACGTGGCACTTGATCTGACGCGCGATGCTTTCGGCTCCGGTCTTGATCTCAAACCGAAATTCGCAGCGGGCCTTGATCGTCTGGTCAGCCTGATGTCGCAAGGGCGCGGCGCGCTTACCATTACCTATCGCTGCGGTGCCTACGCGCCAGTGGCGGATGACCGGGTCCAGGCTGTGGCGGAAGCGCTGCAAGCCAAGTGGAAACAAGAGGGCGGAAACAAGCCCCTGAAAATAACAACACGTGTTGAGTGCGGGAAGTAGTCATGAATATTCACTTGCCAGAAAAGATGAAAGGCCCACCGCGCAAGCGGGCAGGGCTTGCCGTCAGTTTGCTGGCTCTGCTGGCGCTTGCAGGTCCGGCTTTTGCCGGGGCGCCGCTGCCGTTTGAAATCACTGTTGACGGACAACGGGTGGATGGCTCCACCTTGCCACCATCCGCGAATGCGACCGAGACAACAGAAAAGCTCAACATCGAAGTAAAGTTTGACGGTCTTGGCGTAAACCCCACGCTGAACGTCTCCACCATGCCGCCGCGCGTCAGCTACAAGGTGGGTGATGAGCTGCGCTTCCTCGCGTCCACCAACTACGCCGCCTGGATCGACCATGCGGAAGTTCGCATCTATGCCCGGGGAAAACGCAAGTCAGCTGGTCTGGTGCAAGTCGTTGAACTTGGCAATGATGCCACCGCTATCTGGACCTTGCCCGCTGGCACGCCAGATCAGATGGATTATGTGCTGCGCGTCTATGATGAAGATGGCCGCTTTGACGAAACTTTGCCGCTGCCTATCAACGTCGCATCTGAAAACCTTGCTGACCATGAAACAGATCGAGGCGAAACCGCAACGGCTCCAGGCTATGCCGAAGACCGCACAGCTGTTCGCAATATCGATGTCGCCGGTGGTGCCGTCACCGTCTATGGCCGCAATGTTCCTGCTGATCACACCGTCACCGTTGCGGGTGAACCCGTGCCTGTCGATGGCGATGGAAGCTTCGTGGTGCAGCGCATATTCCCGACGGGCAGTCACCGGGTTGATGTCAAGGTGAACAAGGATGGTGAAGGGCTCGACTTCGGCCGTGACATCGACATTCCGGAAACCGAATGGTTCTATGTCGGTCTTGCTGATTTCACACTGGGCTACAATCTGAAAGACCACGTCCAGGACATTCGCCCTGGTGAATTTGACAATGATCTCTACACCCGTGGCCGCGCAGCTTTCTATGTGAAGGGCAAGATCAAGGGTCGCTATATTCTGACCGCCGCAGCCGACACGGGTGAAAAGAACCTGAAAAGCATGTTCAAGGGGCTGGATGAAAAAGACCCGCAACAGTTCCTGAAGCGCATTGATCCCGATGATTATTATCCCGTCTATGGAGATGACTCGACAGCGGTTGAAGATGCACCCACGGCCGGCAAATTTTATGTGAAGCTGCAGCGCGGCCCGTCCCACATCATGTGGGGCAATTTCAAATCCAATATCACAGGCAGCCAGTTCCTGCGTTCGGAACGTGCACTTTATGGTGCGCAAGCTGTGTATCGTTCGAACGCGCCAGCACCTGATGGTGGAGCCGTCACATCGCTTGATGCGCATGCCGCCCTTCCCGGCACCATTCCGCAGAAAGACCAGTTCCGTGGCACCGGTGGCTCTGCCTATTTCATGAAGCACCAGGACATCACGCCCGGTTCTGAAACACTTACAATCGAAACCCGCAATGCGCTCACAGGCTGGATAACTGCGCGTAAGTCACTAAAATACAACGACGATTATGCCTTTGACTATGTGCAAGGTGTGGCCATTCTGAAGCTGCCGCTCTCGTCAACTGCAGGTGTGGGCACCGAGAACTATCTCGTCGCCAACTACGAATACACGCCAGCCGCCCGCGACGTGAACGGTTATGTCGTTGGTGGTCGCGCGCAACAATGGCTGGGCGACAATGTGCGTGTGGGTGTCACGGGTCTTCGGGAAAAAACTGGCGCAGCCGACCAGAACATGGTGGGTGCTGACATTCACGTGCGCAAGTCGGAAGGCACTTATATCGAAGCCGAAGTGGCGCACAGCAAGGGCCCGGGCTTTGGTTCGTCCTATTCGGCTGATGGTGGCCTCACCAACCAGAACAATGCCACAGCGGGCAATTCAAAATCCGCCAATGCCTACCGCGTTGAAGGCCACATGAATGTGGAAGAACTGACAAATGGTGCAGCAACAGGCAATGTGGTGGCCCGCATCGA
The DNA here is from genome assembly GCA_031430915.1 of Hyphomicrobiales bacterium. GTDB lineage: Bacteria > Pseudomonadota > Alphaproteobacteria > Rhizobiales > Aestuariivirgaceae > Aestuariivirga. The sequence goes on from JANPCL010000016.1 coordinate 24,367, forward strand.
GCATTTCGAAAAAGGCTATTCCACGCCCAGCATGGATTCCAAGGATGCCCGCACCCTGTGGGGTGTTGAAGGCGATCTGGACGTAAGCGACAAGGTCAAGGCCGCCGCCACCTATTCCGAAGAACATGTCAGCACGGGCCAGCAGGAACGCGAAGTTCAAGGCAAGATTCAGGCGCGCCTCAGTGATAATCTGACGGTCGAACCCTTCGCCAAATATACCGAGAAGAAACCGTCTGCCACCTCCACAGGCGGCGATCAGGGAAAGCGCGTCGACGGCGGTGTGAAGCTGATCTATGCTTGGGACGATGACAATGAAGCTTTTGTCTATGGCCAAGGCACGGCCAAACGCACGGGCACCATGCGGCGTGACAACCGTGTTGGCGTTGGCGGCAAGAAGCAGCTCACGGAGAAAATCTCGGCTTCCGGTGAAGTCTCCACCGGCAGCACGGGCTTTGGCGCGAAGGCGTTGATCAGCTACGAACCCACGGCTGATGACCGCTATTACCTTGGCTATGAACTGAATGCCGACCGTGCCACCACCGACAGCTGGCCCTTTGCACTTGTGGGCTCAGACGCCGGGTCGATCGTTGCTGGCATGAAGTACCGCATGAATGAACAATGGGCCGCCTATGGCGAAGACAATCTCGACCTCTTCGGCGAGCGCATGTCACTGACGCACGCCTATGGTGTCACCTACACACCGGATGCCGCTTGGTCCGTCAACCTCGCGGGCGAATGGGGTTTGGTCTATGACAACACCATCAACACCGCCACAAACAAGAAAAATGCAGACTTGGATCGCCGCGCCATTTCCATGGCGGTTTCCTATAAAACCGAAGGTGTCGATGGCAAGCTGAAGGGCGAAGCACGGCTCGACAACAGTGAAGACAACTCGCGCGACGTGCGCTCGTATTTGCTGCAAGCCTCGCTTGGCATGAACATGAGTGACGATTGGCGCGCTGTCGCCACCTTTGACGGTGTGTCGACCGACGCGAACGACAACACCAAGGCCGGCAACTATGCCGAAGGCTCGATTGGCGCAGCCTATCGCGGCACCGACAGTGACCGCTGGAACGCACTGGTCAAATATACCTATCTTCTGGATGAGCCCGGCAGTGACCAGGTGGCCGTTGACGGCACCACCTCAAGCCCTGCCCAACGCTCCCATATCGTCTCCGGCGACGTCAGCTATCAAGTCAACAAGAACCTGACACTGGGTGCCAAATACGCTGCCCGCATCGGCCAGATCCGCGAGCGCGTAGCAGGTGCAGCGTGGGAACGCTCTACCGTGCAACTCGGCGTGCTGCGGGCTGACGTCCACGTCGTGCAGGAATGGGACGCCATGCTCGAAGCCCGCATGATGTGGTCACAAACCACAGACGAAACCGACATCGGACTGGTGGCAGCGCTGTATCGCCACTTTGGTGACAATATGAAGGTTGGTGTCGGCTACAACTTCGGCCGCTTCAGCGATGATCTGCGTGATCTCTCACAGAATGACCACGGCGTGTTTTTGAATGTGATCGGGAAGTTCTGATAGCGGAGCAGCAGCCCCTCATCCGCCCTTTGGGCACCTTCTCCCACGAAGAGGCGTTGGAGAAGGCATTGTTGCAACAAGTTCTCCCTTTAATCTAACAGGGCAGTAGCAACCACAAGGCCTTCTCCCGCTCCTCTTGGCGGGAGAAGGTGGCCGAAGGCCGGATGAGGGCGCGCTCAGTCTCTCCCCCCATGCACAAACCCCTCTATTCGCCATCTGTTATATCAGCTAGAGCACCATACCATGATCACCACCCGACAAGCCCCCGCCATCGCTGACCTGCACGACCTTTATGTGCGCCGGGTGCCGCGGATGTTCTACGACTATTGCGAAACTGGCAGTTACACCACTTCCACATTCATCGAGAATACCACGGCCTTTGCCAACTATCGCATTCGCCAGCGCGTGGCGCGCAACATTGACAATCGCTCCACGGCATCGACGATGATTGGCGAACAGGTAGCCATGCCCGTGGCCCTCGCACCCGTCGGCCTCACGGGCATGCAGCACGCGGATGGGGAAATCAAGGCGGCGCGGGCGGCGGAGACATTCGGTGTGCCGTTCACGCTCACCACCATGAGCATCTGCTCCATTGAAGACGTGGCAGCACACACCACAAAGCCGTTCTGGTTCCAGCTCTATGTCATGCGTGACAGGGAGTTTTCGAAGGACCTTGTCGCGCGGGCCAAGGCGGCGAAATGTTCAGCGCTGGTGTTGACGCTTGATCTGCAACTCTTGGGTCAACGCCACAGGGACATCAAGAACGGCCTCTCGGCCCCGCCCAAACTCACGCTCGGCAATATTGCGAACATGATGACGAAGCCACGCTGGTGCCTTGGCATGCTCGGTACAAAGCGCCGTCAGTTCGGAAATATTGTGGGGCACGTCAAGGGCGTGGAGAATATGGCGTCCCTGTCGGACTGGACCAACAGCCAGTTTGACCCGACGCTGGATTGGACTTCGGTGGAATTCATTCGAAAGCAGTGGGATGGCAAGTTGATCCTCAAGGGCATCAATGACGTTGATGATGCGATCACCGCTGCGAGCCTCGGGGCTGACGCCATCATTGTATCGAACCATGGAGGCCGCCAACTCGATGGTGCGCCCGCCACCATCGACATGCTTGGGCCGATTGTAGACGCGGTCGGCGACAAGGTTGAGATATGGCTCGACAGCGGCATTCGCACGGGCATGGATATTTTCAAGGCGCTGGCCATGGGGGCCAAGGGCACCATGATTGGTCGCGCCTATATCTATGGCTTGGGTGCCGCAGGGGAGGCAGGTGTCACCCACGCACTGTCTATCTTGCAAAAAGAACTCTCCGTCACAATGGGGCTTGCGGGCCTTCGCGATGTGAAGGATATCTCACGTGACGCCCTTTTAATGCCAGCCGCTTCCTTCACCATTCCACCTCCAGCAAAGGTCAAACGCCCATGAAACTCGTCCGCTTCGGTGCTCCCGGAAAAGAAAAACCTGGCTTCCTCGGCCCCGATGGCAAAATCCGCGATCTCTCTGATTTCGTCGAGGACATTACCGGAGAGGTGGTGACACCCAAGGGACTGGCCAAGCTGCGCAAGCTCAATCCGGACAAGATGATATCCATCAAGGGCAACCCGCGCCTTGGTTCCTGCATCGCCAAGCCGCAGAAGTTCATTGCTATCGGTCTCAACTATTCCGACCATGCCGCCGAGTCTGGCCTGCAAGTACCGCCCGAACCTGTGGTCTTCACCAAGCAGGCGAGCTGCCTCTCCGGCCCCAATGACGACGTGCTGCTGCCACCCAAATCCAAAAAAGCGGATTGGGAAGTGGAACTGGGCGTCATCATTGGAACCCGCGCCAAGAACATCAGCAAGGCCGATGCGCTGTCCCATGTCGCTGGCTATTGCACCATCAATGACTTGTCAGAACGCGAATTCCAGATTGAGCGTTCGGGCCAATGGACCAAGGGCAAGAGCTACGACAGCTTTGGCCCCGTGGGGCCGTGGCTGGTGACAGCCGACGAAGTACCGGATCCGCAAAACCTCCAGATGTGGCTTGATGTCAACGGCAAGCGCATGCAAAACGGCAACACCAAGACCATGGTCTATAACGTGGCCCATATCGTGGCCTATCTCTCTGAATTCTTCACCCTGATGCCCGGCGACATCATCACCACGGGCACACCACCCGGCGTCGGCATGGGCATGAAGCCACCACAGTATCTGGAACCGGGAGACGTGATCCGGCTGGGGATCGAGGGTTTGGGTGAGCAGGAGCAGAATGTGGTGCGGGATCAGTGACGCGGCCCCTCATCCGGCCTTCGGCCACCTTCTCCCATTAGAAGAAATGGGCGAAGGCTAATTGTTCTGCCTTCTCCCGCCCCTCTTGGCGGGAGAAGGTGGCCGAAGGCCGGATGAGGGGCTTCCTTCACGGTGCCCCATCCGATAAGAGCCCCCGGATGAGCGACAGTAAAAAAACCTTCAAGCCCAAAGCCCGCGTAGCCAAGGGCTTTCGTGACATAGCAGCCGATGAAATCCGGGGCCTGCGCGCCATGCTGGCCACCATCCAGCGGGTTTATGAATCCTATGGCTTCGAACCCGTCGAACAACCCTTCATCGAATACACGGAAGCCTTGGGCAAATTCCTG
>JANPCL010000017.1:0-8949 GCA_031430915.1 Hyphomicrobiales bacterium
CCCAAGCATGGAAAAACTACGGCCCAAAGTCATGGTTATGATCGAGGAACTCATAGAACTGAACAAACTCGCGTTCGATTCTAAAGTGATCCCAGTGCATTTTGTTGCGCAGTCCACTGAAAAGCTGGAGAATCCGTTGGCTGCCTAGAATCTTTTCTGTAGGCTGTGGAGAATGTGGATATCGTGCGTTTCTTTCGTTAGTGCAACGCGAGTCTGATAGTTCTGCTGTCACTCAGTTGATAACGAGGTGTGCAGATTGGCAACGCTAGCAAGAGAGTTGAAACGGCTTCTTTTAGATGCTGGTTGTTATTATGTTCGCGCGGCAAAAGGCGATCACGAGTGGTGGTTCAGTCCGATCACGCAACGACATTTCCCTGTTGATGCTGGCATAACTTCTCACCAAACTGCCAACGGAGTGCTGAAACAGGCCGGCCTTCCAAAAGCGTTCTGATTGGAAAAAAGATTAAATGGGAAAAACACGTCTCGAAGCGTTCTCTGATGGAGTGCTTGCCATCATCATCACTATCATGGTTCTGGAATTGAAGGTTCCACATGGGGATGATTTGGAAACCTTGTTCAAGCTATGGCCAGTGTTTTTCAGTTACGTTCTGAGCTTTCTTTACATCGGTATTTATTGGAACAACCACCATCACTTGATGCACACAGTCAAGAAAGTGTCAGCTGGTATTTTGTGGGCAAATTTGCATTTGTTGTTCTGGTTGTCACTCGTGCCATTTTCAACGGGTTGGATGGGAGAAAACCATTTTGGCCAATGGCCGGTTTTTGTCTACGCCTTCAACCTGTTCATGGCGGCGATTGCCTATACTATTCTGGTGTTCCGCATCAAAGCTGCGCATGGGGATGGATCCGAGATTGACCGGGCCATTGGCACGGATACCAAAGGCAAGATTTCGGTGGCGGGATATATTGCGGCCATGCTTTCCAGTTTCTTCTGGCCTGCCTTGGGAGTGCTGTTTACAGTTGCCGTTGCGCTGATCTGGTTCATTCCCGATCGGCGGATTGAACGGGTGTTGGTGGACGAAAAGAAGTAGCGTCTACTGAGGCACACTTGCCGCTACTTTCGCCGCAAGGTCATGGTTGAAAAAGCCGCGCATTGCGATGTCGATAGTTTTGTCTTTCCGCATCATGGCTTTCAACTCGTCGACGTTCCAAGACACGCATTCGGAATCTGGCTGGAGCGAGACCGTGGCTGAGGCCAGGCTGTTGTTGAGAAATGCCACTTCACCCAAAAATACACCGTTTGCAATCGAGTGGCTCGAACTGTTCTTGGTGATGGTTGCTGTGCCCTTCAGTAGAAAGTGCAATTGGTCCGGCTTTTCGCCTGCTATCAGTAAAGGATTGCTGTTGGCCAAGGTGCGGAAAGATTGCTTCATGAGCTTTCTGAATTGACCAGGATTGAGCACGGCGATACGCTCATAGAGATTGCGGAGATCAGCGGGAATGCCGAAGTCAATGCGGCCGTTGAAGACCAGCACGATCATCAACGTGTTGGCTGCAAAGCTGACAATTTTCCAAAACAACGGATCGTAAAGCGGACCACCCGGAATGGAATAATAATAGAGGCCTTGCAGAAACAGGCTGATGGCCATCAGCGCGCGCAGCTTCAACTGGTCACGCAAAAGAAACGCGAGAAAGGCCATCAGGTTTGAGGCATGGAAGAGCAAGGTGAAAAGCTCGGCCATATTTGCGATATATGAGGTCACGTCTCAGCTTTCACTTCAATTGAACCGCCTGTCCCACCAGTCGCGGCTGCGGAACCATGCGCCCACCAAGGGCAGGAACCAAGGTTCGCCGGAGTAAAGCGGATAGGTGGGGAAATCCTTGAGGTCAAACGCAATATTGCGATTTAAAGTGCCAATGATTTTCTGAGCTGTCTGGTGGCCGAGATAACTCATCATGGCAATGCCGGAGCCGTTGCAGCCCAATGCGAAATGCAATCCATCCTGTTTGCCCATGTGGGGTAATTCATCAAAGGTGAAAGCAACATTGCCGGTCCAGGCGTGGCTGACTTTGGTGCCCTTCAATTGCGGGTAACGGTTGGTCATGAAGCGGTAGAGCAGGGGTGCGGCTTCTGTTGCGTCCATCATGCCGAAGCGGGCGCGGCCACCGAAGATCATGCGCTTGCCGTCGGGCGAGAGGCGATAATAGGTGAGCACGCGGCGTGTGTCGGCGAAACTTTCGTTTTGTGGACTGAGGGATTTTGCGAGATCTGTCGGTAGCTCTTCTGTGGCGATCAGATAGGAACCCACAGGCACAACGCGGCGTTTCAGTTGCGGTGTCACGTCACCTGTGTAGCCGTTGGTAGCTATAAGCACGTTGCTTGCACGGATATCGCCGCGCGCGGTTTTTACCTGCCAGCTTCCGTCATTTTTTTGTGCAAGTCCGGTAACTGGAGTGCGGGAGGCAATTGGCACACCCAGTTTCTGTGCGAGGTGTAAAAGTCCCTTGTAATATAGTGCGGGGTGCAAGTGGGCGGCGCGGCGCACCAACATTCCGCCTCGATAGTAATCGGAACCGATATGCTGGCGCTGCTCGTTTTGCGGAATTAGACTCGCGTCAGCCCGGGCGGCCTCATTCAGCAAAGCTATTTTCTTCGCCATGCCGTCGTAATGGGACTTGCACCAGGCACCGAGGAAGTATCCGGTTTTGTGCCAGCCGCAATCGATGTTGTTGTCTGTGATCACTTGTTCAATGTGGCTGAAAGCATCGGCTGCCTCAGCCAAAAAGGGCCGGGCTTCGTCCGCCGACAAGGGCTTTCGAATCATGCCTTTGCCGACGTTGACACCACCCGAGACCATGCCGCCATTGCGGGTGGAAGCGCCAAAGCCAGGTTCGGCGGCGTCCAGCACGATGCATTCCACGCCATTTTTCGCCAGTTCCAGTGCGGCATTCAGGCCTGCGTAGCCTGCTCCCACAATTGCCACTTCTGTTTGTTTTGGCAGGGTAATTTCCGACATGTGGACTGGTTCATAGCCATCCCACCAGTAGGGGCGGGACCTGAAATCCTTGGCGAAAATACTGTTGTTGTGCGTCCACGGCATGGCTTTGGCCTGTTTGTCTTTGGGGGCTACCAGTTTTGCCCGTCTTCCTGTAGTTTGGCCAGATGCAAATCAAACCGGACACTGTCATGCCCCTTCGTCGTCTCGCTGGTCTCGTCGCTGCTGTTGTTGTTTCAACACTTTTATCTCTGTCGTCAGCATACGCCTCGCGGGTGGAAATCATCATCAGCAAGGTGTCACAGAAAATGACCGTAAAGGTTGATGGCGATACGGAATATGTGTGGCCGGTGTCCACGGGGGCTGCGAAATATGAAACGCCTACGGGAACGTTTCGGCCGTTCCGCATGGAAGCCGAACACTTCTCGAAGGAATGGGACGATGCGCCGATGCCGCATTCGATTTTCTTTACCGGCGACGGCCATGCCATTCATGGCAGCTTTCACGTGAACAGCCTCGGGCGCAAAGCTTCGCATGGCTGTGTGCGACTGGCTCCCGAAAATGCCGCCAAACTGTTTGCCATTGTGAACGAAGCGGGCATGTCCAATACGCGCGTCGTGTTGAAGGGTGGTCTGTTTGATTTCAGCGGTGGCCCTCGCCGCAGCTTTGCCGACGTTGGTCGCGACATCGACAACGCGGTCAAGAAGAAGCCCTATCGCGGATTTTTCTGGAGCCTGAACCAGACGAAGAAAAAAATCGCTGCGAAGCCTTCGGACAAAAATGTAAAGAAGGTGGCTTCGCAGAAGGTTGATGCAAAAGCCAAGAAGGTAGTGGTTGCGAAAGCAAAAAAACCGGACGTGAAGCCGAAGAAGGTGGCCGACAAATGTGTGGCCAAGGACGGCAAGTCCTGTCCCAAGCTTCCTCCTGTGAAGGCTGCATCGAACGGTTGAACGTTCCGGGCCTGCTGCCGGGAACATGAAACACTATCGTGCCGAAGTTGATGGGTTGCGGGCCTTGGCTGTTGTGCCGGTCATCCTGTTTCACGCGGGCGTGCAGGCGGTGCCTGGTGGCTTTCTGGGTGTTGATGTTTTTTTCGTCATCAGCGGCTATCTGATTTCACGTATCATTCTTGATGAGATGGAGGCTGGCAAATTCAGCCTGCTGTCTTTCTATGAACGCCGGGCCCGGCGCATTTTGCCCGCCTTGTTTGTGGTCATGGCTTTCACATTTCCGTTTGCGTGGTGGCTGGCACCGCCGGAAACATTTGCTGGTTACCTCGGAAGTTTGCGGGCGACGGCGTTGTTTTTCTCCAACGTCCATTTCTGGCAGAGCCTTGGCTATTTCAACCCAACGGCGGAAGATCAACCACTGCTGCACACCTGGAGCCTAGGTGTGGAGGAGCAGTTTTATATCCTGTTTCCATTTGTGCTGTGGCTGGGGTGGCGCTTTGCGCGGCTGTATTTGCTGGTGATATTCGCAGGCCTGTTCGCGATATTTTTTGCGGTCTGCCTGTTTCAGTTGTGGAACAGCAAAGAAGCTGCGTTTTTTCTGCTGCATGCGCGGGCTTGGGAATTATTTGCCGGCGTTCTGGTGACACTGCTTGAGCGCAGAATAAATCTGGCTGTCATGCGAACAGGTTTTCCCGCTCAAGTGCTCGCTATTATTGGTATCGGTTGCATCGTTGCTGGCTTCATTGTGGTGACGAATGTTGATGAAGTGCCGGGCTGGCCAAATCTGTGGCCGGTCGTGGGGACCATGCTGGTATTGATGTTTACAGGTGCCACTAGCCCGGCGGGCCGGGTATTGTCGGCGAGGCCCATTGTAGCTTGCGGTCTCATCTCATACGGAGCCTACCTTTGGCATCACCCGCTGTTTGCCTTTGCAAGGCTTTACAGACTTGATGAACCGAAGCTGTTGTTGATGCTTGGGCTGGCGGTTCTGGCATTGGCGCTTGCTGCCATCACGTATCAACTGGTGGAAAAGCCGTTTCGGAATCGAAAGCATCTGACACGCGCAACTGTCTTTGGCCTTTCAGTGGCAGCCATTGCAGGTATTGTCGCTGTGTCAAGTTTTGGGCTGATGCGCAATTGGCCGGAGACTCGTTATGACGCCGCACTGCTGGCACAGGTTTTGCCACCGCTTCACAAAACTGAAAACTGCAACTGGACATCTCCCGATGCTGCCATGCCGGAAATCAAGTTCTGCCATATCGGTGTTGTTGATGGTCCCAATCCCGTTATCGTTTGGGGCGACTCACACGCGCAAGCCTTGGTGGGAGAAATTGACCTCGCGCTTAAAGCCAAGGGATGGTCTGGCATTTATGTGAATACGTCGCGCTGTCTGCGGGTGCCCGGTGTCTATGACCTCACTAAAACTATTGAGCGGGATGCCGTGAAGTGCCGTGTAAAGCAGCAGCGGGCGTTCGAGATCATCGCGGCACTGAAGCCCCGGGCCGTTGTGGTGAATATGCGCTGGACGATGCGATTGTTCCCGCTGCCGGGTGCCGGATCATCAGCGGGTTTTGACAATGGTGAAGGCGGTGTTGAAGTTGAACAAGCCCGCGCATTGGCGGCAGTGGATTCCAGTGGAACATGGAGCGTGGGTGAAGAGGGAAAGACCAAGGCTGTGACCGCGTTCTTCCAGACATTGGCGCGGATCGCTCCGCTCATTGTCGTGGGGCCGGTTCCTGAAGTTGGCTGGCATGTGGGAAACCGGAATTTCAAGACCACGATTTTGCGGCATGACCCGCCCTCCGACATCACCACGTCGTTTGACCTGTTCAATGCCCGCAATGGTGCGGTGCTGAACATTCTCGATGCGGCGTCGCAGCAGCAGCCCTTTATACGGATTGAGCCCTCAAGCCTGTTCTGCAATTCCATGGTGAAAGGGCGCTGTGTGGCCCAGCATGCGGGCATTTCCTATTATGCCGATGATGATCACGTGTCTGAAACTGGTGCACGCATGCTGGTTGATCTCGTCATGAAAGCGGTGTCGCCGCGCCTTGCGCCGCAGCCTTGACAAATCGCTTGGCCCATGCGCTTTAGCGCGAAATTCAAGGGATTTTCGCGCCATGACGCATATATATCGCAGCCACACGTGTGGCGCACTTCGCATTGACCATCAGGGCACGGAAACACGGTTGTCCGGGTGGGTGCACCGGGTGCGCGACCATGGCGGTGTATTGTTCATTGATCTGCGCGATCACTACGGCATCACGCAAGTGGTGGCTGATCCGGCGTCGCCCGCTTTCAAAACCGTTGAATTGCTGCGCTCGGAATGGGTGGTCCGCATTGACGGTCAGGTGCGGGCGCGTTTGGCTGGCACCGAGAATGCCGATATGGCGACGGGTGCCATTGAGGTTTATGCGACCGAGATTGAAGTGCTGTCACAAGCCGCCGAGCTGCCGCTTCCCGTATTTGGTGACACCGAATATCCTGAGGACATTCGTCTGAAATATCGCTTCCTCGATCTTCGTCGTGAGCGCATTCATGGCAATATCATGAAGCGGGGAGCGATCATCAATTCGCTGCGCCGCCGCATGGTGGACCAGGGCTTCTTTGAATTCCAGACACCGATCTTGACGGCGTCATCGCCTGAGGGTGCACGGGATTATCTGGTGCCGTCACGCGTTCACCCCGGCAAGTTCTATGCGCTGCCGCAGGCACCGCAGCAGTTCAAGCAGCTGCTGATGATGTCGGGTTTTGATCGCTACTTCCAGATTGCGCCTTGCTTCCGCGATGAGGATGCGCGGGCCGACCGTTCGCCCGGCGAATTCTATCAGCTCGATATTGAAATGAGCTTCGTGACGCAGGACGACGTGTTCAATGCGGTGGAGCCGGTGCTGCGTGGCGTGTTTGAGGAATTTGGCGGCGGGCTGCCTGTGACACAGAAGTTCCCGCATATCGCCTTCAAGGATTCCGTGCGCTGGTATGGCACCGACAAGCCTGACCTTCGCAACCCGATCAAGATGCAATCCGTGACCGAACATTTTGCAGGCTCCGGCTTCAAGGTGTTTGCGGGCATGATTGCCAATGACCCCAAGGTTGAAGTGTGGGCAATCCCTGTGAAGGGTGGTGGAAGCCGCGCGTTTTGTGACCGGATGAATTCTTGGGCGCAATCGCAAGGGCAGCCGGGGCTCGGCTATATGTTCTGGCGCGAAGGTGAAGAGGGTGCTGCTGGCCCGATCGCCAAGAACATTGGAGCGGAACGTAGTGATGCGATCAAGGCACAAATGAATCTCGCCGTGGGTGATGCCTGCTTCTTCGTGGCGGGGCAGCCCAACAAGTTTTACAAATTCGCAGGTGAAGCCCGCACCAAGGCGGGTGAGGATATGAATCTTATTGCCAAGGACCGTTGGGACCTTTGCTGGATTGTGGACTTCCCGATGTATGAGTGGAACGAGGACGACAAGAAAATCGATTTCTCGCACAATCCGTTCTCGATGCCGCAGGGTGGCTTGGAAGCACTCAACACGCAAGACCCGCTCACCATCAATGCCTATCAATATGATATCGTGTGCAATGGCGTTGAGCTGTCGTCAGGTGCGATCCGCAACCACAAGCCCGAAGTGATGAAGAAGGCTTTCGAGATTGCGGGTTATCCGGAAGAGGCGATCATCGAGAAGTTCGGCGGCATGTATCGGGCCTTCCAATATGGCGCACCGCCCCATGGCGGCATTGCGCCGGGTGTGGACCGCATTGTGATGCTGCTTTGCAACGAACCCAATATTCGTGAGGTGGTGCTGTTCCCGATGAACCAGCAGGCGCAAGACCTTTTGATGGGGGCGCCTTCCAACGTGACGCCAAAGCAACTTCGTGAACTTCACATACGTTTGAACTTGCCGGAAACCTGATATTAACCGAGGGCTGGAATCGTGGGGGCCACGTGTTTCCGGTCGGAATTGCAAATTGAGGACAATACAATGATGCGACATGTTATGGCGATGGCTCTGGGCCTTGCCTTTGTAACGACAAGCCTTGCCTCCACTGCGTTTGCTGCCACCAAAGCTGCTGATGCGCCAACGAGTCTGGTAAAGCCCAAGAAGTTACTGGCGGCAAAGAAACCTGTCGCCGTCAAAAAGCTGCAGGCCAGCAAAAAGACCATCGACAAGAAAAAGCCGGTGGCTGTTCAGACGCGAGCCGATAGTCCAAGAAAACTGAGTGATGGTCGGCTGGTCGCACGGCGTGACTGCAAGGGTTTCCTGCAATGCCTGTTTGGCAGTCGCAAGGTGCGAGTGGTTTCCGGGCAGCCGGTACAGTATGCGTCTCTATCGAAGGCCGGGTTGTCGGGTAAGCAATCTCGGCAGGAAGTGGAATGGACCGAGACGCAATATCCCGTAGGTTCGCTGATTGTGAAGACGCCGGAGCGCGCTTTGTATTTTGTGTCAGGCAAGGGCGAAGCCATTCGCTATTCTGTTGGCGTTGGCAAAGAGGGCATGCAGTGGAGCGGCTCGTCGCGCATTGACCGCAAAGCTGAATGGCCTTCGTGGACGCCACCCGAGGAGATGATCAAGCGTGAAGCGGCCAAGGGCCACATCATTCCTCCCTTCATGGAAGGTGGACCGGGAAATCCACTGGGTGCGCGTGCGCTCTATATCGGCGGCAAGATTTACCGGGTGCATGGCACAAACAATGAAGCCTCTATCGGTGGAGCTGTTTCATCGGGCTGCATTCGCATGATGAATGCCGATGTGATTGATCTCTATGACCGCGTGAAGGTCGGTGCCAAGATCTACGTCTATCAATAAATGAAATCGGCTCCGGAGACGTATGTCTCGCGGAGCCGATGATCGAGAGAAAAACTCCCGGCAGCCGAATATTACTTGGCGGCCTTCTTGGCAGCCTTCTTCTTTGCAGCTTTCTTAGGGGCGGCCTTCTTGGCAGCCTTCTTAGGAGCAGCCTTCTTGGCAGCCTTCTTTACGGTCTTCTTAGCAGCAGCTTTTTTCGCAGCCATGTTCATCTCCTGGATGATTGAGTTGTTTTTGCCCCACAAC
>JANPCL010000018.1:0-9942 GCA_031430915.1 Hyphomicrobiales bacterium
AACAAGGACATGGCAATGAAACACATGGGTCTGGCAAAGACGTCCATGAAGGACAGCAAGCCTGATGAATGCATGATGCATATGGGCGAAGCGATGGATGCCATGAACGAGAAGATGTAACGATTGCGCGAACCGTCCACAAAAGCAGGGGCGGAGAAATCTGCCTCTCACTAGACAGTGCGTCAGTCGCACGGAAAGAAAAATTGACCAATTGGATGGACGGAAACTCAATGATGTGGGGCATGGGATGAGGCGGTGCGATCTTCATGCTGCTTTTGTTGTTGGGGGTGGCGGCGCCGGCCAAGTCCCTTTTTTTCGACAAGCGCCTATAGCAACAGGAAGAAAAAACATGTCCTATTACCTTACAAAAATGCTTTCGCTGCCTTTTGGTGAAACGGTAGCACGTGTAACTGAGGCATTGAAAATCGAAGGCTTCGGCGTCCTCACTGAGATTGATGTTAGCGCGACTTTGAAGCAGAAGATCGGCGTTGATTACCCTGCCTATCGGATCCTCGGTGCCTGTAATCCAACTCTGGCCCACGAAGCCTTGATGCTTGAAAACAAGGTCGGCACGATGCTGCCCTGCAATGTAGTTATCCGTGATGCGGGCAACGGTCAGATCGAAGTTGCAGCAATCGATCCCGTCGCCTCAATGCAGGCGATCGATAATCCGGCGCTGAAACAGGCCGCTTTGCAGATTCGGGCGAAGCTCGAAAAAGTCATCTCAGGATTGTGAGCAAATTACGCAACAAGAAAACATTAGCCCTAAGGAGTTCGTAATGCGCCAGAACCAACACTTCACGAAGCCCAATCGCCGGTCCTTCCTTGCATCATCTGCAAGAACAGTCGGTGCAATTTTTGCCGGAGCTGCATGGAGGCCGGCTGTGGCGGCAACTCCCTTGCTGTCGGTGGCTTCCCGTACTCTTGAGGTCAATAAAAAAGCGGCCACGGTGTTCAGTGTGCTTGGACGGGATGGCAAGACTGGCATGGTCGCGCGTGAGGGTGAGCGCTTTTCGGGCGGTCTGCTGAATTCTTCGGGTGAACCATTGCAAATGCATTGGCATGGACAAGTCATGGCACCAGCCAGCCAGGATCGCGCCCGTCCTGATGGCGGTGCGTTGGCCGTCGGCCAAACAGATACCCATGATTTTGCGCTGACGCCCGGCACTCATTGGATGCATTCACATAGCCTCAGTGAGCAGCAACTTCTGGCGGCATCGATGGTGGCACTTGAAAAGGATGCTGGCGATACTCAGGACGTTATTGTCATGTTGCATGACTTCGCCTTCAGGACGCCGCAAGAGGTTTTGGCCGAACTTGGCAGCAGTGCTTCCCATGCGAGCAGTGGTGGTGGCATGATGGGTAAAATGATGAAAGGCGGCATGATGGGCATGACCCATGCCAATGATGTGAAGTACGATGCCTTTCTCGCCAATGACCGAACCTTTGATGATCCCGAGGTTATCACAGTTGAAAAAGGCAGCGGCGTTCGCCTCCGTATCATCAATGGCGGCACGGCAACGGCGTTTTTCATCTCGGCGCCGGGATTGCAGTCGCGCTGCGTCGCGGTTGATGGCTCGCCTTGCTTGGCGGTTTCGCAGACTTCCTATCCGCTGGCGCAGGGCCAACGCATAGATGTCGTCGTTGATATCCCGCCAGATGGCGGGGCGTTTCCGGTTCTGGCACAGGTTGAAGGCGAGCGGTTTGTGACTGGCATTGTGTTGGCGACAGTTGGCGCGTCAATTGGCAAATTCGAAAGCATGGCTGCTGTCCCACAGGAATTGACTGATCTTTCATTTGAAGCACAACTGCGCGCGACGAGCCCCTTGGCAGAAAAGTCCGTAGACCAGTCTTTCATGATGATGCTGGGCGAAGAACCCGGCTATCGCTGGACGATCAACGGTCGTGCCCACGGCGAGCACGAACCTTTCGATGTGCGTCAGGGTGAAAGGGTCGAGATGACATTCATGAACCCAAATTCGATGATGCATCCCATGCATTTGCACGGCCATCATTTTCAGGTCGTTTCCATTGGAGGGCGACGTTTTTCAGGTGCCATGCGCGACACGATTATTGTTCCCGCCCACAACCCGGTCACCATCGCTTTCGACGCCAATCAAAAAGGTGCATGGTTTATGCATTGTCACCATCTCTATCATATGGCGGGTGGCATGATGACGGAAGTGCGCATCAGTTGAATCCGGAGCGGCACTGGCTAGATGGGCTGAGGATTTATCTCGGATTGACGGCTGGTTTGCATTTGATCTGGGAAGTCGCACAGCTGCCGCTCTACACGATTTGGAACATCGGATCGGCAAAGGAGATCGCCTTCGCTGTATTCCATTGTACCGTTGGTGATGTTATGATCGCCACTCTGTCTCTGGTGTTGGCGCTACTGTGTTTCGGCAGCGCCGCTTGGCCACGCCAGCGCTTTTTTCCGGTATTGCTAACCACACTTGCAATCTGCATCGGCTATACCATTTACAGCGAATATCTGAACACGTTCATCCGCAAGGCTTGGGCTTACGCGGAGTTCATGCCAACGCTGCCGCCATTCGGGACAGGGTTAACACCACTGCTGCAATGGATCGTCGTGCCAATAATTGGATTCGCAGTGATGCGACGTTGGGTCAGGCGACCACAAACATGACCGCAATGGACGCGGAACTTGAGCAGCTACAGCGCGAATCCTTCGCTTACTTCATCCATGAGGCAAACCCCGCCAATGGACTGATCATCGACAAGACTGCGGCAGGTTGGCCTGCCAGCATCGCTGCCACCGGGTTGGCGCTCGCGGCTTATCCGGTGGGCGTCGAGCGCGGGTTTTGGACACGCAGCGCTGCGGTTGAGCGCACGCTGACGACCTTGCGTTTCTTTTGGAACAGTCCCCAAGGACCAGATCCAGATGCGACGGGCTACAAGGGTTTCTACTATCACTTCCTCGACATGCAGACCGGACGGCGCGCATGGGACTGCGAACTATCGACGATTGACAGCACGTTCTTGCTGGCTGGTGTCTTGGCGGCGGCGGCTTATTTTGGTGGCGACAACGCTGAAGAAAAGGAGATCCGCGTCCTCGCCGACGCACTTTATCGCCGGGCTGATTGGGCATGGGCGCAAGACGGCAAAGCAACGGTGACGCATGGTTGGGGGCCCGAAAGCGGGTTTATCAACTACCGCTGGGAAGGCTATGACGAAGCGCTGCTGCTCTATATTCTGAGCCTTGCCTCTCCCACCCATCCCTTGCCGCAAGAGAGTTATGACGCGTGGCTGTCCACTTATTGCTGGGAGCATTGCTATGGCTTTGACTATCTCTACGCAGGGTCACTTTTCACGCACCAACTTTCTCACGTCTGGATCGATTTTCGCGGCATCCAGGATGCGTTCATGCGTAACAAGGGCATTGATTATTTCGAGAACAGCAAGCGCGCCACCTATGTTCAACAGCTTTACGCCATCGACAATCCGCGCAAGTTTGCAGGCTATGGCGAACATTGCTGGGGGATCACAGCCAGCGAAGGGCCGGGGCCTGAAACGCTCAAACTTGAAGGCGTCGAACGCAGTTTTTTCGATTATCTCGGGCGCGGTGTTCCCTATGGTCCTGATGATGGTACGCTGGCGCCTTGGGCAGTTGTTGCTTCATTGCCATTTGCGCCAGAGATCGTTCTGCCAGCGATCAGCTATTGCATTCATCAAGCAAAACTCACAGACTCCAAAGCCTATGGCTTCAAGGCCGCATTCAACCCAACTCATCCGGGCGAGCTTGGCAACCCTTTTGGCTGGTGGGTCTCACCTTGGCACTTCGGGCTCAACATCGGACCCACGGTATTGATGATTGAAAATTATCGTAGCGGCCTGTTGTGGCGGTTGATGCGCGAATGCCCCCATATTCACACCGGGCTGCGGCGGGCGGGATTTGCGGGGGGATGGCTTGAAAAAGGCTGACATTGAACTCGGGCAAGGAAAAAACCACATGAAAATCAACTCCATCGGACTGAGAAGCATGGGCATCAGTCCTTGGCCGGCTCTCTGTGGAGCGGAGTGTTTCGCACTCGAAAAGAAATTGGGATATGAGTCAGTAATGTTACGTCTGAGGAATGAAATTAATGAAATCTGATCAACTGGATCTGCCTCGCTGGAATGAAAAGCATCTGCGCTTTGCAATTGAAGGTGCCGGTGTGGCACTTTGGGCCTGGAATGTTGATACTGACAATCTTCTGCTCGATCAGCGCGCCTACGATATGTGGGGCATGCCCAGAACTACAGATGTGACATTTGTGGATTTGTCATCCCGCATCCACCCCGCTGATCGTGACCGCGTGGGAGCCGCATTCACTGCGAGTCGGGCTATTATCGGACCATACGAAATCGATTTTAGAATCCTGATCGGCGACGAAGTCCGGTGGGTTTCCGCCCGCGGCCAGGGCAACGATGAGGGGATGGTTGACCGCAGTTTGTTCGGGATTTTTCTGGATGTCACGGGACGAAAGCAGGCTGAGGAAGGCAACGAGCTCCTTGCCGGCGAAATGAGCCACAGGGTCAAAAATCTGTTGGCCATCGCGTCCGGCCTGACATCCATAACTTCGCGGTCATCGGCATCGACCGAGGATATGGCAAAACAGTTGATCAACCGGTTGACCGCGCTGGGCCGCGCCCATGACCTCGTCCGTCCGCTTCCCGGCCATGCCAGAACCGACGCCTTGCTTGGTGACCTGCTGTCCGTGTTGTTGGCGCCTTATGACGATTTGGGTGCCTTCAGCGGACGCATTCGCGTATCTGTGCCACGCATGGGCGTCGGAGAGGCATCCGCAACAACACTTGCATTGATCATCCACGAACTTGCAACAAACTCTCTCAAGTATGGAGCGCTTTCGTCGGAAACCGGCACGCTTGATGTTTCATCGACCGGCCATGACAATGATGTCATCGTAATGTGGACGGAAAGCGGCGGCCCCCCGATCACCTCACCAACGGGTCAGGGAGGCTTTGGCAGCAAACTCATCAACCGGGCGATGTCAACGCAACTCGGCGGCACCATCACCTGCGACTGGGCGGAAGATGGAGTAGTCGTGACTTTGAAGATGAACAGAACTCGGCTTGAGGCGTAAGTTATGCGACGTTGAGATGGTGTTCGAAAAGGATGCCGCCAATCAAATGATGAACACCGGCGCAAATCCACCGCCTGCTGTTCTGAAATTTGTGGTTTGGCCCTGATAGAGTCTTGCCGCCGTTAGCAGAACTTCACCCGCATACGTGTAAAGCCGGATATCCATCTTGCGCGGCACGGGTGCGCCATCAAGCTTGATCATGCGCTGGCCGGGTGTCGCCAAAGCTTGTGCCACATATGCGCCGCCCGCGATGTCAGCCCATACGCCCTTGGTCACCTTGTCGCCACGGTAAACAGCTTTGCCGCCATGGCCGGACAGCGGCTTGAAAAACAGGTTCTTCCGGTCAGCCCACATCGCATCAAGATTTTCGGGCGTGACCAATGTGGTCTTCGGAATACCTGCCAACCTTGTTCGCAAGGCATCGGACAAGCCCGCTGCTTTCAGCCAGGTTTGATCAGACAGCAAAGTCAGATTGCGTTTTGCGGCATAGATGGCGTGATTGTACGGGTTTGGCGTTACCACAACCGCACCATCCTTGTACGCCGCAGCAAGCGCTGCATGTCGCGTTTCCGCAAATGAAAAATCCACCAGCCGATTGTAGACGAGATCGATTTCTTTTCCGCCAAGAAGGAGTTTTCCGGCGTCATAGGTGAGTGCTGCAGCGTCGCCGATCACGGCGTCGATGCCATGGTAGCGCAACAGCTGCCGCGCCAGAATGAATTCGGGATAGAGATATTGCTCTTCTGGACGATCATCGATGATCGCCACGCGGCGTGGCAGCCCTGTGCCACGTTGTAACAGCCATTCCGCAGTGAATACGTTGAGCGCTTGGCCATCGAAGTCTTCTGCCTGCATGGCGATGAGCCCGCGTTCGATTTCGCTGCAACAGGCTTTCTGGGCCTTTGCAAGGAGCGCATTGATGAAGGCACCACCAGCATTGGTGTTCACTTCAATGAGCCTCGGGCCACTGTCATCAAGATGGAAATCATAGCCCATGAATGCCCCAAGCGGGCCAAAGTCCACTTGTGCTGATTCAGGTGCCCACGCGAGGACGGCGTTACGGTAGGCGGGTAATCGTGCTGTCGCCTCAATGGCCTCAACGATCCCGCGCATTTGCGCAATATCATCCAACGAGAGGAACACCAGAACGTTGGAAAGCAGGTTTGGCTTGCTCTCAAGCTGTTCGACGTTGAATACCGGATCATCGACTGCGCGACCGACAGTGTCCGCCAGCAGATTGCGGTCAAGCGTTGTGCAGAGGCAGCGCTGGTTCAGACGGTCAGAGAGTTCGAGTTGCTCGGCTACTGGCATGTTCATGGCTCGGGCGCTGCGTCAGGTCGCGCATTCCATAGCATGATTGCAGGCTCAGCGACGCTTTGATGGCCGTAACCCAGAATGCTGACTGACGCCGTATCGAGCAGAAAATGCAATGCGTGTTCAATTTCCAGCCCAATCCAGCGAGCCGCCAGAACGCAGCCGAAGTGGCCGTGCGAGAAAATGGCGATATTGCCTTCGAGAGCGCGTATCAGCGCGATAATCCGGTCAGCCCGTTCTGAAACCTGATGTCGCGATTCACCGCCAGGGCAGCCGTCTTTGTAGAGATTCCAGTTAGGTTTCATCGCGCGGATTTCAGCGCTGCGCAGGCCCTCGTATTCGCCATGGTCCCATTCCACGAGATCAGGTTCAATTTCTACAGGTGTTGCGAGCTCTGCCAAATCGGCGGTTTGCCGTGCGCGTTGCAGCGGGCTAACGAATACCCGATTGAAAACAATGACGCGGAGTCGTTCATGCAGTGTGCGGGCTTCTGCTTCGCCCTTTTTCGTCAATGGAATATAAGTTCGGCCTGTATGCTGGCCGGAAAGCGACCAAGCAGTTTGTCCATGCCGAACCAGAAAGACGCGCTGGAGAAATGGTGGGGAACTACCCATGTGCAGGCCACTGCCAGTTGCGGATTTCCGGCATGTCTTCGCCGTGTTCGCAAATGTAGCGTTTGTGTTCGGCAAGCTTGTCGTACATCATCTTCTTCACTTTTGCTCCGCTGGCACCGAGCTGCGGCACACGGTCTATGGCATTGGCCACAAGGTGAAAGCGGTCAAGGTCGTTCATCACCACCTGGTCGAACGGTGTACTCGTTGTGCCTTCCTCTTTATAGCCATGCACATGAAAATTCCCGTGGTTGGTGCGCCGATAGGTGAGCCGGTGAATCAGCGTGGGATAGCCATGGTAGGCGAAGATGACCGGCTTATCGACGGTGAAGAGCTGATCAAATTCAGCATCGCCCAAACCATGCGGATGATCATGTGGCGATTGGAGCTTCATCAAATCAACAACATTGACAACGCGGACTTTCAGTTCGGGGAAATATGTCCGTAATAGATCTACGGCTGCCATTGCTTCGAGCGTAGGAACATCGCCACAGCAGGCCATTACAATATCTGGTTCGCTGCCTTTATCACTGCTCGCCCAACGCCAAATTCCAATGCCTGTTGAACAGTGTTGGATGGCGGCGTCCATGTCGAGCCACTGCGGCGAGGGTTGCTTGCCAGCGATGATGACGTTCACATAGTTGCGGCTGTGCAAACAATGATCGGTGACCGACAGCAGCGTGTTGGCATCGGGCGGCAGATAAACGCGGATGACTTCAGCCTTTTTGTTGACGACATGATCGATGAAGCCCGGATCTTGATGAGTGAAGCCATTATGATCCTGCCGCCAGACATGCGATGTCAGAAGGTAATTCAACGAGGCAATTGGGCGGCGCCAAGGAATGCCGCGCGTCACTTTCAGCCACTTGGCATGTTGGTTGAACATCGAGTCAATGATGTGGATGAAAGCCTCATAGCAAGGAAAGAAACCATGGCGTCCGGTCAGCAGATAACCTTCCAGCCAGCCCTCGCATTGGTGCTCACTCAGCATCTCCATCACGCGACCATCGGGTGCGACGTGGTCGTCGAAGTCGAAAATCTCCGCGGTGGAGCAGCGGTTGGTGACTTCAAATACCGCGCCCCAACGGTTAGACGTGGTTTCATCCGGACTGAAGACGCGGAAATTCTCCGGATTGTGTTTGATCACATCTCGGATGAACTGCCCTTGAACGCGTGTGGCTTCTGCATCCACCGCTCCGGGCGTTGGCACTTCAACTGCGTAACTGGCGAAATCGGGCAAATGCAAATCCTGCAACAGCAGGCCGCCATTGGCATGGGGATTGGCGCTCATCCGGCGCTCACCCTTCGGAGCAAGATCCGCAAGTTCGGGTCGGAACGTGCCCGCTTCATCGAACAGTTCTTCTGGTCGATAGCTCTGCATCCAACTTTCCAGCAACGCCAAGTGACCCGGCTTATCCATCTCGCCCATGGGCACTTGATGCGAACGAAAAGTGCCTTCTGTTGGCTTGCCATCCACTAGCTTCGGTCCGGTCCAACCCTTGGGCGAGCGCAGGATGATCATGGGCCAAGCTGGACGCTGCTTGAAGCCATTTGAACGCGCCTCGTGTTGAATGTTTTGAATGTCTATAACGACATCGTCCAGTGTTGAGGCCATGTGTTGGTGCATTGTCATGGGGTCATCACCCTCGACAAAATACGGCGTGTAACCGAGCCCGCGAAACAGGGCTTCAAGTTCGTCATGGGGAATGCGTGCCAGCACCGTCGGTCCGGCAATCTTGTAACCATTCAAATGCAGGATTGGCAGCACCGCGCCATCATGTACGGGATTGAGAAATTTATTGGAATGCCAGCTCGTTGCCATTGCGCCGGTTTCGGCCTCCCCATCGCCGACGACGCAAACAACGATGAGGTCAGGATTGTCGAAAGCCGCACCGTGTGCATGTGACAGGGCGTAGCCGAGTTCACCGCCCTCATGAATGGAGCCCGGCGTTTCGGGTGCAACGTGGCTTGGAATGCCACCGGGAAACGAGAACTGTTTGAACAGTCGTTGCAAGCCGACTTCGTCTTGCGAAATTTCTGGATAAACTTCGCTGTAGGTGCCTTCCAGATAGGCGTTGGCAACCAGCCCCGGCCCGCCATGACCCGGCCCGGTGATATTGATCACATTGAGGTCGCATGCCTTGATGACGCGATTCAAATGGGCATAGATGAAATTGAGCCCCGGTGTCGTACCCCAATGGCCGAGCAGCCGTGGCTTCACATGTGCCAACGTAAGCGGCTCTTTCAGCAGCGGATTTTCATAAAGATAAATCTGCCCGACTGAGAGGTAGTTTGCCGCCCGCCAATAGGCATCAAGCTTTCGCAGCATGTCGGAGCTGAGGCCACTCATGTTGCCATTGCCGGCTTGATCGCAGGCGCTTTGATAGACACGGTCTCGTTCTTGCTGTGAATGCCCGTCAACTTCGTTCGCTTCAACATCAAGGCATTGACGGCAACGAGCGCCGAGCTGCCGGACATGGCAATGGCGGCGATGGTCGGGCTGAGCAAAAACGGATACAACACACCGGCAGCCAGCGGAAACGCGATGACATTGTAGCCAACCGCCCAGTACAGGTTCTGATGCATCTTGCGCAGTGTGGCGCGGGATAACTCTATGGCCCCTACCACGTCGAACGGGTCGCTTTTCATCAGCACGATATCAGCGCTTTCGATTGCCACATCAGTGCCAGCGCCGATTGCAAAGCCGACATCGGCTTGAGTCAGGGCCGGAGCGTCATTCACGCCATCGCCCACCATGCCGACTTTTTTGCCTTCCGCCTGAAGTTCCTTGACCTTGCTCGCCTTGTCGCCGGGCAACACGTCGGCGAACACGCGATCAATCCCCACGCTTTTGGCGATGCGTTCTGCCGTCGCCTGGTTGTCGCCGCTCAGCATGATGACTTCGACGC
>JANPCL010000019.1:0-9682 GCA_031430915.1 Hyphomicrobiales bacterium
TTCTCGACCACCTTCTGTGCAAGACGCGGCGTGGCCTGCGCATCGACAATCATTACGCTGTCATCGCCGATGATAACGCCAGTGTTGGGGTCACCTTCGGCCGTGAAGGCCCAGAGGTCACGACCGATTTCCGAGAACGAAATTTTCTTTTCTGCAAGATCGCCCTGCGAGGCAAATGCTTTGGCCATCATGGGGCTCCCTTGTATTGCGTTAAGGTTTGTTCAATCGCGCCAAAGATGGACTGGCCCTGGGCATCTTTCATTTCAATGCGCACGGTATCGCCAAAGCGCATGAAGGGTGTTTCCGGCTTACCGCGAAGAATTGTTTCGATAACCCGCACCTCGGCGATGCAGGAGTAGCCAAGTCCACCTTCCGCCACGGGCTTGCCGGGGCTGCCATCCTTGTCCTTGTTGGACACAGTGCCGGAGCCAATGATTGTGCCTGCACAGAGTGGACGTATTTTGGCAGCGTGCTGGATCAGTTGGCCAAAATCAAAAGTCATATCCACGCCCGCATTGGACTTACCGAAGGGGCGGCCGTTCAGTTCGACCAGCAGCGGCAAATGTAGCTTTCCATCGCGCCAGGCATTACCCAGTTCATCAAGTGTTACGGCAATCGGCGAAAAAGCGGATGACGGTTTTGACTGAAAGAAACCAAAACCTTTTGCCAACTCGGCAGGGATAAGGTTTCTTAGTGATACGTCGTTGACCAACATGACCAGTCGTATGGCCTTGAGGCATTCAGCATGGGATGCGCCCATGGCCACGTCGCCCACAATCACGGCAACTTCACCTTCCATATCGATACCATAGGCTTCGTCTGCCATTACGATAGGGTCACGGGGGCAAAGAAATGAATCCGAACCACCCTGATACATCAGCGGATCAGTCCAGAAACTTTCGGGCATTTCGGCGCCACGGGCTTTTCGCACCAGTTCCACGTGGTTGACGTAAGCTGAACCATCCGCCCACTGGTAGGCGCGGGGCAGGGGCGACATGGCATCATGCTCATGAAAGCGTATCAGGGGTACTGATCCATGTTCAACCGCGTCAGCCAGCTCTGCCAGTTTCGGTGAAACGTTTGACCAGTTATCGATTGCGTATTGAAGCGTTGGCGCAATGTCCGTGGCATCAATGCAATGCGTGCTCTGCCGTGAGACCACGACGAGGTTGCCATCACGCGACTTGTCTTTGAGTGTGGCGAGTTTCACTTGCTCCAGTCCCCTTCGATGGTGCCATTGAAGCGCTTGCACAGATCCTGCCAGCAATCGGCGTAATTATCCTGCAAGGTATCAAGCTCGGCTGCAAAGCGCGTGAGCAGTTGCGGGTAACGGGTCTCGAACATGAAGGCCATGGTGTGGTCCAGCTTGTGGGGTTTCAGTTCCGAGGTTGATGCCTTCCAGAAGCCAGGGGCATCAGGACCATGGGCCAGCATCATGTTATGGAGGCTCATGCCGCCGGGCACGAAGCCATCTTGCTTGGCGTCATACTGGCCGTAAATCAGCCCCATGAATTCCGACATGATGTTGCGGTGATACCACGGTGGGCGGAACGAATGTTCAGCCACCATCCAGCGCGGCGGGAAAATCACGAAGTCGATGTTGGCTGTACCTTCTTCGCCGGAAGGAGCAGTGAGCACCGTGAATATCGATGGATCGGGGTGGTCAAACAGAATAGCACCGACGGGCGAGAAGGTGCGCAGATCATATTTGTACGGCGTGTAGTTGCCATGCCAGGCCACCACATCCATGGGAGAATGGGGAAGTTCCGTTTCATGGAACTGGCCGCACCATTTGATGCGCAGGCGGGTGGGCGTGTCTTTCTCTTCGAACCATGCTACAGGCGTTTTAAAGTCGCGGGGATTGGCAAGGCAATTGGCACCAATCGGGCCGCGATCAGGCAAGGTGTATTTCGCACCATAGTTCTCGCAGATATAGCCCCGCGCATTTCCCTCCGGCAAGGTAACGCGAAACAGCATGCCACGGGGAATAACGCAGATTTCCGAAGGCTCCAGTTCCATGATGCCCATTTCTGTTGTGATGTGGAGGCGGCCCTGTTCCGGCACGATCAGCAATTCACCATCGGCATTGAAAAAATGCTCGTCCACCATGTCAGCTGTTGCAACATATACATGTGCTGCCATGCCCGACTGCCCGTTGACATCGCCCGCAGTGGTGATCGTGCGAATGCTGTCTATGAAATTTGTAGGTGTTTCAGGAAAAGGCACGGGGTCCCAGCGCAACTGCCCCAGCGGCAGTTCGTGATCATCAACATTTGGTGCTGATTTCCAATGCTTCAGGTCAACACACTTGAACCGTCCAGTGTGACGCACAGATGGGCGAATGCGATAGAGCCATGAACGCTCATTTGTGCCACGGGGGGCCGTGAAAGGTGATCCCGAAAGCTGCTCGGCATAAAGGCCATAGGCGCAGCGCTGGGGCGAGTTCTGCCCTTGCGGCAATGCACCGGGCAGTGCTTCAGTTTCAAAGTCATTTCCGAAACCTGGCATATAGGTCAACGCCATATCTGGACCTCCGTTCAAATGCTGCTATAGTTACGGCTGTAACCATCAATTTTGTAACTATCAAGGTATATTGAGCAGGCATAATGGGACAGTCATTCAAGCTGGAAAAATTTATTCCCTACCGGTTGATGGTTGCGGCAGAGACTGTTTCGATGGGCTTTTCAGTGACATATAAAGAGCAGTTCGGCATGAGCCGACCAGAATGGCGCGTTCTCGCCTCGCTGGCGCAATTACAGCGTGCCACAGCAAAAGATATTGCGGCCCATTCTTCCATGCACAAGACCAAAGTGAGCCGTGCCGTGTTTGAATTGGAAAAGAGAAAGTGGTTGTTGCGCAAGCTGGATGAAACTGATCGCCGCATGGAACACTTGTCCCTGACAAAGGCAGGTGTCGCTGTCCACGCCAAGCTTGTGGTTCACGCCACAGCTTATCAGGCGAAGCTTTTGGCGTTGCTTGGGGTGAAGACCAGCGACCAGCTGTTGACCATGCTGAACAAGCTGGAAGGGCTTCATGCTGATCATTGGTGATAAGCGACCTTTTTCGACGTAACGTCAAAGCCAGGCCAGAAGCAAAATTCGCTCCGCAAACGTTCCGTTTGCTCGCACTTTAAACTCATGGATGGGTCTCAACCTGAACATCTTGCGCAATGCCAGCAACATTTAGCGGCGTTCAATAAGGGTGCTCACATCCGTTTTCACGACAGTGTGGACAATCCCTCATCGAGTGCGGAAATAATTTTCTTGATGTGGGCGCTCGTCACCACAAGGGGCGGCGAGAGAATGATGTTGGGCCCAGACGTGCGCACCATGACGCCTGCGGCGTAGGTTGCGTCCTGCACCTTCTGCACATCTTCCTTGGCGGGCGCAGATTTTTTTGCACGATCCGAGACAAGTTCCACCGCACACATTAGCCCTTTGCCGCGCACATCGCCGACCTTTTCATGCTTGGTTTTTAAGTGCTGGAGGCCCGCCAACAATTCATCGCCACGCGTGGTCGCGTTGCTTGCAACATCAAGATGAAGGGTTTCCGTTAGACAAGCAAGCGCTGCCGCCGCTCCCACGGGATGGCCCGAATAGGTATAGCCATGGCCGATGGAAGCCAGAGGCGATTTTGAGGTTTCAAAAACCTCCGTCATGCGCTCGTGGATCATTACTGCGCCGAAGGGGTAATAGCCATTGGTGATGGCCTTGGCGGTGCAGGCCATGTCTGGCTGCACGCCCCATAGTCGCGATCCGGTCCATGCGCCTGTGCGGCCGAAAGCTGTGATCACTTCATCGGCGATCAGCAGAATGCCGTGCCGGTCACAAATGGATCGCATCAACGGCATGAAGCTCTCATGGGGCACAATCACGCCTCCCGCACCAAGTACAGGTTCCATGATGAAGGCAGCGATGGTGTCGGCACCGTTGAAGGCGATTTCGTCTTCAAAGTCTGCGGCAATGCGTTGGGCGATCACAGCACCATCTTTTGTGTCATAGGGATTGCGATAGTCCCACGGTGCGGCGAGGTGGATGCAGCCCGGCAACAGTGGCTCATAAGCGCGGCGGAAATTGGCGTTGCCGTTAATGGAAGCACCACCAAAATGCGTGCCATGATAGCCCTTTTTCAACGACACATATTTGGTGCGTTCCGGCTGGCCCTTCAATTTGTGGAATTGCCGGGCAAGGCGCAGGGCGGTTTCAATCGAGTCGGAACCACCCGATGTATAGAAGGCCCGGGTCAGGCCGTCGGGCTTGAAGAATTCGGCGAGATGCCAAGACAGTTCAATCATCGGCGGATTTGTGGTGCCACGGAACGAGGAATAATAGGGCAGCTCATCGAGCTGATCGCGAATGGCTTTTTTCACAGGCTCGCAAGAATAGCCGAGATTTACATTCCACAGACCACCCACAGCATCAATCACCGTCTTGCCTTTGAGGTCAGTGATTTCCACACCGGCTGCTGCCTTGATGATGCGCGGCGGATTGGTCCGCATGTCACCCGCATGGGCCATGGGGTGCCAGAGGTGTTTGGCATTATTTTCAGTTAGAAAATTAGAATCACGCATCAGTCAGGTCCTTGATGCCAAGCAGCGACAGGGCTTCGGCATAGCTTTGGGCGGGGTGAGTTACGTCAAAATGCACTGTTGGAATATGCAACGCGCGCGCACCATCAACATTCTTTTTTTGGTCATCGACAAAAACGCAGGCGCTGGCTGGCAGCTGCAACTGGTCGAAGCAGAGTTGGTAGGCGCGTGGGTCTGGCTTCATGATCTTCGTGTAGGTGGCATCCACGATCACGTCGAAAAGATCAATCAGGGGAAATGACTGTCGAAAGGCGACGCCATAAAACAGGTCAAGTTCATTGGAAAGAATGGCAAGTTTCACGCCTGCGGATTTGGCGGAGAGAATGGCGTGCCGCGCTTCGGGACGCAACACCAGTTCGGCGTCAGCTCCACGTGCGGCTTGCACAAATTCCATCATGCTGGACCAAGGGCGATTCACAAGTTTGGCGACCTCTTGTGTACGCGTCATCCAGTAGTCGCGCTCAGAGATTTCGCCAAGCTGCATGGACTGCCATAAGTGATCCGTGGACGGATCAAATGGCCCGCGCCATGTCAGCGTGCCCGGCGCAAGTCCAAGTGCAGCTTCCGTCAGGTCATGGGTTTCGAACAGTGTGCGAGTCACCACGCCGCCGAAGTCGAGGATCAGGGCACGATCAGTCATGCTGGCCTCGCGGAATCTTGCCGTCTGCTACCCATTGATCAAAAATCTCAAGTGCCATGGCAGCAAAGGCCGGGCTGTTGATGTGGCCCTCCACTTCATGCAGGTGCACAGGAGGTTTGACGGCATGTCGCATAGCGTCGACAAATGTTTTCAGTCCCTCTGGGTCATGCAAAGGTTCACCTTCCTGATCCCATTCTTCAATGCCGCCATGGGGCAGGATGAGTGCCACAGGCCCGGTTGCGCGTTCCAATTTCTGCGCAATGGTGCGAGCCGTTTTGCGGCGTCCTTCTGTGTCTGTTGTAATTGAACCGATGAGGCGGTTGTGGGCGTGATAGGGTCGGGCGACGAAGTGTTGGGGCAGGGGCAACCATGATGGCAAGTCCACCATGTCTACGGCGCCTGGTGCCACGATTTGTGGAATGCCGGCACGGCCTGCGTTTTCCAGCCGGTCCCAGCCTGATGACGTCGCCAGCACGCCATTGTCGTGATTGACCACTTCCTGCAGGCAGAAATCCATGACAGCCGCAAAGCCACGGCCCGCAGCGACGGATTCAAAGGCCCGCCCCCCCATGCCCGTGGAATGAAACACCGCAACTTCATAGCCGCGTTTCTCCAATTCGGGCTTAAGCGTCACCATGTATTTCAGGCATGATTTTCCAAGTGATGTCATTCCCACCACGGGTTTTGCTGTCTGCGGTTTGACCACGGAACGTGCCGCACCCACCACAGCGCCACAGGCTTGGCTGAGCACTGACTTGCAAATACTGTTGAGGCCATAGAGCCCACCTGCCCACAGGATCATCATCAGGTCTGTGGATATGCGATCTGGCGGAATGAGATGAGAGAACGAAATGGTGGAGACCACAAATTTTGGCACACCCAGGGGCAGGGCGGCTGCCACGTCAAGTGCAAGGTCAGTTCCCATGGACCCACCGAGGATCAACACGCCATCAATATGACCTTGGTCATAAAGGCGGCGCGACAAGTGTGACGCGCCAGCAGCCATCAGTGCCATGGCAGAGTTTTCGTCGCCCGATGCAATGACGCCTGCGATGCTCGTACCTGCAGCAGCAGCAACATCGTGCTTCGAATGATCAGGCGTCAGCTTGGGTTCGCCGAGAACGCTGACATCCATGAAGGCGGCAGAAGCTCCGGCCTTGCGCAAACAGTCCAGCATGAAACTGATTTCGTCCGACTTGGTGTCGCCTGTACCAATGAGTAGAATTCTTGGGGACGTCATCACGCTACCTCAGGATCAGGATGCGCGGCGCAGGCTGGCCTGCGGTCCGAACAGTTTACTTGAAATGGTGAGTGCAGCATGTGCCGCTGCTTTGCCGCAGGTTTCGAGTTTGGCCGGAGTGGCGCGAATGCTAGGCATGGCAACAGCAATGGTGCCTACAGGCTTGCCGCGCTGATCCACGAAAGCTGCCGCCACACTGTGCACGCCATCTTCCATGGTTTGATTGCTGAGCGAATAGCCGCGCAACTGTGTCTGTTGAACGCGCTGCAAAATATCGGCAACAGCAATGGGAGTGTGGGTGGTAAACGTCTGGCGCGGTTTTTTCAAATACTGTTCCGCAAATTGCTGTGTGCAAGCGGCCAAATAGGCGATACCCGATGCCGTGGCATGCAGTGGCAGCTTTTGGCCCACAGTCAGGGACACGCGGTTCGCCTTGTCCGACTCCTGCGTACACACCGAGATTAACATGCCCGCACCATACTCAGCCGCATGTACGGTTTCGCCAGTCTCTTCGGAAAGGGCACGCACGATGGGTTGTACGGTTTTGTAAAGCGGGAAACGTTCTTCGCGTGCCTTGCCCAGCATCTGCAAGCTTGGTCCCAGCACGTAGTTCTTGTTGCCATCGTCCTGTTCGACGAATCCATTGACCATGAGCTCCACCAGCATCCTGCGAGTCGTGGCCTTGTCAAAACCTGCGCGCCTGGCAATTTCGGTAAGGCCAAGATGCATACCCGGGTCTTTCAAAATATCAAGTAAGCTCAATGCTTTGCTGACTGTTCCCACGTTTTAGTTCCGCTGATCATTCTACTGCTGCGCAAACATGTTGACTCCAAGGCTGGAAATTTGCAAGTCTATATTTGCACCAAAGGTTCAAATAATGAACCATGGTTTTTTGAGGGAACGCCGTTTTGGAGGGAAATTCCATGGCAGATAAAATACAAGCGTCTGGTGCCAACCAGTTGCGAAAAAACAGTCTTGGTGTTGGGGCCGTCACATTTCTGGTGATCTCGGCTGCGGCACCACTTACCGCCGTGGCAGGCGGGGTGCCCATCAGCATGTTGCTGGGTAACGGTGCTGGCATTGCTGGCTCGTTCCTGCTGGTGACGGTCATTCTGTTGCTGTTCGCAGTGGGCTATTGTGCCATGGCGCGGCATGTATCGAACGCGGGGGCTTTTTACGCTTTTGCTGCCCGTGGCCTAGGTGGCCGCTTGGGCGGGGCTTCGGCCTTGATTGCCATCCTGTCCTACAACGCCATGCAGATTGGTGTGCTCGGACTGCTGGGTGCTGCCTCGTCCGCAACCTTCGCACCTTTAGGTTTGGACCTGCCTTGGTATGTGTGGAGCTTTATCGCCATCGCCATTGTCGCGGTGTTGGGTTACCGGCAGGTAGACCTGTCGGCCAAAATCCTGGTTGTGCTGGTGGCGCTTGAATATCTTATCGTGATGATTGTTGACGCTGCAATTCTGCTGAAAGGCGGAGACGCAGGGCTGACTTTGGCTCCTTTCAGCGTGTCGCAAGTCATGTCGGGTTCGCCTGCCATCGGCATTTTGTTTTGCTTTGCGGCTTTCATCGGCTTTGAAGCGACGAC
Source organism: Hyphomicrobiales bacterium (assembly GCA_031430915.1). Classification (GTDB taxonomy): domain Bacteria; phylum Pseudomonadota; class Alphaproteobacteria; order Rhizobiales; family Aestuariivirgaceae; genus Aestuariivirga. Next base: position 8,057 of record JANPCL010000019.1, read on the forward strand.
AATCTATTCTGAAGAAGCCAAGGACCCGAAGCGCACAGTGCCGCGGGCGACTTATTATTCAGTTATCCTGATCGGTGTTTTCTACATGCTCACGGCATGGCTCATGGCCGCTGGCGAGGGTGTGGACAAGTTGATGCCGACCCTGCAGGGCCTGAAAGACCCTACAACATTCCTGTTTGATTTGGCAGGCCGCTATGTGGGTGGCACGGTTGCCACCATCATGGGCTTCCTGTTTGTATCCAGTCTGTTTGCTTCCGTGCTTGCATTTCACAATGGTGTTGCGCGTTACAAATATGTTGCGGGACGCGAAGGTATTTTGCCGGACTCGGTTGGTGTGACACATGATGTGCACCAGAGCCCGCATGTTGGTTCGATGATCCAAACCGTGTTGGCGGTGCTGGTAGTTGGTCTCTTTGCCGCCTTGGGCATGGACCCGGTGTTGCAACTGTTCACATGGCTTACACAGCTTGGGACCTTGGGCATTCTGGGCTTGATGGCAGTCACATCATTTTCTGTGATTGCGTATTTCCGTGCCAATGGCTCCATGGGTGAAAGCAGCTTGTCGACCTTCGTGCTGCCGATCATCTCCGGTGTTATTCTTGCCGTTCTCTTTGTCTATATCTTCTACAAGTTTGGAGATTTGACGGGGGCTGCAGGTGCCATGGGGATTGTTTTGCCGTCACTCGTGATCGTTGCGGGGATCGTCGGATTCCTGCTGGCAAGCGGCCTTGCTACCCGTGATCCCAAGCGTTTTGCCAACATGGGCAGCACGCGCTAAGTTTGACATATCAGTTGGCGGCGGCTGTCATGGCCGCCGCTTTTTCAATGGAGTTTAACCATGTCGCAAGTGGAAATTGATCGTCTTCGGCAGTTGGCCGTAGCCCCTGCCCAGCTGTTTGTGGGGGGAAAGCACGTAGCAGCCCAAAGTGGTGAGGGTCTCGATGTGGTTTCACCGATTGATGGCAATGTGTTTACCCGAATTGCAAGCGCCGGGGTAGCAGACGCCGACGCCGCAGTGCGTGCGGCGCGACTGGCTTTTGATAGTGGCAAATGGTCGAAGGCCGCACCAGCCGAGCGTAAAAAAGTGATGCACCGCATTGCCGACCTCATTGAAAAACATGCCCTGGAATTGGCAGTCCTGGGGGTGCGGGACAACGGCACTGAAATTTCAATGGCGCTGAAGGCAGAGCCGGGCAGTGCTGCCGGCACATTCCGTTACTATGCGGAGGCGGTTGACAAGATCTATGGCGAGATAGCGCCTACTGCTCCAAATATTCTGGGGCTCATCCACCGGGAGCCTGTGGGCGTGGTAGCGGCGATTGTGCCGTGGAATTTCCCTATGATGATTGGTGCATGGAAAATTGCACCGGCCCTTGCAGCGGGCAACAGCGTGGTGTTGAAGCCTGCCGAAGTGGCGTCTTTGTCGCTGTTGCGGTTGGCCGAATTGTGCAGCGAGGCCGGATTGCCTGATGGTGTTTTGAATGTTGTGACGGGTAAGGGTGCTGTGGTGGGTGAAGCCCTCGGTCTGCACATGGATGTTGATGTGATGGCCTTCACCGGCTCAGGCTTGGTGGGGCGGAAGTTGCTGTACTATTCGGCGCGGTCCAATATGAAGCGCTGCTATCT
>JANPCL010000020.1:0-3110 GCA_031430915.1 Hyphomicrobiales bacterium
AGAACAGCAAAAGCTGGATAGTAAAAACTACGGTAAAAATTGAACATCAGGCCAAACTAAAGCCCCATGGTTAACCAGAGCTTTCGCGGCAGGCAAAACTGGCCGCTCGCCCAGATCAAGAAATTGACCTGAGCGATATTCCTGAACTTACGGATGATGAGTGGAAGACTGCTGTCCGGGGAAAACCAGTATTTGTTCCAGTTTGTCGGCGATTTCACAGCACCACGACACAGAAATAAGGTGCAGAATATATACTCGGAAAGTTTACTACCCCTTGTGGGTTAGGCCAAAACCCAACCCACAAGGGAAAAAAGCAAGCCTCCAAATTTTCCCAGAACAGTTGTGCGCGAACGCGGGAATCCAGACTTTCAACCAGTGGAACTGCGGTAAGTATGGATTCCCACGTCCGTGGGAATGATGAACTCTTGGAGTTTGATTCCAGTTGAACGCACGATGCTCTAAAATTCATAAATGTAGATTGAGTCTCTGCACCCAAGGAGTTCCGATGACCAAATACTTCAGATACCGTGCAGTTTTCAGTGACTGTTTCATCACTCAAAGCATTTGGACAGAGAAGCTGTTTACACATGGTTGGCGTTGGACCGGGATGAATAGCGACAAACAGGCTGTTGGCGGATCAGGTTTTGCAGGCAGTGAATCACTCGCGTTAAAGCAAATCAAAAGCGAAACCAGTTCACTTTTAAGAAGACCGAGAATAAAGAAATATGATCCTCAAGACCATCTGGATTGGAAGCCTGGTGGTTTTGTAGTTAGCGAGGAAGTTGTGCCAGCTGAATTGATCCAAGAGCACAACAGGCTAACGTGACACCTCCCCCCCATCCTCACGACGTCGCCCCGTCGCATTCTTCCTCATATTCATTCTCCGGCAACGGATCACACGCCGCTGACATGGCACACGTCCGCAGCGCGGCGCGCACGGCAGCCGCATACACTCCGTCAACCGGCCCCTTGTAGAGCCCCCGTTCCCTGAGGCCGCACTGGTACATGCGAACGAAGTTCTCACCGCCAAAACCAATGGCAGCTTCATATTCAGTGAAGGCCCGGTCAAACTGCCCCAGCAGCTGATAGAGATGCGCCCGCGTGTCCCAGGCCGCCCCATAAGCCCCGTTCACCCGCAGCGACGCATTGACATCGTCCATGCCCTCCGCCGTATTTTTCCAGCGATACACAGTCCAGGCCCGCCCGTTCAACGCCGTGGCCGACTGCGGATTGAGCTGCAACGCCCGGTCGAGGTCCTGCATGGCCTCGGCATGGCGTTTGGCAATCAGAAGATCAGCGCTGCGAATTTCCAGGGCACGCTCCAGATCAAACTCTGTTGTGGTCTGGTCATCAATGACGGCACTGCATGCAGAAATACGGCTACCCAGTTTTCCGTCCATGCAATCCGCGTAACTGTCAGCCCGTGCAAGACCCGTCATGAGCAGGGTTGCGAAGAACGCAAGCAACAAGGCAAAAACTGTCTGTCTTAAGCGGTGGAGTTTCATGCAGAGAAGACTATCCTGATTTCAACTTTTGCGACAGGGCTGATAGCGGAGACATTTACTTTGCCCGGGCCGCTTCATAAAGCCACCTTCACAAAGCCACCCCAATCCCCGCTTGCATCCCCACCCTTTGCCCCCTAAACCGGGGTTGTCTGTAACCAGACTCAAGGTGCAACCCTTGGGATTTGGCCAAGGACGTGACAGTTTCGCAACAAACGGGTGTCCGGTTCGCTTCAAACATGCAAGCAACCCGTAAGCGGCGTGAAAGAAGGGTTTTCTTGGAAAGCCCCGACATTGTAAGGGTGGTCGGAACCACTATGCGGGTCGAGAATAAAGCGTATCAACCGTTCGGGGCCAGAGTCCGGACACAGTAAAATCAACTCGGGACAGATGAACCTGAACGCAGACACAGCCAAAACTACAGCACGCAGCCTTCATGCCGCGATTGCCGTTGGCCCCGCATCAGTACAACCTGCCTCCATTTTTGCACGCACATCCCCTGCCCTCACGCACCGCCTTGAACCGGATATCGGTCGCGCGGGCGGCGGGGTTATTGCGGCTCAAAGGAATACACACCATGGGCAACAAAATGCTCATCGACGCCAGCCAACGCGAGGAAACCCGCGTTGTGGTGGCCCGCGGCAACCGCATTGAAGAATTCGATTTCGAAAGCGTCAATCGCAAACCCCTCAAAGGCAATATCTACCTCGCCAAGGTAACCCGGGTTGAACCCTCGTTGCAGGCCGCCTTCGTGGACTATGGCGGCAACCGCCATGGCTTTTTGGCCTTCGCCGAAATCCACCCCGACTATTATCAAATCCCGATTGCGGACCGTCTCGCCCTGCTGAAAGAGCAGGAAGAAGACGACGCTGCGGAACGTGAAGAAGACGAAGACGATCACAACGACGAGCCCGTCAACAGCAACGAACAGCCTGATGCGTCGTCCGAACCTGATCATGACCACGACGAAGCAGACGCAAGCCCAGAGACCATGCCGCTCGAAGCCGAGGAACTTCCGTCCCTCGCCAGTGTGAGCGACGCCGACGACAACGAACTTCCGTCCGAACCGGTCCCCACCGCAGAGGCCGCTGACATCGTCGCCATCGAAGAAAATGCCGAAGACCGCAAGGTCGAAGTCATTGGCGCAGAAGACGCCATGGAAGAAGTGCCGCAGCGCCGCCAGCAGCGCCGTCCGCGCCGCCGTGTCTATAAAATCCAGGAAGTCATCAAGCGCCGCCAGATCTTGCTGGTGCAGGTGGTCAAGGAAGAACGCGGCAACAAGGGTGCAGCCCTTACAACTTACTTGTCCCTTGCCGGCCGCTATTGCGTGCTGATGCCGAACACCGCCCGTGGCGGCGGCATTTCCCGCAAGATCACCGACGCCGGTGACCGTCGTCGCCTGAAGGAAGTTGCACGCGAGGTCGAAGTGCCACAAGGCATGGGCCTCATCGTGCGCACCGCCGGTGCCCAGCGCACCCGCCCGGAAATCAAGCGCGACTTTGATTATCTGATGCGCCTCTGGGAATCGGTGCGTGACCTCACCTTGAAGTCAGAAGCACCATGCCTCGTCTATGAAGAAGGCAGCCTGATCAAGCGCTCCATCCGCGA
>JANPCL010000021.1:0-2636 GCA_031430915.1 Hyphomicrobiales bacterium
CTTCTCCCGCCAAGAGGGGCGGGAGAAGGTGCCCGAAGGGCGGATGAGGGGAAACACACCACAACGCCAGCCACGTGGCTCTGACCCCCATGCTCCACCTCCCCCACGCTGCCATCGCCTGCATCACGGAACGCTTCATCGGCTATCCGCCCGCCGTGTTCAAAACTATCGGCCATCCCGTGCAATGGATGGGCGACCTCATCACATGGCTCGACACCACACTGAATACCAAACCCGACGATGAAATAGAAGGCATCGCACGCGGGGCCACAGCCCTCACAATCCTGCTCCTGTGTACCGCACTCCCCGCCTACCTGCTGCAGGACATCTTCACCCGTTTCTCTGGCGGCTGGCTCATCAATGTCGCAATCGCCACTGCCTTCATTGCGCAAAAGTCCATGAAGGACCATGTGCTGGAAGTCGCCAACGCGCTTTCCACATCTCTCGCCGAAGGCCGCAAAGCCGTCGCCAAAATTGTTGGCCGCGACACCACGCAACTTGATGAATCCGGCGTCACCAAAGCCGCCCTCGAAAGCCTTGCCGAAAACACCGCCGACGGCATCGTCGCTCCCGTCTTCTGGTATGCCCTGCTCGGCCTGCCAGGCATCGTCGCCTACAAGGCCATCAATACCGCCGACTCCATGATCGGCCACAAGTCTGATCGCCACCTGTTCTTTGGCTTCTGCGCCGCAAAGTTGGACGATCTCGTCAATCTCCCCGCCTCCAGACTCACCGCCCTGTTCTTCGCCGCAGCGGCACTCCTCACCTCAAAAGCCGCCGCCCAAAATGCCCTGCAATCCGCATGGGCCGATGCCAGCAAACACCGCTCCCCCAATGCCGGCTGGCCGGAAGCCGCCATGGCGGGCGCACTTGGCCTCAAATTCGGCGGCCCTCGCTCCTACGAAGATGGCATGATCGAATTGCCTGCCATGGGCAGCGGACGCGCAGACATGACCCGCGCCGATCTCACCTCTGGCCTCAAACTCTATGACAAAAGCCTGTGGGTCATGTTCGCCGTGGTGGAACTTCTGGCATTGACCCTTTGAGCAGCAACGGCAACCCCGCCGCCACAAACACCACAGTATCAGCAACAGACGCCACCCGCTGATTGAGCAACCCTTGCGCATCCCGGAACCGCCGCCCCAGCGCATTGTCCGGCACCAGGCTCAAGCCCACCTCATTCGACACCAGCACCACATCAGCTGAAACTCCAGCCAGAACCGACGTGAGCGCCATCGCCGGCCCCTCCCAATCAAGATCCGCAAGAATGAGATTGGACAGCCATAGCGTCAAGCAATCCACGAGAATGAATCGACCCTCAGCATCACTGTCACCCAGTTTCGTCGCCAGCGCCAAAGTCTCTTCATGGGTGATCCAACCCGCCCCGCGCTGTGCCTTATGCTTGGAAATCCGCTCGCGCATTTCGTCATCAAAAGCCTGCGCTGTCGCAATGTAGTGTCGCTCACCCCGCGACAAACTCTCGGCCAGCCGCGACTTGCCCGACCGCGCCCCACCGAGAACAAGCGTAACCGTCACAACCCCACCGGCGGAATCCGCGCAATGAAATGCCCGCGCATCGCATCCGGCCATTCGCGAAACGGCACCTCACCAGTCGCCGTCTCGCCATGCGCATCAAACCACGCCAAAATCGCCTCCGCCTGTTCCCGCGTCGCCACATGCCGTCCCGTAATATAGGAAAACCGCTCGGTATCGCGAATGGCCACCGAGCAGCCTTGCGTGCAGTTCCACAAGCACGCCTGCTCTACTACATCCACATCGCCACGACCCCGCTCAGACAACACATCTCGCAAGGCCGCAATCAAGGTCTGCCCGCCCGTGCGGCCATCATCACCCAGCTTGCGCCCATCCGGAAACTTGCAGGTCGAACATAAAACCAGACTACGCATTATCACCAACATCAAAAACAGGTTTGAACATCATGGCCTTCCATGTAGCTTGCAACCCACCCTGTCAACGTGACCAAAACGGCATGCCCTTCAACCATATCGCCTTTATCGCCTCCGAAGCCCCCGCCGCCAGGCGCGCCTTGAAACGCATGGCCACACTTTACGGAAATGCCGAACTCGCAAAGGCCGACGTCGTCGTGGCCTTGGGCGGCGACGGCCACATGCTGCAAACCATGCACAAAATGGTCTCCCTGCGCATTCCCGTCTACGGCATGAACCGGGGCACAGTAGGCTTTCTGATGAATGATTACGCCGAACCCAACCTGCGCCAGCGCCTCGAAGCCGCCGAACTCACGACAATCCATCCCTTGCGCATGTCTACTGTGGACGCTGACGGCAAGAAACATTCGGGCATCGCCTTCAACGAAGTCTCGCTTTTGCGTCAACGCCACCAGGCCGCAAAAATCACCATCGCCGTTGATGGCAAAACCCGTATCGAAGAACTCATCTGCGACGGCCTGCTCGTCGCCACGCCCGTAGGCAGCACCGCCTATAATCTCTCCGCCCACGGACCAATCCTGCCGGTGAACGCTCCCCTGCTGGCCCTGACGCCGATCAGCGCCTTCCGCCCCCGGCGCTGGCGCGGCGCCGTTCTGCCCCAAAATGCCAAAGTCACTATCACCGTGTTGGATCCCGACAAGCGTCCCGTGGCCTCCGTTGCCGATCATG
>JANPCL010000022.1:0-4993 GCA_031430915.1 Hyphomicrobiales bacterium
GGATCAAGCACCCCCTCCCCCCTTCGGGTTACTCCCCCGGCCAAGAGGCCGAGGGAGAAAGAACGTCACTCCCTCAGCGCGAAGCGATGGGGGAGTACCCCGAAGGGGGGAGGGGGTGTTTCAACACATTCGCGCCTCAGCCCTTGGCAAACATCTCAGCAACATAATCCCAATTCACCAGGCTATCTACAAACGCTTCCAGATATTTCTGCCGCGCATTGCGATAATCGATATAATAACTGTGTTCCCATACATCGCAGCCAAGGATCGGCGACGCACCGTGCATCAAGGGGTTTTCACCATTCGGCGTTTTGGAAATCGCCAGCTTGCCATCCTTCACGGAAATCCAGCACCAGCCCGAACCAAACTGCGTCAGGCCTGCCTGCACGAAGTCAGCCCGCATCTTGTCATAGCCGCCAAGGTCGGACTCAATTGCCTTTTCCAAAGCGCCCGGAATTTTTTTGCCGCCACCGTTTGGCTTCATCCAGTTCCAGAAGTGCATGTGGTTGTAATGCTGGCCCACATTATTGACGAGGCCAGCCGCCTTGTCGGCAAAAGCCACCTTGCAGATATTTTCAATCGAAGCCGACGCCAGTGGCGAATCCTTCAACAGATTATTGCCGTTGGTCACATAGGCCATGTGGTGCTTGTCATGATGAAACTCGAGGGTTTCCTCCGACATGAAAGGGCCAAGTGCATCATAAGCATAAGGCAGTGCGGGCAGTTCAAGGGCCATGGTCATTCTCCGGTTGAGGTATGACGTCTATCTAGGCCTTCACACCGCCAGATGCAAGGAACGCCGGGCTGCAAAATTGGCGCAGAACAACACTGATTAAACATCAAAACGCCCTGCGCATGCGACATAGATCGCCAATAAATTAACAGTTACTTCGGCGAAATCCGTGTATGTGGTTTACTGAACTACATCGGGCCTATGGGGGAATCAACTTGCAGCATTCGAAAAACGGTCACTATCCGGCGGAGTTGCGCGGCTTGGTTGTTGACCTCCATAACCATTGTAAAGCCTATATGAACGCCGACAACCACCGGGCCTGGTGGCAATTGATTTCCACGTCGCTCATCTTTTTTCCCTTGGTCTTTCTCATGTATTGGCTGGAACCGCTCAAACATCCGGCAGCCTTGCTTTTGGCACTTCCCCTTGGTGCGCTGCTCACCCGTTTTTTCTCGCTGCAACATGATTGCGGCCATGGCTCATTCTTCTCGTCGAAGCGCACCAATGAATTTGTTGGTCAAGTCATCAGTATACTGACGTTTACGCCTTACGATCATTGGCGCAATTCCCACGCGCAACATCATGCAGGCTCCGGCAATCTGGACCGTCGCGGCATCGGCGATATTGAAACCATCACAGTGGAGGAATTCCAAAGCCTGACAACAGTGGGCAAGTGGAAGTATCGTATTTTGCGTCATCCCATCATCGCCCTCCTGGTTGGCCCCCCAGTTTATTTTCTGATCCTGCAACGCATGGCCATCGGCTCAAGCCTCAGTCGCAGCAGCGCAATGCCTGGCCTTTTGTTGCACAATCTGGCACTCGTTATTTTCTACGGCGGACTGTGCTGGCTCTTCGGCACTTCACATATATTGTCAGTGGTTTTGCCATCTGTGCTGGTTGGCTCGTGGATCGGCGGTTGGTTGTTCTTCGTGCAACACCAGTTCGAAGAAACCCTGTGGGAAGGTGCCGACAAATGGGACGTGAAAATCGCAGCCCTCAAAGGCTCATCACATTTGCAACTGCCGTCTGTGCTCAACTGGCTCACCTGTGATATCGGTCTACATCACATTCACCACCTCTCCAGCCGCATCCCCAACTATCGCCTGCGCGCCTGTATGGCCGCAAATGAAGCCCTGCAAAACATCGCTCCAAAGCTCACAGTCTGGCGCGCCATGACCTCGATGCATTTGGCCTTGTGGGACGACAAGGCAAGACGGCTAATCAGCTTCCGGGAATATGGTTTGAGGCACGCGTAGCGACACCTCTCCGTCTCACACCCTGAACAACGGCACCCCCATCAAAGCCTGCCAAAACGCCAGCCCTGTCAACACAACCACCACTATGGCTGACCCATAAACCGCGCCCCGACGTCCAGAGAGTGCAGCCAGCGGCACCACTTGAATCGCATGCAGCGCCACAAAATGTGCCACCCGCAAGTCCCCACCCGTGGTGGACCAGTGAAAGAACGGCAATCCCGTCATCCCTGACACATCACCGCCTACAGAATGACCGGCAAGTGACGACATGTATCCAGCCGTGACAGTGCTCAATACCGCACCCAACATCAAGCCAAGGCCAGCGGCCATGCGCCATATATCGCCGTTGCGATTGCGCCAAATCCGGAATCCCACATAGCCAGCCGTAAACGTCAGCATCAATGATCCAACCCCCATGATGGCATAGAGTGCGCCATCAATCGGAGTACCCACATTGAAATGCGAAGCCTCGCCCCGCGCTGCACGGGCCACGATCACCACCAGCTCGAGTACCGCAGCAACAATCATCAATCGCACGGCCCACAGCAAACCGCGCGAACGCCGAACATCAGAATGGAGCAAGGACAATCCCCAGGCAATCGTGGCGAAATGCACCCCGAGTGACAGGAAAAATTTCGCAGGCTTTTCCCAGACACTCACACCCAGCAATAGCCGCTCATCCACCAGCGGCAGCAGGCTGCAGATAATGAAGCCAATGCCAAAAAGCCCAACACAAACCGCAAGACTGCGCGACCCGCGATAAGCATCCCGGAAAAAATCCCGGACCGGCAGCGAACCTTTGAGACGAAAATCAGAATCAACAGCAGTCATTGTTCATCCCTCTCAAACAGCCCGTGACGGGTTGCGTTGAAACAACAGTCGCGCCACTTCAAAACCCAGGAAGCCCATCGGCCCGAACATGAAGGTCACTGGCAAGAGCAGTATCAGCAGCAGCCGGGACATGCCCTGTTCCATCACCTGACGCGCAATCCAGGTGCCGACAAAGAGATCAAACGCCAGATAATGGATCCAGCCGGCAAGTGCTGCCCACTCGGAGGTGAACAGCAGTTGCACATTGGCCAGCGAGTCAAATCCGCCGGGTGCTTTGAAGAAGAAAAACAGGATCAGCGCCGAATAAACTGCCGAAAGCCCCAGCGGCCAGAACCGGCCAGCCAACTGGTCCCGCCAAACGGGCCTTTTCAGCACAATACTGATGATCAGCACAATCCAACCCAGCAGGGCCACCGGATTGGCGATTTGGAAGAGTTGGGCAGCAGTCAATTTCGGCACCTCCTAGGTCAGCAATAACCTAGGTATAGCCCAATATCTTTCCGTTGTCAAGATATTTTTACGCTGTAAAGATCAGTTATTCCCGCCACCTGCGGGAAAGGTGTAAGCCTTTGATCCCCATACTTCTTTTACCCGCGCATTGCGGCCACAGCCCTCGCGGTACCGCTCATAGGCGTCCGATTGTTTGATCCAGCCAAAGCGCGTCAAAGTCCGCTTGTCGCCCAGATAATAGTCCTGATGGTAACCTTCGGCATCGAAGAACGACGGCGTATCGCCCAGCTTCACATTCACCGCCTGCCCCAAATCCTTGGCAGAATCCTTCAAACTCGCCGCAGCCGCAGCCTTTTGTTTCTCATCGAGCGGAAACAGTGCTGGAATATAGCTTTCGCCCCGGTCACAGAACTGCCCCTCGCCATCGGTCACATCAATCGTGCGAAGGAAATGGCCCACCAGCGAGTCATAGGAAATCACACTGTTGTCAAAAACGACTTTCACAGCCTCGGTATAGCCCTCATGGTTCTCATAGCTCGGGTTTTGCATCGTACCGCCAGCATATCCCGACGTGGTAGAGACAACGCCCTTCACATGGTCCATGTCACTTTCGACACACCAGAAACACCCACCAGCAAAAATTGCGGTTTCCTCAGCGGCATGAACAGCAGGAGCCGCCAAAAATCCAACAGCAAGAACAGTAGAAGCAAGCAAAGAACGAAACATGGGAAATCTCCTTATACCCCTCTATACGGCGGCAATTCACATTCAGCATTACACATCGCAACACAGATACGTGAAAATGGGTCAGCGATTGTTCACTTGCCCCCAGTTTCTTAAATCCTGCCCGCCATAATCCTTGAGGTGACGGAGCTTGCCATGGCCCGATATTACCACCAGGTTTTCCTCAGGCCAACGCGCGCAAGGCACAATCAAACCGTCCCCACCCAAAAAATGCGCAGCCTCTCCAATTTTCTGTGTGATCGTATATTCTTCTTGCAACTTCGCATGACTCAGCTTGCCATAGTCAGGCCGGTTCACGCCTAGCGGAACAAGAGCTTCCACCGAAGAGAAAACATAAACCTCACTCAGGTCGCACTCAAGTTCATGCAGGTGAATTTGCAAGGACGAAGGATACACTGGCTGGCCGCGCGTCAGATGAAAATGCATCTCCGCCCGGGCTGCATCAGCGGAAAGAGCCGCATAGAGCACCTCAAACGACCCGTCGTCCCACCGGCCTTTGGGGGTTGTCGCAATCAAGGGATCCCGCCCAGCCCGGGCCATCCGCCATATCCGGCCATTGAAGGAAACTGGTTTCAGCCCCTGCAACTGGTCAAGCAGGTCGGGGTCCCGGATTTTCCGCATCACTCAGAGGTATGCGGCCGAGTCGAGGCGTTCGATAACAGTCAAAACCTCTTCGGCACGACCGGCAGCGATCACATCCACCGCCCGCTCCCCGTCAAGTTGCGGATGGCGCGAATAAAGCCACAACCGCGCTTCGTCTCGCGTGTAGCTATCGCGCAGACGGTTCACCACATAATGCAAATCAGACAGCATCAACTGGGTTTTTGGGTGCGGAAGTGACATGCCCTTGCCCCAGCGTGATACTGTAGCCTCGGATACATCGACAATATTGGCGATATCTACACTCTTCAAACCAGCAGTTTCCCGCAGGTCTTCCAAGTAGTTCCCAAATCCCAATTCTGCCTTCAGCATGACAATC
>JANPCL010000023.1:0-16888 GCA_031430915.1 Hyphomicrobiales bacterium
GTTTTTTCCGATCCACCCATCAATATTGCTCGCGTCATGAAAAGCGGCTTGGCCCTCTCCTTCGCCGATGGCACCGATTGGAAAGCCTCAGGTGCCGCAACAAAACTTCCCGACGGCGCTTACACCATCGGCATCCGCCCGCACCACGTTGTACCTATCGGCAAAGCCAAAGCGGATTGTGAGATTGGTGGCAGCGTTCTGGTCACCGAAATTTCAGGCTCTGAAAGTGTAATTCACTTCCAGTCCGGTGGCAAAACCTGGGTGTCGCAAACCGCCGGCGTGCAGCCTATCAAAGTTGGCGAAACCGTGCGCTTCTCTGCCGATCTCGCACGCGGTATCTTTTTCAATGCAGACGGAAAGCGGGTGCTCTGATGGCAAAGATGGCTATACTTTCCAGACTTGCGCGAGGCGGACCCTTCGAGGCTCGCAAGATCTCGCACCTCAGGGTGAGGATGAATATGTCGAAACAAGCACACCCTCATCCTGAGGTGCCCGCCCTCTTGCGGGCCTCGAAGGATGCGCCGCTAGTGAAATCTGGGAGCGGAGCCAACTGACATGGCCAAAATCACCATCGACAATTTGCGCCACGCCTATATTTCAAACCCGACGCAGCCGGATCACTACGCGTTGAAACACGTCCATCTCGACTGGGCAGATGGTGGCGCTTACGCACTGCTTGGCCCATCCGGTTGCGGCAAGACAACGTTGCTGAATTTGATCTCCGGCCTCTTGCCCCCTTCCGAAGGCCGCATTCTGTTTGATGGCCGTGACGTGACGCACGACACACCGGAAAAACGCAACATTGCCCAGGTGTTCCAGTTCCCGGTGATCTACGACACCATGACGGTCTATGACAATCTGGCTTTCCCGCTGCGCAACCGTGGCGTCGATGAAACCGAAATCAAAAAGCGCGTCGACAACATTGCCGACATGCTGGAATTGACATCAACCCTCAGCAAACGCGCTTCCGGCCTCACAGCCGATGGCAAACAAAAAATCTCGCTGGGGCGTGGTCTTGTGCGGTCTGATGTGAACGTCATCATGTTCGACGAACCCCTCACCGTCATCGATCCGCATTTGAAATGGCAGCTGCGTTCGAAACTCAAGGAACTGCAACAGCGCATCAAGCGCACCATGATCTATGTCACGCACGACCAGACTGAAGCCTTGACCTTCGCGGATCAGGTGGTCGTCATGAACAATGGTGAAATCGTACAAACTGGAACGCCGATTGAGTTGTTCGATAAACCACGCCACACCTTCGTCGGCCACTTTATCGGCTCTCCCGGCATGAATTTTCTGCCTTGCGAGGTCAAAGGCGGCAAAGCCATTGTCGGCGATCAAGTCATTGTGGCCGAAAATGCCAAAGCTGCAAAATCCGGCAAACTCGAACTTGGCATCCGCCCTGAATTTATTTCCTTCACCAAAACCGGCCTTGCAGCCGACGTCACGAAAGTCTCTGACATTGGCCGCGTGCGTGTTGTCGAAACCAGATTGGCGTCAGGCCATGTGGTGAAACTCGTCGTACCCGAAGGTGACGCCATCCCGACAGGCAAAGCCAAAATCACCTTCGACCCAGACCACACCCATGTTTACGAGAACAGCTGGCTCGCCGGTGACAAGATGGGGGCCGCATAATGAACAAGATTCAAAACAACAAGGCGTGGTTCTTCGTGCTGCCAGTTTTCGCACTGGTCGCCTTCAACGCCCTTATTCCACTGATGACCGTGGTCAATTATTCCATTCAGGAAACCTTCGGCAACAATGAATTCTTCTGGGCAGGCCCTACATGGTTTTCAGATATTCTGACGTCCGATCGCTTTCACGCTGCCCTTGGTCGCAGCATTTTCTTCACCGCCATTGTGCTGGCCATCGAAATTCCACTGGGTCTCGCAATCGCACTCTGCATGCCGAAAAAAGGACCATGGGTATCAGTCTGTCTCATCCTCATGGCGTTGCCTCTGCTCATTCCCTGGAACGTTGTGGGCTCCATGTGGAATATCATGGCCCTGCCAGACCTCGGCCTTCTCGGTCGCGGCATCAACGCACTAGGCATCAACTACAATTATACCCGCCAACCCGGTGCCGCATGGTTCACCCTGATCTTGATGGACGTCTGGCATTGGACATCTCTCGTCACCCTGCTGTGCTATGCAGGCCTTGTGTCAATTCCTGATGCCTACTATCAAGCCGCAAAAATCGATGGCGCAAAACCACTCGCCGTATTCCGCTTTATCCAACTGCCAAAACTGAAACACGTGCTCACCATTGCAGTGCTGCTGCGTTTCATGGACAGTTTCATGATCTATACCGAAGTCGTGGTGCTGACAGGCGGTGGCCCCGGCAATTCCACCACTTTCCTCTCCATCGACCTCGTGAAATATGCGCTCGGCCAATTTGATTTGGGCCATGCCGCAGCCATGTCGCTGATTTACTTCCTGATCATCCTGATCCTGAGCTGGTTGTTCTACACCCTCATGATGCGTGAGGAGACAAACTGATGTCCAAACGTTACATCGTTCCCCTGATCTACATCATCTTCCTGATGCTTCCTATCTATTGGCTGATCAGCATGTCGCTGCGCACCACCAACGAAATTCTGGATACGTCGCAGTTTTCGTTCTTTCCGCGCAAATTAACGCTTGATAGCTATCGGACAATTTTCACGGATCCAACGTGGTATGGCGCTTACATCAACTCCATCACCTACGTGGCGATCAATACAGTATTGTCGATCCTCGTGGCGCTGCCTGCTGCTTACGCTTTTTCACGTTACAGGTTCCTGGGTGACAAGCATCTGTTCTTCTGGCTGTTGTCAAACCGTATGGCACCCCCTGCCGTATTCGTATTGCCTTTTGTGAATCTTTATTCAGCCGTAGGCCTCTTCGACACGCCTTGGGCAGTGGCCTTGGCACACACCTTGTTCAACGTGCCACTGGCAGTCTGGATTCTCGAAGGCTTCATGTCGGGTGTGCCGAAGGAACTCGATGAAACGGCCTATGTCGATGGCTATTCCTTCCCGCGCTTTTTCGTCCGCATCTTCATTCCCACAATTTCCGCAGGCATCGGCGTCTCAGCCTTCTTCTGTTTCATGTTTTCATGGGTGGAAATGTTGCTGGCCAAGAATCTCACCTCCGTCGCGGCCAAGCCCATTGTGGCGGCCATGACGAAAACCGCATCAACGTCTGGCTATGAGTTAGGTCTGCTGGCCGCGGCTGGTGTACTCACTTTGATACCGGGAGCGCTCGTAGTGTATTTCGTTCGCAATCACATCGCCAAGGGCTTTGCCCTGGGCCGCGTGTAAGAGGTTCACATGGATCAGATCATAATGTTCTCAGCCGAATGGTGGCAACAGCCACTGGGCAGCTGGATGGCCTGGAACCGCGTCTCCATCGCCTTCTTCCTCTATATCTTCGGCTCTATTGCAGCCATGGGCATCTGGGAATACCGTTCCCCCGGTGGCAATCCTAGGAAAGGCATCTTCACGCTGGATACCACACGAGGCGACAGGTTATTCATGTCGCACGTCGGAACATGTTTCATATTCCTCGCATGGCTGGGATTGATTGGAACACCACTGTGGGGAGCAGTGGCGCTTTCAATCATCTGGATTGTATTCGTCTTCCGTTACGCCTAAACGCTCACGCTGCGATCTGACTTTTCTCACGCGCGAACGGGCTTAAACCTAGCCAGCTTTGCATGGTGCTGGCAATCTCATGTGAACCGTCAATCACAAGGGTTCCATTCTCAATCTCTTGTTTGACAGTTGTCAGCCCCATCCAGATCGCCGTCATCGTACGCAAAGGCGAGGCTACGAACAGGTCCACCTCGAAGCCAGGATCAGTACTGCACAAATCCACAGCACCATCAGGATCTACGACCAGCCAAAATGTCTGATTCCCCTTTTTCGCATCTTCATAGTGAAAGCGGATGACAATCCTGCGCTTTGGCAAGGGCTTCGGTTCGAGCCAGCGCCGCATGTCCCACATCAACAGCGAGGCATCCAGATTCTTGAGTGAAAGCCGCGACTCGATCCACCGCTGCCCCCAGTGACCCATCGCCATCACAATCGGCCGCAATTGTTCGCCAGCGGCTGTAAGGTGATACTCGGTGCCAGAGGTTTTTTCAGACGGCACTTCGACGATCACCGCTGCCTCTTTCAACTCGATCAAACGCTTTGACAACAACGATGGCGACATGCGTGGAACACCGCGTCTAAGATCATTGAAACGGGTTGATCCACAAAACATTTCGCGAAGCACCAACACCGTCCAGCGTTGGCAGAATATTTCAGCCGTCATGGCTACGGGACAAAATTGACTGTAGTGACTGTCGATGGACATATGTGAACCTCACAATCCCCCGCGTCAAAGCTAGTACCTTCCTACCACCTTGACCAGTACAGAATGTGTACTGAAAAATCACGGCTTTGCGCTGTAACGAGGATCACCAGTACAGTTTCAAGACTGGATGCATTCCGCCGCAAGGCATAGAGTTTGCTTATCATAAATCCAGGAGTTCATCATGGCAAATGTTACAACAATGCTGAAAAAATCCAAGTCATCACATCCTGATTTCACTGTCATTGCGTCTGGGCTGGGGACGGAATTCAGCAGCCGCGCCGCCATGGCAGACGACAACGACTTGTTCGTGGCTGAAAATATCGAGGCGCTCCGCAAATCTGGATTGGTCGAAGCCGGAGTACCCACAGATTTGGGCGGAGGCGGCGCTACCCTGCAAGAATTGGCAGACATGCTGCGCCTGATGGCGCACAGCTGCAGTTCAACAGCGCTCGCTTTCGCCATGCACACGCATCAGGTCGCTGTGCCTGCATGGCGCTGGACCAACCAAAAAGTGGAAGCAGTAACGCCGCTCCTCAAACGGGTGGCGACAGAAAAAATCCTGTTGCTGTCAAGCGGCGGTGCAGACTGGATTGCAGGCTCCGGCAAAGCTGAAAAGGTCGATGGCGGTTACAGGATCACGGCCCGCAAGATTTTCACATCAGGCGCTCCCACAGGCGATCTTCTGATGACCATGGCCGTGCTGTCGGAGCCCGGAAAAGAGCCGCAGGTTCTGCATTTCGGCATTCCCATGAAGTCGCCTCACGTGCGCATTGAACCCGTATGGAAAACCATGGGTATGCGCGGAACCGGGTCACATGACGTTATTATAGACGGCCATGTGGTGCCCGAAGCAGCCATACCGCTGACGCGCAAGGCTGGCGAATGGCACCCCGTATTCCACATCATCGCAGGCATTGCCATTCCGCTGATCTATGCCGTCTACACAGGCGTTGCCGAACGCGCGCGCGACGTTGCTCTGGACATGGCAAAGCAGCGCCGGCCAAATTCACACGTCACGTATCAAATGGGACTTCTCGAAAACGAAATCTGTGGCGCGCAACTCGCCCTGCAACATATGCTCAACGTCGGCCAGTCCAGCAGTTTTTCTGCCGCCACTGTCAACGAAACCATGAAAGGCAGAACACTCGTTGCCACGCATGTTTTAAAAGCCGTTGACCTCGCCATGGAGGTCGCGGGCGGCAAAGGCTTCTTCCGCGATGCAGGGCTTGAACGCCTGTTCCGCGACGCGCAAGGCGCACGCTATCATCCCATGCAGCCGGGGCAGCAAGCCGAATATGCAGGGTCGATGGCACTCGGCTTGCCAATTGAGAAGATTTTCTAACCGCTGGAGCTGACCCTACAACAACCCCCGCCCCGCCAGATTCCGCATCAAGTGCGACGTGCCAAACTCCCACGGCGCACATTGATCGGTTGACCGCACCATATTGAATAACGCGCCCAACAACGGATTAGCCACACTGACCATATCCCCATACTTGTGCGTAAATCCCTGCCCTTTCGCACCCCGGTCCTGCGTCGGCGCAAACACCGTTCCACAAAACAACACAAATCCATCCGGGTACTGATGATGTGCGTTCAACGTCGCAGCCGCCAGACTTTCCGGACTGCGGCTGATTTTCCGCATGTTGCTGGCCCCCTTCAAATGAAAGCCGTCTTCATGCTCAACCTCAAGCGTGATATCCATCGCCTTCACATCTTCAATCGAAAAACTGTCATCAAAGAAGCGAATGAATGGCCCCAGCGCACAGGACGCGTTATTGTCCTTGGCCTTTGACAACAGCAAGGCGGAACGTCCTTCGACATCACGCAAGTTCACATCATTCCCCAAAGTCGCTCCGACCAACTTGCCGCGCGAATTCGAAACAATCACCGCCTCAGGCTCAGGGTTGTTCCAAGACGATACCGGATGAATGCCCACATCAGCCCCAAAGCCCACAGCACTCATCACCTGCGACTTCGTAAAAATTTCAGCATCCGGCCCGATGCCCACTTCCAGATATTGCGACCAGCTTTTCTTTTCGATCAGCGACTGCTTCAGCGCCATCGCCTCTTCCGAACCTGGCACAAGCTTCGACAAGTCATCCCCAATCAATCGCGTGATATCCGCGCGAATCGCATCAGCCAGTGACGCGTCCCCCCGCGCCTTTTCCTCAATCACCCGCTCCAACATCGACGAGGCAAATGTAACGCCCGCTGCCTTGACAGCCTGCAAATCAATCGGTGCCAACACCCGCGCACCGCGGCAGGCGCCCGCCAGCAGGTCTCCGACTGAACTCAAATCCTCACCGGGCGCTTCCGTAACCATTGCAGCAGCGTCGTCAGCTTCACATAAATCACGCATGGTCGACACATGTTTTGAGGTAATATCAACCACGCGGCCATTGCGCACCGCAACAACGCTTGGCCCAACTCCCTCACGCCAGACCCGGCCTGCAAATGCACCGTTCTCCAAAGCAACCAAAGTCGTCGCGATTGCATCTGCCTGATTCATGGGCAATTCCTTCCCCGTTTTACATTCTCACATGACAATCACATATTTGCTCTTGCCACCCAGTCGAAACTGGGCAAGATTGATATAACAGTTGGCCAGATGAAAGCCACGAACAGAATTCGGTCAACCGCGCTGCTACAGCAGGACCGCCGGATAGAAAACGAAACGGGAGGATTACCAATGAAGAAATATATGATCGGCGCACTCGCCGCCGGCACCGCCTTGTGCGGTATAGCTGCCACGTCATCAGCCGGTGAATATGATGGCGTAACCATCAATATTCTCACGCGCCCAGGCCCGGTTATCGCCGGCCGTCTGGCTGAACGTGGCAAAGAATTCGAAGCCATGACCGGTGCCAAGGTTGTGGTTGCCGAAGTTCCATTCGCTGAAATCTTCCAGAAGATCCAGACCGACTGGACCACGGGCACCAACTCGATTGACGTTGGCGTATTCGCAGCCGGTTGGGGCGTTGAATTGGATGCCGCAGGCCTGTTGACAGACCTTGACCCCTATGTGGCCAAGGATACCAAAATCGACATGGCTGTCGTTGCCGGATATTTCCGCGAATTCGGCCAAAAGATTGGTGGCAAGACCAAGCTTCTGATGGTCGATGGCGACTTCCAGATGGTTTACTATCGCAAAGACATTCTGGAAGCCAACGGCCAAGCCGTTCCAAAAACCTGGGATGACTACCTGGCAGTTGCTGCTGCCATTCATGGCAAAGACATGAATGGTGATGGTGTTGCTGACTACGGTTCATGCATTTTCAAGAAGCGTAACGCCCAGTCTTATTTCGCAATCCAGACAGTTGCCGCAGCCTACGTGCAAACCATGGGCACCGCCCAAGGCTTCCACTTCGACGGCAAAACCATGAAGCCAGTCATCAACAACGCTGCATGGAAAAAGGCTTTTGAAGTCTATAAGGAAACCGGCAAATATGGCCCGGCTGAAGAACTGAACATGGACATCGGTGATACCCGCGGTCTGTTCAAGGCTGGTCGTTGCGGTCTGATCATTGAGTGGGGCGATCCAGGCCCGATGTCGATTGAAAAAGATGCAACCGCCATCAAGGACAAGCTCTATGCCATCTCGGCTCTGGGCACCAAGGAAGTGCTTGACCGCGCAACTGGCGCTTTGGTTCCAGTGACCAAGGAAAACTCGCCTTACTCGATCGACGGCATCAACTATGCACCATTCGCTGCTTTCGGCGGCTGGGCTGGTGCTGTGAATGCCAAGCTTGATGACAAGAAGAAGCAGGCATCTTACGACTTCCTGTCTTACATGAACCAGGCCGCACAATCGAATGTGGACGTGACTTTGGGTTGGACAGGCTACAACGCCTATCGCACTTCACAGCTCACCAGCATCGACGGTTGGGTGAAGGCTGGCTTCTCTGCTGATGCTGCCAAGAACTACCTTGACGCCATCAACGGCGCTTTGGCCAACCCGAACATGGCTTCGGACTTCAAGATCCCCGGTGCGAATGGCTATTCGTCCGTGGTTCTGGATCGCGAACTTGCCCGCTATCTCGCAGGCGAAATCACGGTTGATGAAGCCTTGAAGAACATCGAAGCCGGCTGGGAAGAAATCACGGAAGACTTTGGCCGTGACGCCCAGATCAAGGCACAAGGCCTCGCCCTCGGTGGTGGCTGAAATCTAAATTGACTGCAGGGCCGGACGAGCAGTCCGGCCCTGTTATTTTAACGCTGAGCTAAAGTCCCTCATCCGCCCTGTCGGGCACCTTCTCCCATTAAAAGAAACGGGAGAAGGCAGATAAATTGGCCTTCTCCCGCGCCTCTTCGCGGGAGAAGGTGCCCAAAGGGCGGATGAGGGAGTTTTGCACACATGCCGGGGCCGCCGTGACAACCGAAGCCGCACCATATACTGAATCCTGGGGCGAGTGGTTTGACCGCCATTCCAGAACATTCTTCATAGCACCAGCTGTCACACTGATCTTGATTTTCGCAATCTTCCCGACGTTTTATTCCATCGTTTTCGCGCTCAGCCGCGTCAAGTTTTCGGCAGACGGTTTGAAATTCCGTTTTGTCTGGTTCCAGAATTTTGAAAAACAATTCAACGGCAACGAACAGGTCCACTTTCTAGGTCGCCTCGGCGAAGTAAGCGTGCTGGGCTGGATGTTTATTGCCGTTGCCGCCGCTGCCGCATTGTGGTGGCTTTACCGTTACGCGATCCGCGAATTCTGGTGGCTGGGCTTTATTGGCCGCCTGATCTCAGCTGCAGGCTTCATGTTCATCGCCTACCTTTTGGCAGCCACCTTGTTGTCCGGCAGCCAGTGGGGCACGCTCCTCACCACGCTGTTTTATGTCCTCGTCGGTTGCAGCCTGCAATTCATCATCGGCACCGGTCTCGCCTTTCTCTGCTCACAGCCAATTGCCGGCAAGAACTTCTTCCGCGTGCTGTTTTTCATCCCCTTGATGATCACGCCACTGGGCGTGGGCTATGCCTTCAAAATGATTCTCGACATCACCAAGGGTCCATTCCAGCCATTGTGGGATTTGATCGGCTTGCAAAACTGGTCTTGGGCGACTGACGCCTGGGCCGCACGCTGGTTTATTATCGTCGGCGATTCGTGGCAGTGGATTCCCTTCATTTTCATCTGCATGTTGGCAGCCCTCGAAAATGTTCCAAAAGACCATGTGGAAGCCGCCGAAGTGGATGGCGCATCATCAGTGCAAATTTTCCGTGAAATCATCTGGCCGCAAATTGTGCCCGTGGCCGCAACCGTGTTTTTGATTCGCATGATCGAGGGCTTCAAGATCGTCGATCTGCCGAACATCATGACATCGGGTGGCCCCGGCATTGCAACCGAATCCATGTCGCTGCATTCCTTCTTCGTCTGGCGCGCCAATGACTACGGCCAGTCGGCGGCTGTGGCTTATCTCCTGCTCATCATGACCGTCTTGGTGTGCTCATCCTTCTTCAATTACATTGTGTTGAAGCAATTGCGCAGGGCCCACGCATGAGCGACCAGTCCTTCAAACTCGAAAAAACCAACCGCACGCTCATGCAGCGTCTGTTCGAACCGCCGACAGTTGGAAAAATGTCACCCGTGGCCAAAGTGGTCGCCTATTCAATTTTGATTTTCTGGTCGGCCTTCGTGATTTTCCCACTCTATTGGGTGGTCATCACATCATTCAAGGACGCACAGATTGTCAATGAAGGCCCCTACTACATTCCCTTCTTTGACTTCCAGCCAACACTCGACGGTTGGCGTCGCCAGTTTGTCGATGATGCCGCCAAAGTCTTTCCCGCGTTTTTCAACTCCGTCATCATAGCCGTCGCGTCCACAGCACTTTGCATTGTCATCGGCTCCATGGCCGCTTATGCGCTAGCCCGCATTCAATACAAACCGAAGTTCGGCAATGTCATCCTGTTCGTGATCATGTCCCTCGCGGCCATCATCGCAACCACCTATGCCGGTTTGCACTGGTCTGTTGCGGCTGCCATTGCGCTGGCATTGTTCTTTCTGCTGGCCCGCGCCTTTGGCAAACATTTCAAGGGTCAACTCGGCAATGGCGATATTCTGTTCTGGATCATTTCCCAGCGCATTCTGCCACCCGTCGTGGTGGTCATTCCCGTCTACATGATGTTTCAGGCCGTCGGCATGATCGACACCCACGCCGCCCTCATCCTCGTTTACGCCGTGGCCAACCTGCCCATTGTCGTGTGGTTGATGCATGACTTCTTCGCCAACCTGCCAATTGAGCTGGAAGAGTCGGCACAACTCGATGGTGCCACGCGCTTTGGCATTTTCTGGGACATTGTGCTGCCCCTCACCCGCCCAGGCCTTGCCGCCACAACGCTTCTCACACTCATTCTCAACTGGAATGAGTATCTCTTCGCCGTGTTTCTCTCCACCTCGAAAGCCCAGACCATGCCCATCATGGTCGCCGCGAAAAACGCTGGCGAGCGCGGCATTCTCTGGTGGGAAATGTGCGCCATCATTGTCGTCATGATCATCCCCGTCATCATCATGGCCATTTTCCTGCAACGCTTCATTGCCAAGGGTGTTCTCCTTGGCGCAGTCAAAGGTTAGAAAATTATGTCTGTCGTCAAACCCGGCGTTCCCGTCTCTTTTGACAAGGTGCAGAAATCTTTTGGCGCTGTTCGCGTGCTGGAAGAGTTTGATCTCGACGTGAAGCCCGGAGAATTTTTGGTTCTGCTGGGGGCATCCGGTTCCGGAAAGACCACAGCTCTGCGTATTCTCTCCGGTCTGGAGCAAGCCACCTCTGGCCGCGTGCGCATCGGTGACCGTGACGTCACCGACGTATTGCCAAAATACCGCGACATCTCAATGGTGTTCCAGTCCTACGCACTCTACCCGCACAAGACTGTGGGTGAAAATATCGGCTTTCCGCTGAAAGTGCGAAAGGTCAACCCGGCCGAGATGGACGTGGCGATACGCGAAGCCGCAGCCCAGGTCGAACTCGACCAACTCCTGCACCGCTACCCCCGCGAACTCTCCGGCGGCCAGCGCCAGCGTGTTGCCCTCGCCCGCGCCATTATCCGCCGCCCGTCCGTCTTCCTCATGGATGAGCCGCTCTCAAACCTTGACGCAAAACTGCGCGGCCACATGCGCGCCGAACTCAAGCACATGCAACAAAGCTTTGGCATCACCACGATCTACGTCACCCATGACCAGATTGAAGCCATGACACTGGCACATCGTGTTGCCATTCTGGAAAAAGGCGTGCTGCAGCAACTTGCAAGTCCTGCTGAAATTTACAACAACCCCGCCAATCTGTTCGTGGCGCAATTCATTGGCTCTCCACCCATGAACATTGTGAAGGGCACTCTGGACGGTGCCAATTTCATGGCCAATGGTGAAAAAGTGGCCGTACCCGTCAAAGGCAAAATCACAAAAGCCGTCATGGGTGTCCGCCCTGAGGATTGCTCCATCACCACCACGGCCAAAGGTGCCCTGAAAGCCGAGGTCTACACCACCGAACTCATCGGCGACCACACACTGGTGACGGTCAAAATAGGCGGCGACATGCTCACGGTGAAAGCCTCGAAAGATTACACCGCAAACAGCGGAGACAAAATCGGCATCACGTTCGACAAATCACATCTCTATGTGTTCGACGCCGACGGCGGCGCACGGGTGCGGTAATCATGTCAGTCAGTGTGGAAAACCTCTTCCATGCTGGCCCACCATTCACCGGGCTTTGCCGTTTCAAAGCGCATCTGCATCGGGTCCGTAATGTCCCACCACTCCTGCATGCGTGGCGCATGCTTGATTTTTTCCATGTCTGCCAAGTAATCCGACCCGACATATTCCCAATAGGCGATCAGCCAGTTCTCCGGCTCTTTCAGAAAAATCGAATAATTTCGGATATTGGAATCGTGAATGGCCTTCAAAATCTCCGGCCACACCGCAGCATGAATGCGCTTGTAGTCCGGAATAATCTCCGCCTTCAACTTCACCATGTGACTCATACGCTTGGCCATGCTGTCGCCTCCCTTGCTCATGTCATCACTTGCCTAGCATTGACTTTGAGTGCTGAAAAGGCACAAGGAGCCTCGATTTCAACATGAGTCCTGCTCTCAACATGCTCACACGCACAAAACTGGATCGCCGCCGCCCCATGCGCGACCAAATCTATCCGCTGATCCGCGATCTGATCCTCACGGGCGAAATCAAACCCGGCGATGCCATCGACGAAAAATCTATCGCCTTGCAACTCAATATTTCACGCACGCCGGTTCGCGAGGCAGTCAAAAAACTCAGCGATGAACATCTGGTTGACGTCGTAGCACAATCCGGCACCCGCGCTGCTCGCATCGATGCAAAAGAAATCGAGCAGGCCTATCTCATCCGCCGTGCACTGGAAATCGAAACCTCAGCCAATGCTGCGCCCCGCATGAATGACAGTCATGCTGAAAACCTGAACGACATTCTGAAACTGCATGAGCGCGCAATCGAGCAACGCAAATTCGTCAACGCCATTGCGATCGACGATAACTTCCACCGCTACATTGCCCAATTGGCCGAACTCCCGCGTCTCTGGCACATGATCGAAATATCAAAAGCCCATTTGGACCGCTGCCGCCACATGCTGTTGCCTCGCGCCGGTGAAGCCGCAGCAACACTCGAACAACACCGCGCAATCATCCGTGCACTGAATACAAAAAAACCGGATGCGGCCAGAGAGGCCATGCAAAATCACCTGGAAAGCTCGTATGCGGGAATCGCCAAGATGCTTGCGGAAAGTGCGGAGCCGTAGCCCCTCATCCCTTCACCCTTAAATTCGAAGGATCAACAAACGGTTCCAGACTGATCCGGGCTGCCTTCGCCACATTCGCAATCACCAACTCATATTTTCCCGCCAGCAAATAGTCCGACGTAACGCCGTCAGCATTGCGCACATAGCCAAACCCAAGCGGCTTGCCCACACTGTAACCATAACCGCCGCTCGTCAGATATCCTGCAAATTCCCCATTGCGCAAAATCGTCTCACGCCCAACCAATACAGCACTCTCGTCCTCGACACTGAAGCCGACAAAAGTCTTCTTCAAAGGCGAAATCGCAACCTGCTCCAGCGCGTCCCGCCCTAAAAACGGCATACTGGATCGCAGCTTCACCGCCCACCCCAAGCCTGCTTCAAACGGCGTATCATTAGGCGTGATATCAGAACCCCAGGCGCGATAGCCTTTCTCAAGCCGCAACGATTCGAGAGCGCGGTATCCAACGGGTCGAATGTCGTGGGCGGCACCAAGACCCATCAGGCAGTCATAAACTTCCGCAGTGGCGGCCATTGGCATATGTAATTCCCAACCGAGTTCACCAACATAGGTCACCCGCAGTGCCCGCAACTTATGCCCTGCAATTTCAATGTCGCGCACAGCACCAAACGGAAAAGCCGAACTGGAAATATCCGCAGTCGTTGCGGCGGCCAGCACATCCCGCGCTTTCGGCCCCATCAGTGACAGCGTCGAAAACGCTTCTGTCACGTCTTCAATCGCAACATCCCTGTCCTTCGGCAAATGCTCCTTGATCCAGCCAAAATCATGCGTACGGAAGCCAGTGCCCGTCACGATGTAAAACCGGTCTTCCGCCAGCCGCGCCACTGTCAGGTCCGCTTCAATGCCTCCGCGCGAATTCAGCAACTGCGTATAGGTCAACCGCCCCACATCCCGCGCCACCCGGTTGGCGCACATCCATTCCAAAGCCGCAGCAGCATCTTTGCCCCGCACGTCATATTTTGCAAAACTTGTCTGATCAAATACGCCTACATGCGCGCGCACATGCATATGTTCTTCACCCACTGCCGCAAACCAATTTTGCCGCCCCATGGCATATTGATCTTCCGGCACTTCACCCTTGCGCGCAAACCAGTTGGCCCGCTCCCACCCCAGCTTTGACCCAAACACTGCACCGTGCTTTTTCAATCGACCATAAAGCGGAGATGTCAAACGCGGGCGCCCCGACTCATATTCCTCATGCGGAAAGCCAATGGTGTAATGCTTGCCATAAGCCTCAAGTGTGCGGTCATTCACCCATTTGCGATCAGCGTGTATCCCCGAGAACCGCCGAATATCCACCACCCACAAATCCAGCGGCGCTTCCCCCTTCATCACCCAATCCGCCAGCACCCAGCCAGCACCACCTCCAGCCGCAATACCAAAGGCATTGAAGCCCGCACCCACAAACATGTTTTCACATTCATTGGCGCGCCCTAGAATGAAATTACCATCGGGTGTGAAACTCTCCGGCCCATTGATCATTTTCTTCACACCAACATTTTCCAGTGCAGGCACCCGCGCAATGGCTTGCGACATGTGCTGCTCGAAATGATCGAAGTCATCATCGAACAACCGGAACTCCCAATCATCGGGAAGATCATCTGTCGTCCACGAAATCGGGTCGGGCTCATAACCACCCATCACCAATCCGCCAACCTCTTCCTTGAAATAAGTGCGGCGGTCCGGGTCACGCAACGTTGGCGCATCCGGCGAAAGACCTTCAATTTTTTCAGTAATGATATACTGGTGCTTCACCGCCTGCAGCGGCACGTTAACACCAGCCATCGCCCCCACTTGCCGCGCCCACATGCCCGCACAATTCACCACCTTGTCGCAAGCAATTTTGCCTTGATTGGTTTTGACCGCCGTGATGCGCCCATCATCCATATCAAATCCCAACACCCGCACGCCCTCGTGAAACTTCACCCCATGCATGCGGGCACCCTTGGCCAGTGACTGTGTGATGTCAGAAGGACTCGCCTGCCCGTCCGTCGGCAGCCAACTCGCCCCCACAAGATCAGACACATCCATCAACGGCCACATCTTCTTCACCTCTTCAGGCGAAACCAGATGCATGTCCATGCCAAAACTTTTCGCCGTTGTGGCGAGCCGCTTGTATTCGGTCCAGCGATCCATTGTAGTGGCGAGCCGCAAACAGCCCGTCATTTTCCACCCGGTTTCCAAACCGGTTTCGGCTTGCAGGTTTTTGTAGAGATCAACGGAATACTTCAAAACCCGGGTGATCGAAGCCGAGGACCGCAATTGACCCACAAGCCCTGCCGCATGCCACGTGGTGCCGGACGTGACGCGCCCCTGCTCCAACACCACAACGTCCGCATTATGGTCCCGCGCCAGATGATAGGCCGTCGAACACCCAACAATGCCCCCGCCAATGACAACAATTTGCGCGTGGGTTGGTAAAGTCATGTGGATATTTTTCCATAGTGCAATTGATAGGCCTCAAGCGCCGCATCGTAACGCGCCCGATTCTCGATTGTGTAAGCATTATAGTCAACGCCGGGTGCGGCAAGAAAAAGGCCCGACACCATGGCCCAAAGGGTCTCCCTCAGCAGCGAAGCACATTCCATCGCTGCGAAAGCCTGCATGATGGAAGCGTCTGGCAAGACACCAAAATAAGCCCTGAGCAAAAGTGCTTTTTCATCTGCGTGCATCAAACCGTTCGACGACACCCCCGCCAGATCAAACATCGCCGTGCCAAAACCAGCATACTCGAAATCAATCAGCCACAGCTTTGACCCATCGTCGAGAAAATTTGCAGGCAACAAGTCATGATGGCCAAACACGATCGGCAACGGCACTTGCGCCGCCTCAAAAGCCCGTGCCTCTGCCAAAAACTGCGCGTGGTCCTGCCGAAGTGTGCGCACATAATCACGGATCATATGAAATGGCCAGAACATGAAGCCGGGGCCAGAGATGAAGGCAGGCAACGTCAAGTGAAAGTCCCGCATCAATCGGCCAATCCGCTCAGGGTTCACCCTTACGTCCACCGCCGAAAAAGTCCGGGCCTCCACAAACGCTGTCACCATCACGCCTGCATCCGCATATTCCACCGCCGGTGCAAACCCTGCTGCATGCGCCGCCCGCGCCACCATCACCTCGCGCTCGCGCGACACATGGTGAAACGGAAAATCCACCCCGAACCGCACGACATGCGATCCAGCGCCATCATCAACGCGATAATTCGCATTGCTCAATCCACCGCTCAAAGGCGAAATGCCAATGGCGCCATTCCAGCAGGGCAGAGCCTGGATTCGATCTTCGTCCGACATTGGGCAAGAATGCCAGAGGCTTGGCGGCATAACAACCGCCAGATGTCCGCTACCTCAGCGACGCCTCAATTTCCCGCAACTCATCCGCCGAGAAATCCGGTTTCGACAGGGCCGCCACAGCCTCATCAATCTGCCCCACGCGACTGGCTCCCATCAGTGCCGATGTCACCTCAGGCCGCCGCAACACCCAGGCAAACGCCATTTGCGCCAAAGACTGCCCGCGCTGATGCGCCAGACGGTTCAAAACCGAAGCCCGCCTCACCACATCCGATGTAATGTTTTCCTTCTTCAGGAAATGTCCAAACGTCGCCCGGCTGCCCTCCGGAATGCCGTTCAGATACCTGTCGGTAAGCAAGCCCTGCGCCAGCGGCGAGTACACAATCGACCCCATGCCTTCATGGGCAAGCGCATCAAACACACCCTCCCGCTCCGGCTCCCGCTGCAACATGTTGTAGCGCGGCTGGTGGATCAAACAA
>JANPCL010000024.1:0-9609 GCA_031430915.1 Hyphomicrobiales bacterium
CTTCTCCCGATGAAGAAACGGGAGAAGGCTGATATGTTTGGCCTTCTCCCGTTTCTTCATCGGGAGAAGGTGCCCGAAGGGTCCCGCAATCGAAGGCGATTGCTAGGGATGAGGGGAAACGGGCTATGGCCTAACCCACAAGGGGTAATAAACTTTCCGAGTATATATTCTGCACCTTATTTCTGTGTCTTGGTGCTGTGAAATCGCCGACAAACCGGAACAAATACTGTTTTTCCCCGGACAGCTGTCTTCTACTCATCATCCGTAAGTTCTGGAATATCGCTCAGGTCAATTTCATGATCTCGGCGAGCGGCCAGTTTTGCCAGCCGCGAAAGCTCTGGTTAACCATGGGGCTTTAGTTTGGCCTGATGTTCAATTTTTACCGTAGTTTTTACTATCCAGCTTTTGCTGTTCTGGCTCTGATGCTTTGGGCGGTGTTTTCGGCTGTGGCTTTTGCGGGCAAGCCTGTGACAGCCACCGATTTCGAGATTGTGGCGAAGGGGGAGATGACGCGGTTTTTTGCGGAATTATCGCGGGAGGCCGGGTTTTCGGCGCGGGTTTTATCCGGGCCTTACCGGGTGGTGATCGAGCTTGATGACGTTTCTTTCGATTTGCCAAAGGGGGCAGGGCACAAGGTCTCCGGGTTGATTTTGCAGGTGCGCTATGGGCGCGCCGGGAAGGGCAAGTCGCAAATTGTCATTGATACGTCCGGGCCGGTGCTGATCAAGCGGTCGCAGATTTTGCCCAAAAAGGGTAAGGCCAGGCCCCGGATTGCGATTGATCTGGTGGCGACTTCGGAAGAGGCTTTTGCGGCAACTTTGGCCCGTGAAAACGAAGAATCTTCGCCGGAAACAACGGCGAGCTTGCCCATTATCATGCCGCGTTCGAAACCCGGTGATGTGCCGCCAGTGCCGAAGAAAGATGGCAGGCACGTTATTGTTCTGGACCCCGGCCATGGTGGCATTGACTCAGGTGCTGTGAGTCCGAACAAGACCGAAGAAAAAGACGTGGTGTTTGCCTTTGCGCAGATGCTGGCGAAGAAACTTGGGGACACCGGGCTTTATGACGTGCGGATGACGCGGGATGAGGACCGCTTCATGAAGCTTGGGGACCGGGTGGAGTTCACACGCAAGGCGGGGGCGGATTTGTTTATTGCCATCCATGCAGACACGGTGCGTGGGCAGACTGTGACGGGGACGACGCTTTATACGCTGTCTGATACTGCGTCTGACGATGAGGCGGCGGCATTGGCGCAGAAGGAAAACAAGGCGGATATCATTGCGGGGGTGGACTTGGCGGAGCAGGAGGGCGACGTGGCGGATGTGCTGATCAACCTGGTGCAGCGTGAATCCAAAAACCTTGCCAACCTGTTTTCGCGAAAGGCTGTTGAAGACTTGCGCGGCATTACGACGATGACGGGCAAGCCCATCCGCTCTGCCGGGTTTGTGGTGCTGAAAGCGCCTGACGTGCCGTCGGTTTTGATCGAGCTTGGCTATCTCTCCAGCAGGGCAGACGAAGAGCGTTTGAAGGATGCCGTGTGGCGAGGCAAGATGGCGGCGGGGCTGACGCGGGCAATAGGCCGCCATTTCGCAGCCATGGATGCCGCCGAACAGCCATAATTCGGAGTCAAATCCTGTTTGCGGGCAGCGGATTGTGCTAGCCGGTCGTTGCAGACGTGCGATGTGGTGAGAATCGGAAGGTTATTGGGGCTGATGCTCAAGTTTTTGGGATGGATGTTTACGGCGGCCTTCATGATGGTTTTGGGCGTGGCAGGTGTTGCGCTCTACATCATCTGGGACGTGTCCAAAGACTTGCCTGACTACAAGCAACTTGCAGCCTATGAGCCGCCTGTGATGACGCGCATGCACGCATCCGATGGTTCGCTGCTGGCGGAATATGCCGAGCAGCGGCGCTTGTTCGTGCCCATAGACCAGGTGCCGAAGAAACTGATCGAGGCCTATCTCGCTGCGGAAGACAAAACCTTTTACCAACATGCAGGCCTGGACTGGCGCGGCATTGCGGCAGCCGGTTTGCGCTATGTGCAAATCAAGATCATGGGGCAGCATGGAACGATTGTCGGGGCCTCGACAATTACGCAGCAGGTGGCGAAAAACTTTCTGTTGAGCAATGAGCAGACGCTGACACGCAAACTCAAAGAGGCGCTGATAGTTCAACGCATCGAAAGTGCTTTTACCAAGGACCAGATTCTCGAGCTTTATCTCAACGAGATATTTCTCGGGCTGAATTCTTACGGCATAGCGGCGGCGTCACTGAATTATTTTGGAAAGTCGCTGGATGAGTTGACCATTGACGAAATGGCCTACCTTGCGGCCTTGCCGAAAGGGCCCAACAATTATCATCCCTTCCGCTTCGCCAAGCGGGCGACGGAGCGCCGCAACTGGGTGCTCGAACAGATGAAGGACAATGGTTACATCAGCGAGGCTGAAATGAAGGCCGCGCAGGCCAAGCCGCTTGCGGTTTCGCCACGGCCCTTTGGTGCAAAGTTGTTTGCGGCTGAAGGCTTTGCCGAGGAGGTGCGGCGTGACCTCGTGGGTTTGTATGGCAAGGAAGCCTTGGGCAAGGGCGGCTACTCCGTGCGCACCACGCTTGACCCGAAGTTGCAGATTTTCGCCCGGCAGGCGCTGGCGCGCGGCTTGATTGAATTTGACCGGAAGCGCGGTTTCCGTGGCCCGGTGAAGCATGTCGATTTGGCAGGCGGAGACTGGGCCAAATACATGGATGACATGAAGGTGGCCGATGATGTGGCGCCTTGGCGTTTGGCCATTGTGACGGCAGTGAGCGAAACGACTGCCGAGATTGGCTTGCAGCCGTCGCGTTTGCAGAATGGCAACATGGCGGATGAGCGCGAGTCCGGCTCCATACCCGTCGAACTCATGACATGGGCGCAGGCCTATGAAGATGGCACGAAGCTGGGCAAGCCTGTGACCAAGGCGTCGCAGGTTTTGAATGTGGGCGACATTGTCTATGTGGCCCCTTCGGCTGACGCGCAACGCTGGCACCTCGTGCAAATTCCCGATGTGGAAGGTGCGCTTGTTGCGATGGAGCCGCGCTCTGGCCGCGTTCTGGCGATGGTGGGTGGCTTCTCGTATTCAGGATCGCAGTTCAACCGTGCCACGCAGGCAATGCGGCAGCCCGGGTCTTCATTCAAGCCGGTGGTTTATGCGGCGGCGCTGGATAATGGCTATACGCCATCATCGGTGGTGCTGGATGCGCCGGTATCAATCAAGCTTTCCAATGGCAAGGTATGGGCTCCAAAAAACTACAACGAAAAATTTGCAGGCTCTTCGACACTGCGGCGTGGCATTGAGCAGTCACGCAATACCATGACGGTGCGTCTGGCTGATGATTTGGGCATGACCAAGATTGCTGACCTTGCCCAGCGACTTGGCATTTATGACCAGATGCCGCGGCACTTGGCGAATTCTCTTGGCGCTTCCGAAACCACACTGCTGCGCATGACCACGGCCTACAGCATGTTTGCCAATGGCGGCAAAAAAATCGAAGCTACTCTCATTGACCGCATTCAGGACCGGCGCGGCAAGACCATTTTCCGGCATGACAAGCGTGATTGTGCTGCGTGCGAAGCGGGTGAGTATGTTGACGGCATGGTGGAGCCGGAATTCATAGACACGCGCGAACAAGTGATGAACCCTTACACCGCCTATCAGATCACCTCGATGCTGGAAGGTGTGGTGCAGCGGGGGACTGGTAAAAAAGTGCTCATCGTTGGCAAGCCGGTGGCGGGCAAAACCGGCACCAGCAACGATGAACGTGATGCCTGGTTTGTTGGCTATACCCCAAACATGGCGGTTGGGGTTTATGTGGGCTATGACAACCCCAAGCCCATGGGCAAGAAGCGCACGGGTGGTGAATTGGCAGCGCCCATCGTTGCGGATTTCATGAAGCTGGCGTTGAAAGACCAGCCTGCCATTCCGTTCCATGTGCCGCGCGCCATTGAACTTATTCCGATCAATGCGGCCAATGGCAAACGGGCGATTTTTGGCGAAGAGGGCACTATTCTTGAAGCCTTCAAACCCGGTGATGAGCCGCCGGAGAATACACGCCTGATCGGGCAGCAAGCGTCCAATGGCGGGGCAGGTTCGCCGAAGAAGGGTGAAGGACTTGTATTGGTTCCGGCCCAAGACAAAAATCCAGGGCCTGCGGGCGGGTTGACGGAACAGCCTGGTGGCCTCTATTGAGCCGAGCCTACATCACTTAAATTGAGTTGAACCATCATGCGCGCTGAAATCATCAAACTTGTTGACGAAATCGAACAGTCTGTCTCGCTGCTGCGGAGGCATCTTTGACTGGGATCAGTCTGTTCGTGACCTGGCTGAACTGAACGCCAAGGCCGAAGACCCCACACTTTGGAATGATCCGCAAAAAGCGCAGGAGATGATGCGCCGGCGGCAGGACCTTGAAAACCGTATTGGCTCCATTCTCCGCATTCAGCAGAGCATTGCTGACAATGTTGAATTGATCGCAATGGGCGAGGCGGAGGGTGACCCTTCAATTGTAACTGAAGCTGAAAAGGCCATTGAAGCTGTGAAGGGCGAAGTGGCAGCGGCGGAGCTTGACGCGCTGCTGTCCGGTGAGGCTGATGCCAATGACAGTTTCCTGCAGATCAATGCGGGTGCCGGTGGCACAGAGAGCCAAGACTGGGCTTCGATGTTGATGCGCATGTATATGCGCTGGGCCAACAAGAACAAATACAAGGTCGAAGTGCTGGATATGCATGACGGCGAAGAAGCGGGGATCAAATCGTGCACGCTGCAGATCAAGGGTCACAATGCTTACGGCAAACTGAAAACCGAGAGTGGCGTGCATCGGCTGGTCCGCATATCGCCCTATGACTCAAACGCGCGGCGGCATACGTCGTTCTGTTCCGCCTGGGCCTATCCGGTGATCGATGACAATATTGTTGTTGAAGTGCTGGAAAGTGATCTGAAAATTGATACCTACCGCGCTTCAGGTGCAGGCGGCCAGCACGTGAATACGACTGACTCTGCCGTTCGCATCACACACGTTCCCACAAATATCATTGTGGCCTGTCAGGCTGAACGGTCACAGCACAAGAACCGGGCAACGGCGATGAAAATGCTGAAGGCCAGGCTCTATGAACTGGAACTGCAGAAAAAGCAGGAAAAGGTGGATGCTGCCAATGCCAAGAAAACGGAGATTGGCTGGGGTCACCAGATCCGCTCTTACGTGTTGCAACCCTACCAGCTGATCAAGGATTTGCGCACGGGACACACGAGCACCAATCCCGGTGCCGTGCTTGATGGTGATCTCGATGATTTCATCCAGTCATCACTCGCGCACAGGGTTTATGGTGGAGATGTTGTTGTGGATGATATTGAGTAGGGAGTGAGGTTCCTTACTTCCGCCCCGCGATTACTTTTAGCCCAGGTGGTATGGCGGGTTGCTGGTCTTGGGGGATGTTGTCCGCCTGTTGGGGCCTTGGTGCGGTATTGTGGCGGATCGAGCCGTAGACGTAGGCTCCGTTTTCGATGCTGATGCTGTCGTTGAAGACGTCGCCTTCGACATGGGCACCGGCGTGGATGAAAACACTTGATCCCTGAATTGGACCTAATACCCTGCCACGCACATGGATTGTGGCGCCCGAAACGGTGCCTTGCACAACGCCTGCCTCGTCGATCACGCAGAGCCCGGCCTGCACGGTGCCGCGAATGGTGCCGTCGATGTGCAGTTCACCGTCACAGGTGATGTGGCCTTCGAAAATGCAGTTGCGGCCAATGAAAGACGGTTCTGCAGCGGCTGGTTCAACAGACCTGCGTGGTGGTTGTGCCGATTTTTTCTTCTTGTTAAAAAACATACTCACTCATTCCGCTGCTGTTGTGATGCAGCAGTCCCCCCGACAAGTGGATTCTACCCTAATGCTTTCGTGACGGCTTGTCATGGTGGAATTGTGACGTGCCAAGTTTTTGAGTCCGCCATGCTTTCGACATGCTTTGCTGGCCTTAAGGCCTTGGAAAAACGCCCGCAGGGCGGCTATTGATGACGTCGATGGGACTTTGTTTTGAGTCTCGCTGGAGAAGAGGCAAATCAAGCAGGTGCGGCGCAAACCCTGGAGAATTGCGGTGTTCAGCCTGCTGTGGGTGATGGGGTTTCTCGTCATCGGTGGGGCCGCACTCTATTGGCGTTTGAACCAGGGCCCGATTTCGCTGGCTTTCATGGGTAAATCCATTGAACAGGCGATCAACAAACAGCTGCCGGGATTTCGCATTTCGCTGGGTGAGACGGAGCTGGAACTGGACTCTGAAACCCACACGCCCAATGTGCGCGTGCGCAATCTTGTTCTCACCGATGATGATGGGACTACCATTGCCAGTGCGCCCAAGGCCGGAGTGGCGCTGGATGGGGCCAGCCTGCTGCGGGGCTCCATCAGCATACAATCGCTGGACCTGATTGGTCCGCGCATCAATATCCGCCGCAATCTCGATGGCAGCCTGCAGCTTGGCATTGCCAATGATGCGGCTGAAGTGGATCAGGAAATTGTGCTGGAGCCGGATTCCGGGAGCGGTGCACCTTCGGGCAAAGCCGACATCACAGGCAATCCGCCGCCAAATAACACTCCGCTTGTATCCGGGGCTAAAATTCTGGCGTTGCTGGATGCGGGTGGAACGCAGGGCTCTCTTTCGAAGCTTGAAGAAGTGAGGCTGTCGCGTGGTTCGTTGCAGCTTTATGACGAAGCCAATGATGCGACGTGGCTGGCCCCACGGGCTGATCTTGCATTCCGGCGTGTAGCGTCTGGTTTTGTACTTGCCGCCAAAGCGGATGTAGCAAGCGGCGTTGAACCTTGGAAGTTTGAAGCTTCCATTACCTATCGCAAAGCGCAAAAGAATTTTACCGCCAATGTAGCGATTGACCGGCTGATTCCGGCGTCCGTGGCTGGCAATATTTACGCTTTCTCGCAGTTCGCGCGGTTGAATACGCCGCTCTCCGGCAATTTTCAGATTGAGGCTGAAGAGAGTGGGCAGATGACCAAGCTTGACGGCCAGATATTTGCTGCGGCGGGGCAGGTCAGTTTGCCGGAATATCTGGCGAAACCGATCTTGATTGATGAGGGCACACTTCGCATCCGTCAGGTGGGGTCGGGCAAGCCGTTTGAAATTCTGGAATCGTCGTTGTTGATGGGCGGTTCCCGGGCCGACCTGAGTGGAACCGTAACACCGAACAAGGCCGCCGATGGACGGGTTGCGTCCTACGGCGTTGATCTCACCGCGGCCAATGTGGCTGTGGATGCACAAGGCACCGTGAAGGACCCGGTGTTTATCGACAAGGTGTCATTCAAAGGCAGCTTTGCCGTTGAAGACCAGGAAGTTGCGATTGATGATCTGGTGGTGCTGGCGGGCTCGACTGGTGTGCGGTTGCGCGGCAACATTACGGGTGGGGACGAGTCTCCCGGCATCGTTGCTGCAGGGCGGCTTCGGG
This sequence comes from Hyphomicrobiales bacterium, assembly GCA_031430915.1. Taxonomy (GTDB): domain Bacteria; phylum Pseudomonadota; class Alphaproteobacteria; order Rhizobiales; family Aestuariivirgaceae; genus Aestuariivirga. Next base: position 7,477 of record JANPCL010000024.1, read on the forward strand.
ATGTGGACGCAGCGCTGCTGAAGAAATTGTGGCCGCCTATTCTGGCACCCAAGACGCGGGCGTGGATCAACGAAAATGTTGTGTCGGGAACCGTGGGGGAGGGTTTGTTCGAGGTGAGTTTCCCGCCCAATGTGCTGGCGCGGGCGCAGCGTGACAAGGTGTTGCCGCCTGATGCTGTGAAGCTGACGTTCAACATGCGCGGTGTGAATACGCGCTACTTCAAGTCCCTTCCGGTGTTGCAGGGGGCGAGCGGCAATGCAGCATTGAGTGGTGGAAAATTTGGTCTCGACATTGACAAGGGATTTGTGACCTTGCCATCCGGCCGCACACTGGGGCTGGCGCAGGGGCGGTTTGATGCGAGTGAGCTGTTGTCAGTTGCGGTGCCGGGGGCGTTTCGCTTTGACATTCAGGGTGGTGTGCCGGAGCTACTGGAGTTTGCAGCACTGCCGGATTTGAATTTGGTGAAAGATGATCTTTCAAAACTGCCGAAGATTGATGGCAAGGCGCGGGCCGTTGTTTCGTTAAAACTTCCGCTGATCAAGGATGTGCCGCGTGACCGGGTGACCATCACGCAGGAGGTGAGCCTTGGCGATGCTGCGGTCCCAAACATTCTGCCTGGCATTGATTTGACCGATGGTGAATTTGCCATAGACCTCACCAAAGACATGCTGGCGGTAACAGGGCCTGCGAAGTTGAATGGTGTTGCAGCGAAGGTGGATTGGCGCAAGCCCCGCAATGGTGGGGAAGCAAAGGTTTCGGTTGAAACCACCATGACGGAGAAGCTGCGGGACAAGCTGGGCGTCAAGCTTGGGGCCTATATGTCTGGTGATATTCCCGTGACGTTGAACATTGAAAGTGCGTCGAAAGAGAGCAAGCGTATTGCTGTTGAGGCTGACCTTTCGGATGTGGACATGCGTGTGGCGGCGGCTGGGTTTACGCGGGCTGCGACGAAGGGCACGTCGGCGAGTTTCGTGTTTACTGATGATGCGAAGGCTGGTCGCAGAATCGAAGACCTTAAAATTGATGGCAAGGGATTGAGGGTGCGCGGTGCTATCAATCTTAGTTCGAGCAATGCGCTTCGTGTCATTGATCTCGATGAAATCCGTCTGGGGGAAGATGATGTGTTTTCCGTGCGGATGGAACCTGCAGATGGGGTGACAAACCTCACGATCAAAGGCAACAGTTTTGATGCCAGACCTTATATCAAGAATTTGATTTCGCCAGCCAAGGGCGGGGCTGCGAATGAAGGACCGAAGGGTGGCGACTTCAACATCAGCGCCAGTTTCAAGACTGTGACGGCGCACCGTGGCGAGGACATCCGGGATGTGACGGCAACGTTTGTATCTACGGGCGGCAAGATTACATCAGCGGAGATGCGCGGGTTTTTTGTCAGCGGATTTCCGATCAATCTTACTTTGAAGCCGGTGGCAGGTGGGCGGGAACTGAATGTTGTCAGCACCGATGGTGGTTCGGCACTGCGGGCGGCGAATTTCTATTCAAAGGTGGCGGGGGGGTCGTTGCAGTTTTACGCGCTGATGGCGAATGCGCCAGGATCGCCGATACGCAACGGGGAATTGTTGTTGCGGAAATTTTCGGTGCGCAACGAAGCGGCTTTGGCGGAGCTTGATAGTCGTGGGAGGCCGAAAAAATCCGGACCACGGGTTGATGGGGTGTTTTTCAGGAAATTGCGTATGCCATTTTTGACGGATGCCAAGTTTGTGCGGCTGTGCAAGGTCGAACTGGACGGTTCGGATATGGGGGGCGTGGCAAAGGGGGTCATCCGTAAATCTGATGGCGCCATTGATATCACGGGCACAATGGTGCCGTTGCAGGGCATCAATGGAGTGCTGGATGATATTCCGTTGCTTGGATTGTTGTTGACCGGTGGCAAAGGTGAGGGGATTTTCGCCGTGACCTTTGCGATGGGTGGCACGATTTCCAAACCGAAGACGCAAGTCAATCCGCTGTCTGCGCTGTTGCCGGGGGTACTGCGGAAATTGTCAGAATTCCAGGGTGACAGTTGTGGAAAAAGGGGTGCGGCGCAGCAGTGAGGGCCTGAGTCAGCTTGCTGTCACCAATACGTGGCGCTTCTTGCCCATGGAGAGTTTTGCGGGTGCGGTAATGTGTTGTTTG
>JANPCL010000025.1:0-22566 GCA_031430915.1 Hyphomicrobiales bacterium
CCCCGCATGGCCCGCGCGGTGATACCTTTGACCTTGTCACCAACACCCGCCACCACCCCAAGTTCATCAATGCACTCCTGATGAATCATGGTGGAGTCCATATCCGCCAGCAGCAGGCGCTTGCGGCGGTTGTGAATGGACACGATGGCGGCGTCTATGGGGCTGTCGCGCAGTTCCAAGTTGAATTCCGGCCATCGTTCAAATGCATTGACCTCACAAGCGTCACCCGCCGCCAGCCAGTGTGGCGCATCGCCACCATGATCGCGAAGTGCCGAAATCACATCATCCGTGATTGCGCCAGACCCCGGAGCTGCCATAAGAACGAGAACGGAATCCATGATGCCCAAATCAATCCAAAAACCCGCCGTGCTTATTGCAGGCCCCACCGCCAGCGGCAAGTCTGCTCTGGCCCTGAAGCTGGCGCGCGACCGGGATGGCGTCATCATCAATGCTGACTCCATGCAAGTCTATCGGGAACTGCGCATTCTCTCAGCCCGCCCTTCAGCCGGAGAAGAAGCCCAGGCCCCGCACCGCCTCTATGGCCATGTGAGCGGTGCCGAAGACTATTCCGTAGGACGCTGGCTGGCCGATGCCAAACTTGAAATGCAGGCCTGCTGGGCCATTGGCAAACTGCCCATCGTCGTAGGCGGCACCGGGCTTTACTTCATGGCTTTGCAGGGCGGCTTGGCCGAAATCCCCGCCATCCCACTTGACGTTCGTGACAAGTGGCGTGGCTTCGACGGTGACCTCCACGCCGAATTGCACAAGCGTGACCCCATGTCCGCTACCAAACTCAACCCCGCTGACAAGCAACGCCTGATCCGCGCTCTTGAAGTGGTAGACGCTACCGGCAAGACTTTGGGCGAATGGCAAGCCGACGCAGTTTCAAACTCTTTTCTAAATGATATCAACGTGGAACGCCTGTTCGTGGATGTACCACGCGAAGCGCTTTATGCCCGCGCAGAACAACGCTTCGACCAGATGTTGGAGCAGGGCGCTCTCGCCGAGGTCGAGGCCCTACCAGCTTTGGTCCCCACCCAACCCATGATGAAAGCCATTGGCGTTCCGGAACTTTTATCTTGCCTGGGGGGCGAAACCAGCCTGCCGGACGCTATCACGTCAGCTAAAACCAACACTCGCAACTACATCAAACGCCAACTCACGTGGTGGCGCGGGCAAATGCAGGGCTGGACAGCTTTAACGCCAGATTGATCCATGCTATGGTCAGGCCATGAACATACAACTCCGCCCACCCGGATTATCTTATGTGACGCGCGCTGCTGAAGGCATGGATCGCCGTCGCTGGACCGTAGCCGAGATCGAAGCCATGGTCGCCGCAGGGATCCTGGACGAGGACGAACGCTTTGAACTAATTGACGGAGAGGTCGTGCCGATGTCGCCAAAAGGAATTCGGCACGAGGTGGTCAAAGGATCGGTGTTGAGATGGTGGTACCCGCGCATGCCGATCGGCATCGAGATTATGCAAGAAACCACATTCCGCCTCAATACCGCGAGTTTCCTTGAACCCGATTTCGTTTTCTTCGCCAGCACAACCAGACTGGCAGACTTGAAGCCGTCCAATACATTGCTCGCCGTAGAAGTCGCCGATACCAGTCTGCGCTATGACACGGGCCGCAAGGCGAAACTTTACGCCTCGCATGGACTGCAAGAACTCTGGACCATCAATGCCGAAACACTGCAAACCCACGTCTTCATGAAGCCGACAGACGAGGGCTACCAGGAGCGCCGATTGATCGAAGCGACAGAAATACTTGCGCCTGCATTCGCGCTCAAACTTGCGATAAGACTTGCCGAATTGCCGCTGCTATAAGCGCCACAGTAGGAAGATTGTCGCACACACCAGACTCAAGCTGCTTCATTCTCAACCGCTTTAAGCATGCGCATGAGGTCAACAGGTTTGGAAAACACACCAAGCGCACCGCCCGTCAAGCCTTTGTCGATCAGGTCTTCAGCGCTGTATCCCGTCATGAAATACACACGCGCATCCGGAAACTTGGCTTTGATTTCCATGAATGAGTCAACCCCGTTTTTGTTCGGCATCATCACATCGAAAAAACCGATATCCACACTATTGGAATTGAAGGCTTCAATCGCCTGCTGCCCGTCATATGCCAGCACGACTCGATGGTTTTCCATCTGGAAAAGTTCGGCAAGCGAGTCGGCATTTTCAGTATCATCATCAACAACCAGAATGTTAAGTTGACGCGTCATTGCGAGATTCTCCAATTCATGCTGCCAGTTGCGGCAAACGGTTGATGAGGTCAGACGGGTCAAACGGTTTGTTTAGGATTCCGGTCGAACCCACATCCCATTTGCCAACGCCAAGCATTGCGGCTGCGCGCTTTATCGGCGGAATAATGATAGTTGTTGGCGCATGCAGAAGTTTGCAGAAAGCCGCGTAGTAAGACACTGAGTCAATAAGTGAATTCTTGGTATCGATTACCATGACAGACTCAGGCAAGTCATTCCCTATGATGTCGGTTGCATTCTTTATCAATCGGCAGGATCGGCCATTGCGAGACAATGTTTCATATATGGTGTCGCCCAGGGTCGAATTAAACACGAGTGGTGATGTGACAAGAAGTCCGCCAGCCCCGACGCGCTCAGTCATGCGCAGAACGTCTTCAGCTTCCATTGGCTTTTCGATCACACCAAGAGCACCCTCGCGGGTGGCCTGCCGCAAAAGTTCTTCAACACTGTAACCAGTCATCATGAAAACCTTGGCATCTGGCTTCATGCGGCGGATTTCAATGAAGCTTTCAACGCCATTTTTTCCCGGCATCATGACGTCCATGAAGGCAAGATCGAAATCGGTGCCAAGATAAGCATCAATTGCAGCCTGTCCATCGTGCACCACGTGCGCCGAATGCCCTTCAAGCTCAAACAGTTCACCCAGTGAACAGGCGTTGTCCACATCATCGTCAACAACAAGAATATTCAGTCTTTTGATCATGGCAGGATTTTCACCAGTGGTCCCAAGCAAAAACGAAAGACACGCAAAGCGTGCCGCGCATTAATCATAAACTGGGTCCGCCTAACAAGTCGCTAATACGAAGCGGGTGAGCGTTGTCGGACCAGACACGATTTAACGCGTCACCAGCAAAGGGGAGTATGCCAACACCCGCAACACGGGTTTACCCAACATTAACCACGTCCCCAGCATGAATGCCCTTCACTGGCTGGGGAGCCGGTTCAAGGCGCAACCGGGATTTTTCCATATGTCCAGAGCAGTTTCATTGCCTGCCAGAACCACCTTCAACTGGTCAAAGATCCACCTTGTGTATTTCGCACTGGCAGCGTTTGACCTGATGGCAATTGTTTCGGGGCTTTGGCTTTCTGAATGGGGCAAAGCCGAGCACGAGCGCACAGTGGCCGTTGTCTCACAGGCGAGTGTATTGCGTGAAACACTGCGTGAATCGCAGAGCTATCTTCTGGAACTCAATGCCATAAGCAATGGGATATTTCTCAGCAAGGATGTGAAAGCTGCATCAAAGACATTGACGCAAAAACAGAAACAGTTTGGTTATATTTTCTCCAGGAATGCCTTGGACGGACGCATGAAAAACATGTGGTCTGGCCCGCAAAGCGACACGGCAACCGCCACCAAAAGCAAATTAGCGGCTCACTTGAATCAGCTGGACCCGAAGATTGTGTCCCACTTTGTTGAGTTGCATGCCGGCAATCAAGCCGCCGCAACTGCAATGCTGGTAGAAACATCGCGCACCATTAGCAGCTTTATGAACGGTGATGAATACGAGGCCGCGCAGCATATGGCCCTCAGCGATGCGGCGTTTCGCAAAGCGGTGGAAAACACCATTTCTTCAACCGCTGACCTTGACCGTCAAATGAACGAGATGGTCGAAAACAGCAAAGCGGTGTTTGAGACGTCAACTTTCTGGCAATATGTTGTGGGCGCGGCCATTCTTGTGATGATCGGGCTGGCATGCCTTTACGCGCTGACAGTCGGAAAAGTACTGAAACGCAAGTATCTGGAGCTCGAGAAGTCCCATATCGAAGCCGAAAGGTATGGTGCTGAAGTGGCGCGCATCAACGATGATGTGACAAAACTCAATTTGAACTTGGCTGACAACATCATGAAATTGAAAGACGCACAGGATGAACTGATCAAGAAGGGCCGCATGGAGCAGCTCGGTCAGCTCACCGCAACAGTGGCCCATGAATTGCGCAATCCCCTCGGTTCAATGCGCACCAGCGCTTTCCTGTTGAAGCGCAAGACGGACGGCAAGGGGCTCGGCCTTGAGCAGCAGATTGAACGCATAGAAAACGGTGTCACCCGTTGCGACAACATCATCACACAGCTACTTGACTTCTCGCGCACAAAAATGATTGAAGCCAAACCCTCTGACTTGGACGGATGGTTGGAACAGCTATTGCGTGAGCAAAGCACGAAGATTGCGTCCGCAATTTCCATTCGGTGTGAATTGGGACTGAACGGACTTCTTATCCCTTTTGACAGTGCACGGCTGCAGCGAGCGATTATCAATCTCATGTCAAATGCTGCCGAGGCCATGATGAGCACCAAAGGCTTTGAGGCCAAGGAACCGAAAATCACCGTCTTCACTGAACGCAAGGGCGGATGGGTGCAAATTGCGGTAACCGACAATGGTCCAGGTATCGCAGCAGACGTGATGTCGAAAGTGCGCGAGCCGCTGTTCACCACAAAGAATTTTGGTACAGGCCTCGGCATTCCGGCGATTGAGCAAATTGCAACACAGCATGGAGGCTCCCTCGACATCATATCAGACCCGGGCCATGGAGCCACCTTCATCATTAACTTGCCAATATCGACAGACGACAAAGCGAAAGCGGCTTGACGCTGTTCGCTCTCTTTAGATTGCCGAAAGCGAAATTTAAATCTTGAAAAAACAGCGGTGCATTATTGCGGTTTGGCCGGCGCAATGTCCTGCAGCGGCGCACATTCCGTCCTCAACAAATCGGGATACATGTCAAAACCGCGCATGATCAGCTTCATGCGAAAGCCGTAGGAGGTGATGTGGCACCGACTGATAGACACGGGAACGGCAGCTGCCACATAGTCCGGAAAGAACAAGCCATGGCCGTGCAAAATTGACCAGGCCTCGTTGAAGTTGCTGGCACGAATGCGATAGTAAATACTGTTTTCATCCGTACACGGAAGAGCATGACAGCCCTGCACCGAATGTTCATTCTCGCCGGGCAGAATTTCTTGCGAATTGGTGAGGTAAACCTCTTCATTGTGTTTGACAGTGGCAAAATAAATCCCCGTATCCACGACCATCAGCAGGGCAGGGATGGCCACGTACCAGGCCGTGACGGCTGACACCAGCAGGAACACACCCGCGCGTGTCTTGGAGAACTGTCGGTTCTGGAATTTGTCTTCGTGATAAACCGCCTTGTCCCACAAAAAGCGATAGGCGTTCCAAAGATAGGGCAGGGGCTTGTACAGCAACCGCGTGAAGGGACGAAACACCCGCACGTAGATCCAGTGGCAGGCCTGCAGAAACTGGTACCAGAATTTGTGAATGGCCGTCAGGTCATGCTGGGTGCGCCCCGTTCACGAACGGGCATCGGCCTTGCTGTTCTGGAAGGTCTGCTCCTCAATTTTCTTTTTGAGGCGTTCGACATCGTCTTTCAGGTCGCTCATGATGACTTCAGTTCAAACACTGCTTTTTTGGCGTTGTAACTCAAATTCACGTTGCCACGTTTGTCGCTCTCCAAAATCATATTGACGACGATGGGCTCGATATTGGCTTGAATGAAGCCGGGAAGCCCGCGTGCGCCGATGGCGGGATCCTAGTGGCCTTTGCAGAAAGCTTTCAAATCCGCCTCTGTCACCGTCAGATTGATGCCGTCTCCGGCATAGGTTTTGTCCATGCTGTCAAACTCGCGCCTCACAATGCGTTCGATAGAGGGGAGGTCGAGCTTGTTGAAGCAAACACTGTTTTGGCGGCCCGCAAAGCGGTTGAGAAATTCCGAACGATAGGTTTTGCCAACCTTTTCCAGCGCCGCCGCGTTGGCTTCTGCCACCGTAAGAGATGGGTTTAAAAAATGCGCCTGACCAATATTCGTGGTCATGATGATGATAGCTTCCGAGAAAGACACTGTGCGCCCAACGTTGTCGGTCAACCGTCCGTCCGACAGAATTTGCAGGAACACATTGAACACGTCAGGATGAGCTTTTTCGATTTCATCGAATAATAAAACCCGCAACGGATTTTTGCGCATCGCATTGGTCAATATGCCGCCGACCTCAAATCCTTCGTAACCCGGAGGCGCGCCGATAAGGCGTGAAACCGCGTGTTTTTCCATGTACTCCGACATGTCAAAACGCGTCAGCGCCTTCTCATCATCCAGCAGGCTTTGCGCCAGTGCCTTGGCGATTTCAGTTTTGCCAACACCGGATGGCCCCATGAACATAAAGGCTGCCTGCGGTTTGTCCTGATTGCGACGACCAACCCGTGCGGTTTTAACTGCATTGGCCAAAAGCTGAATCGCATGATCCTGCCCGAATATCCGCTTCTTCAGATCGCCTTCGAGATTGCGCAGTTTCTCGCGCTCATTTTCATTCAGCTTGTTGACGGAAATACCGGAAATCAAGCTGAATTCTTTCAGCACAACCTCACGCGTGAGTTCCAATGAGTCATTGAAGCTTTTCGTGAGATCATTGAAACCGTCACGGTTGATTTTGATTTCGGCCTGAAACTTGTTGATTTGCAATCGCAAAGTCCGGACGGCATCAGACTCCATGCCCGCACCTGTCGCCATCTTGGCAAAGCGCGCAATGCGGCCGGTCAGCTTTTCTTCGCCAGTCTCACCGCTGTCACGTGAAAGTTTTTCGGCCTCGAGTTGCGCTTCCAACTCCGTTTCTAGCTCGACGACGGCAATCTCGCCTTCGCGTTGGCGGCGATGCAGTGCGCGCACTTCTTCCTGATAGTTTGCCCAACCGCTGGTGAGTTCTGTAATTCTATTATCCGCCGCAGCTTTTTCCTTTGCCGTCCTGGCGCGGCTTCTCTCTTGTTCCGCCTCGATCAATCGCGGCGGCCGACGATGCGCTTGAAGACGATAGGTCGAAAGCGCACGGTCGATCAGAGACACACTGCGCTCCGGCTGCGCTCGTCCCTTGCCACCGTCCTGGGCCCGATATTTTGTGGTGAGTTGAATGGCGGCACGCACCGCATCATCATTGATTTTGATCTGATGATAGTCCTGCAAGTCTTGCGCTGCATCGGCAACAATGTCGTACAGCGCCTGTCCCGTGGGTTCTTCCAGATCGATGAGCGTGAACAGCTCGTGCATGTCGGAATGGCCTTTGAGAATGGCGTCGAGATCTTCATCGCGCGATTCAAGAATGGCCTGCGTCTTGTTGCTCTTGATGGCGAGGCACAGCGCGTTGATGAAATGCATGGTGCCTGTGTTGCGGGCGGCTTCGATAAAGTCGCGCGTGTCCTGAATTACCAGAATGGAATCCGGTGTTTGATAGAGCACATGCATCAGTTTCTGGAAGGCCGTGTTGATGCTTGCACTGTCACCCGATGAAAACAGGCTATCTGTATCGAGCCAGAATATACGCTTGCTGACGATATCGAAAGGCGCATCAGGATCAAGTTTGCTGGCTTGCAGGCCTTTGCACAGTGCCGTGCAACCAACCCCACCGGGGCCAACCAGAAGAATGGAATTTGCCATCCTGCGCACGAGGATTGCGCAAAGTGCCTTCAACTCTTCGTCGCGTCCCACCAGCTTGAAATTCGGCGTACGCGCGAGGTAATCTTCGCCCCGTGTCAGATAGTTCATCGTTTATTTCTTGCCGATATTGAACGGGGAGGGCGGTGCCTTTGAAGCTGCCGCCGCAACCTTTGCCTTGGGACCACCGGTGCGCGCCGTATCGGCATTGACCGCCACGGAATCCTTCACGTCGCCCTGTACGTCCTCGGCAAGCTTCTTCAACTCGTCCAGCTTCACCCCCATGTCGCTTAGGCCTTCGCGGGTAATGCTTGTGGCCGTGCGTACAACTTCGCCATAGGCCCCCAGATCATCAATGGCTTTGGCCAGATCGCTGTTCTGCTCCTGCACGCCCATGGCAATGCGGATGCTTTCTTTCTGCGCCACCTTGTTGGTGTTTTCTGCCATTTGTTGCAGCGTGTCCTTGGCCATTGCCGAAGCCTCCCCGAGGGCTGCCGACGACACCGCCTGCAACACAACGCTCAACCTATCCGCCACGCCGGAAAAACCTTGGTTGTGCATGGAGCGCGCGCGTATCGCCTGTTGATCAACAGCGTTCTTCATCGTCTTGATGCGGATCGCACCGGACGTTAAATCTGCATAGGTCGCCATGGTATCAGCTGCCGATGCATCCAGCATGGTGATGTGCTGTTCCACGGACATTTTCTTCTGCTCGCGAGACATCTGCGAAATCATATCTTCGGTGCCAGCCGTTGGCGGCTGCAACACATCGCGCACCTTCTGGTTATTGTCCGTCGCCGCCTTGATGCCCTCATTCAGAATGGCGTAGACGCTGCCCATCATATTGTTTGCATCAAACAGGTTTTCAACCTGATCATTCATCTGGCCAAGATGCGTGCGCACAGCGCCAACCCGGGTCTTGGCCGTGTTGACGAAGTTGACAGCTGAATCCACGAGGTCCTTCTGGCGCTGCTTGTGTTCATCGGCACTAATGTCGAGAAGTTCACGCAATTTGCGTTTCTGCTCGACAAATTCGCCCAACTCGCTGTCACCTGGTGTCTGCTTGTCCAATTCGCCGATTTCACTTCCAAGCGTTGTAAGGCTCACATCAACATCGGCAAGTTCGAGATTTTTTCGCGCAATGGCCTCGCGCGCACTTTGCGTCACTGGTCCCAGCCCGAACAGACTGCGCTCTTCGCGCAAGGCCGCAATGCTCGCTTGCGTTTCGGTAACCTGCTGCCTGAGGTTCGAAAACTCTTTCTGCTTTTCTGCTTTCAGACGTAGCAGTTCTTCTTCTCTGCGGCGGTCCCTTAGAATTTCCTGGAACGCTTCAAGCGTCAACCCGTTGGTGCGCAATGTATAAACCGCGTCAATGATGTCCGTTAGCGGCTGCATACGATTGTCGAAGTCGATGAGGGACGTATTGAGGTCATCATAGACCGATTTCAACTCGGCAAAGGTTCCGGTGTCCGTTAACCTGATGATCTCCTGCGCCATTTCCTCGCGCTGACTTTGCAGATATTCCTTGAATAATTCAAACGCCTTCATGGGTTCGCGGTTTTCTTCCTTGGTGCCTTCGTAGGTGAGGAGAGCTGTCACTTGGGCACGCTTGGCTTCCGGCGTTGAAGCCTCGGCAAACATCACGGTATAAAATGGGTTTGCCGCAATTTCAGCTTAGCGCGGATCACTCTGCTGCTCCGCCACAGTGGCCATGGGAGTTGACTGCCGTGCCTTGACGGCATCCGTCAAAACTCCGACAAATCAGTCTTGGACTTGAGTTTGGCCTTCGCAGCAGTCGCCATATGCAATATCTCCCCAGCAGAGTTGAACCTTACCGATCCGTAATGGAGGAACTCAAAGTTGAATCGTCCATGCCGCTGTTCGGGCAACGGTAATGCTGTGTTAACACCGCCATGAAGGTGAAAGCATGAAGGCCCGCCCATGCAACATGGCTAGGGCAGGCCGTCGAATGTTACAGAAACAGGAAGTCACCCGCATCAAGCGTGAAAGCTGCATCAGCTTTTACAATGATGGCACTTCCAGTGCCGTTGAAACCCCTGACAATGACGCTGGTGGTGCCATTGCTGGTAAACGTCAATCCGGCGAAAGAAGCTTCGAGGGGAAGCGCGATGCTGATTTTATCGAGGCCGTCTTGCCAATCCATAATGGAGTCAGACCCGAATCCCATATCGGAGAAACGGAACGTATCAGCATCGGCCCCGCCAGTCAGATAGTCAGATCCCGTCGAGCCATTCAGCAAATCACTGCCAAGTCCGCCTTTCAGCGTATTGGACAGATAATTGCCGCGCATGACATCAGTAAAATCGGACCCCGTTACGTTTTCAAAGAAAAACAGGCTGTCGCCACTGGCGTCGCCAGCGCTGGTTTGCAGCGCAACGTTCAAGTCAACGTTAACCCCTGCGCTGGATGTCTCGTAGCTGACCGTATCTAGACCTGCACCTGCATTAAGACTATCGCCGCCAGTGCCGCCGTTGATGACGTCATTGCCGTCGCCACCCTGGATACTGTCAACGCCACCATTCCCGAAGATGCGGTTTGCAACAACGTTCCCAATCAGGATATCGCGGCGGGTTACAGAACCTTCGAGGTTTTCAATGAAGAACAACAGGTCACCTTGCGCGTCGCCGCCTGAGTAGATGTTGCTCAAAAGATTGATGTTGACCTGGCCAAAGTTCGAATCGCGGTAGCTCGCCGTATCACCGGAGCCAGCGCCACCGTTGATAGTGTCGCCGCCTGCACCACCTTCGATGAAGTCGTCGCCGTCATTGCCGATCAGCGAGTCGTTTCCGCCAAACCCTTTCAACACATTGTTGCCAGTGTCACCTATGAGAATGTCACGCAAAGTGAGCGAGCCCCAAAGGTTTTCAATACCGTCCAGCGTGTCGCCAGCAGCGTGGCCACCTGATGCCGTATCTGCAAGTAGATTGACGTTGACCTGGCCCGAGGCAGAACTGCGATAGTCGGCGGTGTCATTGTCTTCACCACCATCAATCAAGTCCCCGCCGGCACCGCCTGCCAGCACGTCATTGCCGCTGTTGCCGTAAGCGAAGTCAACGCCGGATCCAAGATTTGCCGTGTCATCTCCGGCACCCAGCCTGGCTGTCTCAACGCCAGCCGATCCTTCCACCCTGTCATTGCCTTGACCAGTCTCGACTGTTTCCATGCCCGAGAAACCCAGCGTGCCAACAGCTTGCTGAATCAGAATACCGGATCGGATTGCTGTCGCAGTAGTTACAGTTCCAGCACCTTGTGCAGTAAATGTAACAACGTCATTGGCAATGGCGCGGCCACCTACAGCGAGAATATTTGAAATCGTATCATTCAGGATCAGGCTGTCATTGCCATTTCCGCCATCCAGCATGGGTGGTACGACTGCCACAGCACTCGCGGCAATCACCCCGTCCCAGGCTTTGATGACATCGTTGCCGTCGCCAGTCTCGAGTGTTTCAATACTCTTGAAGTCGAGGAATCCCGTAGCAGATTGGCTTAAAAAGTCATTAATCCTGATAGAAGTTGCCGTTGTAACCAGACCAGTGCCCGCAGCACTGAACGTCACCACATCATCGGCGGTAATTCCGAAATTATTTGAAAAAGCTGAAATGATTATTGGCGACAATTTCAAAGTATCGCGCCCTGTTCCCCCATCAATCAGGGGGACAGCGGGCGACAACGGTACCGCAAGATCACTGTAAATGACACCTTCCCGCGCTTGAATTGTATCTCCGCCCGCCGAACCGATTACACCTTCGATTGCCACGAGCGTATCTGTTTCAGTAGAAAAACCAAAACTGCCAACAAGAGTACGTGTAACGGCCTGGCCACCAATTAGGTCGATTGACCAGCCATTGAAAAAATCTCCGAAGTGGTCGCTGAAATCTGCAATGTCTGCCGAGCCGACGCCGCCATTCAGCGTATCATTGCCCAGACCTCCCTGCAGCAAGTCTGTTGAGCCGCGCGCTGTGGTTAGCGTATCAGACCCAGCGCCGCCGCGAAGTACAAAGTTGGTGGCGAAGTCATTGCGCATGACAATGGTGTCTGCTGCAGCCGAGCCGAGATATTGCTCAAACAGGCGAGGGTCCCAGAAGTCATTGGAGAGTTCGCCGAGATAGACGCCGGCCTGCCAATTGGCATTCACGGCAGTATTGAACTGAAGCGTATCGTAACCTGAATCGTCAGTGATGGTATCACCACCATCACCCAACACATACCAGTCATTGTCGGCTCCGCCATCCACGGTGCTGATGCCACCCGCTTCGCTTTCAAAGCGGTCGTCACCACTCCCACCGTAAATCGTATTGATACCTGTGCCACCCAACAGACGGTCATTTCCTTCTTGACCATCGAGCACGTCATCGCCCGCTTCGCCGTTCAAATAGTCTTGTCCGGCATTGCCAGACAAACCATCATTGCCCTCATTGCCCCATAAGGTGTCATTTCCATCGGATCCCGTGACTTGATCATTGCCGGTGCCGCCATCAATGTAATCATCATTTGCGCCGCCCCGGATATCATCTTCACCAGCTTCACCAAAAAGCGTGTTCTCGCCGCTTTCACCGAAAATGGTATCGCCGTCATTGCCACCATATATTAGATCGTTGCCGACCCCGCCCATTAGCCAGTCGCGGCCATTTTCACCATAGAGCGTATCATTGCCATTATTACCGCGCAGGTCATTTGCCAGCGCGTTGCCTGTAATGGAATCATCGCCACTTCCTCCCCTGGCGTTCTCAAAATCCACAAGGCGGGCGATTGCGAGGTTGTTGAAAACTGTACTGGCACCTGCTGACTGCTGGAGATCGATATCGGAAAAAGCTTCCTGATGCAGGTCAATGCGCAGGTTCCGCTTGGCACCGCTTAAGTCCAGAGTGTCGGTTCCCCCACCGTCCCAGATGGCAAGATGTACCGATGTATTGTCGTAAAAATTGTAGACGGCCCGTCCTCCGGTGGAGTTGTAGCCATACACCGTGTCGGTGTTGCGCGTCGCCCAGTTGATTCCGTAAAGCCGCTGTACCGCAGCAATATCGTGCAGCAAGGGGCTGTCGGCGTTCGGACCATTGTAGCCTCCAGCATTGCCGCCACTGAAATAGGACATGATGGAGTATTGCGTCGTGTCTTGGATATATTCCGCGTTGGCATTGTAAGTCAGCGTAACGCCTGGTGCTGCATTATAGTTTCCGGGATGCTGCAGACCGATGGCGTGGCCGATTTCATGGATGATGGTTTCAAAGGTGTAGCTGTTGAGTGTGGGGTTGGTCACCGTCCCACCACTTGCGTTAAGCCATACGTCGCCGTTGCGTTCGTCGTCATCGCGCCCCGGATCAAGTGAGCCTCCAGGAGGAACCGCGAATGCGCCGGCTCCATCCAGTGCGTTGCCATTCGCATCTACACCGGAACTATAGTTTCCAAACAGCATGGACCCGCTGTTTGTGAAACCTCCCGGAGCGGACGGATTGAACGATATTCGCGCCGCATCCGACCACAGCCCCAAGGCCTCCAGGATCAGCGCGCGCTGGTCTGCCGAAATCGCAAAAAATGTATTCTTCTCGTTGTGCTTGTTGGCAGGGTCACTGTATTCGAAGTCATCAGGCGTTGAAGCCCTGAACGCAAAGCTAACTGACCGTGCGTCACCCATGTCATTGTCAAATGGGCCTTCGTTCCAGTATATCTCATCCCGGGTAATCTGATCGGCAGCTTGCAATGTGTTCTTGTTTGCAGTTGGCATGATTAAACCTCAGTGAATTCTGAATAACTGTTGTTATGCTGATTGCGGAGATCATCAGAGATCAAAAATACTATCACGACACCTCAGTGTACGCTTCATTCAAACAGATGAGGGACAGTGAAACCTTGATAAATGCAAAAAGCCATCGGTGAAAGCGAGTCAGTGGATGTTTCATCACCCCCTTGACCTTTCCGTCCGCCGCACTTACAAACACGAATATGACAAAAAACATCGTACTCGTAGGATCGCGTGGAACCGGGCAGGGTTAACTCTGCCGGATACGGTTCTGCGCGGTAAACAGGAGGCTCCCAACGGGGGCCTTTTTTATTGGAAAAATTCAGCTATTGAGAAGACGGAAATTGTCGAGGATAATATGGCCCAAGAATTGATGTCAGGTGCGGAAATTGTTTTGAAGGCTCTTGCCGACCAGGGTGTTGCCCATGTGTTTGGCTATCCCGGCGGGGCGGTGCTGCCGATTTATGACGAGTTTTTCCAGCAGGAAAAAGTGAAGCACATTCTGGTGCGGCACGAACAGGGCGCTACCCACATGGCCGAAGGCTATGCCCGGTCGACGGGCAAAGTCGGCGTGGCTCTCGCCACCTCAGGCCCGGGTGCCACGAACTGCGTGACGGGTTTGACTGATGCGCTGATGGACTCAATCCCCATGGTGGTGCTGACGGGGCAGGTGCCCACCCACTTGATCGGCATGGATGCATTTCAGGAATGTGACACGGTGGGCATTACGCGGCCCTGCACCAAGCACAACTGGCTGGTGAAGGACGTGAATGACCTGGCGCGCATTATCCACGAGGCTTTTTACGTAGCGCGCACGGGTCGCCCCGGTCCGGTGGTGGTTGATATTCCGAAGGACGTGCAGTTTGCCAAGGGCAAATATGTCGGTCCGCAGGGCGTTATGGTGAAGTCCTATCAGCCAAAGGTGAAGCCGGATCTGTCATCTATCCGCGCTGCCATTGATTTGATTGCCACGGCCAAGCGTCCGCTGTTGTATACAGGTGGCGGCGTCATCAATTCCGGTCCTACGGCCTCAAAGCTGCTGCGCGAATTTGTGGCGATGACGGGTATTCCCATCACATCAACTTTGATGGGACTTGGTGCATATCCGGCGTCCGGCAAGGAATGGCTGGGCATGCTCGGCATGCACGGCACCTACGAAGCCAATATGGCCATGCATGATTGCGATGTGATGATCAATGTCGGTGCGCGTTTTGATGACCGCATCACCGGGCGTCTTGATGCGTTTTCGCCGGAGTCGAAAAAGATCCACATCGATATTGATCCGTCATCCATCAACAAAACCGTGAAGGTTGATATTCCGGTCATCGGCGATGTGGCCCATGCTTTGGAGCAGATGATTTCACTTTGGAAGTCCCGCTCGATTGAACTCGACAAGAAGGCATTGGTCGCATGGAAAAAGCAGCTTGTCGATTGGAAGTCGATTGACTGTCTGAAGTATCGTCCAAACAAGGACGTGATCATGCCGCAATATGCTGTTGAACGCCTGTATGAACTGACCAAGGACAAGGACACTTATATCTCAACCGAAGTGGGCCAGCACCAAATGTGGGCGGCGCAGTTTTACAAGTTTGAACAGCCAAACCGCTGGATGACATCGGGTGGCTTGGGCACGATGGGCTATGGCCTTCCCGCCATCATGGGCGTGCAGGCGGCGCACCCGAAGTCATTGTGCATTTGCATCGCTGGCGATGCTTCCGTCCTGATGAACATGCAGGAAATGTCTACGGCGCTTCAACATCGCTTGCCCGTGAAAATTTTCATCATGAACAATCAATATATGGGCATGGTCCGGCAGTGGCAGCAATTGCTGCACGGCAATCGTTTGTCGGAAAGCTACATGGACTCGCTACCGGATTTTGTGAAACTGGCAGAAGCCTATGGCGGCACAGGTATGCGCTGTGACAAGCCAGCGGAATTGGACAGCGCGATCCAGAAAATGATCGAAACACCGGGCTTCGTGATTTTCGATTGTCGCGTGGCGCAGCTCGCCAACTGCTTCCCGATGATACCCTCTGGCAAGGCACACAATGAAATGCTGCTGGGTGCGGATATCTCAGACGAGCAAGTTGGAACGGCTATCGACGCCAAAGGCAAAGCGCTGGTGTAAGGACATGACCATGACAAAACATCAAAGCCCAACCGGCTCGGCCTATTTTCTCGATCCGTCAAAACCGGTTGTTGAAACCCACGTTCTGGGTGTAGTGGCTGAAAATCAGCCGGGTGTTCTGGCCCGCATCATCGGCCTGTTTGCTGGGCGCGGCTACAACATTGACTCGCTCACGGTGTCTGAAACCGAACATGAAAAACATATTTCCCGTTTCACCATTGTGACCACGGGCACCGACAAGGTCATCGCGCAGATCAAAACCCAACTCGATCGCATGGTGCTCGTGCATTCCGTGGCCGACCTCACTGTGCAAGGCAACTACCTCGCCCGCGAACTCGCCATGGTGAAGGTGGCGGGCAAAGGCGACAAGCGAGTGGAAGCGTTGCGACTGGCCGATGCGTTTCGGGCGCGGGTGGTGGATGCGTCAACCGACAGTTTCGTGTTCGAGCTTACCGGCAAGCCGGACAAGGTCGACCAGTTCATTTCGCTGATGGTGCCACTGGGCCTCGTCGAAGTAGCGCGGACGGGTGTGGCTGCGATTGCGCGCGGGCCGGAGGCAATGAAGGGATAGGCGAAGCCTGAACCTGACCGCCAAACGAACACTTTGACACCACCTGCAATCTCAGTGAATACTCCCCAAAAAAACGATTGGGGGAACGTTGTGATTGTCGGGTTTTTGTCTTTCAGCCGCCGGATAGATTCGCTGAACCGCTATGCCGGCATTGTCGCCAATTGGTTTGTGTTGCTGGCGGCTTTGGTGTGTGCGCTGGATGCTTTCCTCAGTTATGCCCTGAGATCGCTTTTAGTGATCGGCGACAAAATGGGACCATCAGGAGCGGTCTTCAATTCACTTTTTGCGCTTTACCGGGACAATTCAAACACGCTGCGGGACCTGCAACTCGTGATGTTCGCTGGCATGGTCATGTTGGGCGCGGCTTGGACCTTGAAGCTGAATGAGCATGTGCGCGTTGATCTCTTCTACACCTGGGTAGGGGACCGTACGCGCATCTGGATTGACCTGAGCGGCGGTCTGCTGTTCCTCATGCCCTTCTGCCTCGTCATGTTGTATTTCTCTTGGCCTTGGTTTCTCGAGTCGTGGAACGGCGATGAACTGGCTCAGAATGCGGGCGGCCTGCCGCGTTGGCCCGTCAAGCTGTTCTTGCCCCTCGGCTTTGCGCTGCTGTTGTTGCAAGGCCTCTCTGAAATCATCAAATGTGTCGCTGCATTGACGACTGACTACCGCCGCGAACACGCCTATGAAAAGCCCGTACAATGACGCAGTTCATTGCCCACAATATGGCCCCGCTCATGTTCATGGGCCTGATCCTGTTCATGCTGTATGGCTATCACGCTGCTTTCTCATTGGCCGCTGTGGGCCTGAGTTTTGGTCTGCTCGGCATTGAACTGGGTTTGATCGAACCGGATTTTCTCGGCAACACCATCTTCCAGCTCGAAGGCATTCTCCGCAATGACCTGCTGCTGGCCATTCCTTTCTTCACTTTGATGGGGGCTATTCTCGAACGTTCCGGCCTTGCCGAAGATTTGCTGGAAGGTTTCGGCCAGTTGTTTGGTGGCGTGCGCGGCGGCTTGTCCTATGCGGTTATTCTGGTGGGCGCGGTGCTGGGAGCGATAACTGGTACAGTCGCAGCCTCCGTCATCGCCATGGGGCTGATCTCGTTGCCCATCATGCTGCGCTATGGCTACAGCGTGCCGCATGCCACAGGCGTGATCGCCGCCTCAGGCACCATCACGCAACTCATTCCACCTTCACTGGTTCTTGTGATTCTGGCCGACCAGATGAGCGTGGACGTAGGGCAAATGTATCTCGGTGCCATGGGCCCCAGTCTGGTTCAGGTCTTGTTGTTCATGGCTTGGGTCTTCATCGTATCAATCGTCAGTCCCAAGTCCGTGCCCGCCCTGCCTCTAGAAGCCCGGACGCTGCATGGATGGGCCCTGGCCAAGCGCTGCATCAAGGGCATGGTGCCGTCACTGGCTCTTATTTTTATTGTGCTCGGCACCATCTTCGCAGGCTTGGCTACCGCCACGGCGGCAGGGGCCATGGGTGTAGTCGGCGCATTCGTATTGGCCTGGATGAATGGCAAGCTGACCTGGGTGCTGACATATCAGGCTATGCAAACCACCATGCGCATCACCGCAATGGTGGTCTTGATCCTTATCGGCTCGCGGGTGTTCTCGCTGGTGTTTCAGGGAGTGGGCGGCAAGGAATGGATTGAAGGTTTCCTCACAGCGTTACCTGGCGGGCAATTGGGCTTCCTGATCTTTGTCAACATTTTCGTCTTCATCATCGCGTTCTTTCTCGATTTCTTCGAGATCGCCTTCATCATTGTGCCATTGTTGATGCCGGCGGCCCATGCACTTGGCATTAATCCTGTCTGGTTTGGCGTGTTGTTGGGGGCCAATATCCAGACCAGCTTCATGCACCCGCCCTTTGGTTTTGCTCTGTTCTATTTGCGCGGTATTGCGCCGCCATCGATCAGAAGTGGCGACATTTACAAGGGGGCAATACCTTGGGTGTTCCTGCAATTGATTCTGGTGGCCATTTTGATTTTCTTCCCGGAAATTGTTACCTTCGCGCTTGACAAGGAACTGGTACTTGATCCCAATTTCAAGGTTATCGTGCCGGAGTCCGCTCCGGGACTTGACCCGCTGGCACCGGCGATGGATCTCAATCAGGCCCCGGTGATTAAATGAAAAGGGCCCCGCGAGGGGCCCCGTTCAACCTGCAGCGTTCAGATCAAAGCTCATCCTTGCGCTGCTTGCCCATCATGAATGTATCAAACTGATATTCCGAGAACTGCGCCCAGAGATAAGCGTCCTTCCGGAAGGCCACCATCGAGTCATAGATTTTCTTGAAAGCAGGATTGGTGGCGTTTATTTCTGCGTAGGTTTCATTTGCCGCTTTGAACGCCGCATCCATCACGTCGGCTGGGTAGGGCGCGAGTTTGGCACCCGCCGCCGCAAGCCTTCGAAGGGCACCCGGATTGCCCGCATCATACTTCGCCTGCATATCGGAATTCGCGGCTTGTGATGCAGTCTTGATGATGGATTGATAGGCGGGTGGCAGTTCCGCCCATTTTGCCGTGTTCACCATGGTGTGCAGCATAGCCCCGCCTTCCCACCAACCGGGATAATAGTAATGTGGAGCGACTTTATAAAAGCCGAGCTTTTCATCATCATAGGGACCAACCCATTCGGCCGCATCGATGGTACCTTTTTCCAGCGCCTGATAGATTTCGCCACCGGCAATCTGCTGTGGCACGACGCCGATTTTTGAAATCACTTTTCCACCAAAACCGCCGATGCGCATTTTCACACCTTGAAGATCGGCGAGGGACTTGATTTCCTTGCGGAACCAGCCACCCATTTGCGCGCCTGTGTTGCCACAAGGGAACCCGATCAGGTTCTTGGTGGCATAGAACTCGTTCATGAGGTCAAGGCCACCGCCATAGTACATCCACGCATTTTGCTGGCGGGAGTTGAGACCGAAGGGCACAGCAGTGGCCAAGGCAAAGGTGGGGTCTTTGCCCCAATAATAATAGCTGGCGGTATGACACATTTCTACGGTGCCAGCTCCAACGGCATTGGCGGCTTCAAGGCCCGGCACAATTTCATTTGCCGCAAAAACCTGAATCTGGAATTTGTTGTCGGTGCCCTCCGCCACGTACTTTGCAAATGTATTGGCTGCGCCAAAAATTGTATCGAGGCCCTTGGGAAAACTCGAGGTCAAACGCCATTTGATCTCTGGCGCCGATTGCGCAATGGCAGGCGCGGCCAGTGCAACCGTGGCACCCGCCGCCACAACACCTGATTTCTTGAAAAATTTGCGACGGTCCATATGTGTCTCCCTTGGCTTTTGACGCGGTGGCTTTTTCATCCACGCCCACACTCTGCCAAAACCAAAGCGCTTCTACCAGTGCCAATTTTCACAGTTTGGATGACAGTGCATCCTGCATCTAAAGCCGACACCGAACTGCTTTGGCAGCCGGAATTGGACTGCTTGTTTTTGTCAATTCCGGATCATCCACCAATCCGCTTTCTAGACTAGTAGTCCAGCAGGAGTAAGTTATGCCCTGTCAATTGTCTGTCAACGTCAATGCCATCGCCTTTCTGCGCAATCGCCGGGATTTGCCCTGGCCTTCGGTTGAGGGGCTTTCACGCGTGGCGCTGGATGCGGGCGCGCATGGAATTACAGTTCATCCGCGACCCGATGAGCGGCATATCCGGCGGACAGATGTGACTGTATTGCGGCAGATGTTGCGGCTGGATTACCCGCAGGCCGAGTTCAACATCGAGGGCTATCCGGATGAACGCTTTCTGGCGCTTTGTGCGGCCGAGAAGCCCGATCAGGTAACGTTGGTGCCGGATGATCCTTCGCAACCCACCTCCGACCACGGTTGGGATTTTGGCAAGGACGGCGCAATGTTGATGTCCGTCATAGCCCGCTTGCACAAGAGCAGCATGCGAGTATCGTTGTTCGTTGACCCTGACCCCATGGCCCCACCCCTTGCAAAAGCAGTGGGTGCTGACCGTGTTGAAATCTACACCGGTCCCTACGGCGGCGCGCTTGAAGCGTCTGACATAAAGCGTGAACTCGCGAAGGTCATCGCATGCGGCAGAGCCGCCGAAGCCTGCGGCCTCGGGCTCAACGCTGGCCATGACCTGACCCGCAAAAACCTGCCGCACATGGTTGCTGCTTTGCCAAACCTCGTCGAAGTGTCAATCGGTCACGCCATCACAGCGGACGCATTGTCTTTCGGAATGGCGGAGACTGTGCGATTGTTTTGTCATGCAATTGGCAACTCCCGGTAAGAATTCTCCCGTTATCATTGTTGGTGCAACTGGCGTTTTCGGGCAACGCTTGGTGGAGCAGCTTGTGGCCAGCGGTGTGCAATCGCTTGTTTTGTCGGGGCGGCGGATAGAAACACTCAACGCGCTCAAATCTAAAATTGCTCCGTATGCGGAGGTTCTGTTGCTGGACCGTCTGCGGCCGGATATCGCAAGTTTACAAAGCTATCGTGGTGGGCTGTTGGTCGATGCTGCCGGACCTTTTCAAAACAGCGGACTGCTGCTTGTCGAAGCTTGTATCGCTACAGGTGTAAACTACATCGACCTAGCCGATGCGCGGGATTTTGTGGCACGGGTGCCTTCGCTGGATGCGGCGGCGAAAGCAGCGGGTGTTTTTGTGATCAGTGGGGCGAGTTCAACGCCTGCTTTGTCGCACGCGGTATTGGATCATCTCACCGCGGGTTGGCAAAGCATTCATAGCATTTTCGTCGGCATCACACCGGGCAATCGTGCGCCGCGTGGCGAGTCAGTGGTGCGGGCAATTTTATCTTTTGCTGGTGCGCCAATGCAAGTGTTCCAACATGGCGGATGGCAGACTGTGTTCGGGTGGGGAGAGCAGGAATATAAAAACCTGCCTGGCATTGGGAGGCGCGGTTTTGTGCACTGTGAAACACCTGACCAGGATTTGCTGGTTCAGCGGTATCAACCAAAAGCTTCCGCAGTCTTCAAGGCCGGACTTGAATTGGGAGTGATGCATCACGGCTTGCGGCTCTTAGCGCGTCTGCGATTGAAGAATTTGCCGATGTTGACTTCGCTGCTGCTTGTGGGTGCCAATGTTTTGAAACCGTTCGGCACTGACAAGGGTGGCATGCTGGTTGAAGTCAAAGGGCTGGAGGCAGGGGGTAAGCCCGCTGTAGCACAATGGAGTTTGCGTGCGGAGCAGGGGGTCGGTCCAAATGTGCCGGGATTGCCAGCTTTGGCTTTGGTGCTGCGGCGCGAATCCCTCATGGAAGGTGCACGGGCTGCAGCGGGCCAGGTGACGCTTCAAGAACTTGAACCGCATTTTGCACGGCTCTGCATTAACACCGCAACATCCACCACACATCAGACAGGGTCGGAAGTTTTCGAGACTGCGCTGGGAGCTGCAGCGTGGCAAGAATTGGCGGACACCACACGTGTGATCCATCAAGTTCAACCCGGCATTGTGCTTAAAGGCGAAGCCAACATCACTGCTGCCGAAACT
Organism: Hyphomicrobiales bacterium; assembly: GCA_031430915.1. Lineage (GTDB taxonomy): Bacteria > Pseudomonadota > Alphaproteobacteria > Rhizobiales > Aestuariivirgaceae > Aestuariivirga. The sequence continues at coordinate 21,637 of JANPCL010000025.1, forward strand.
TTTGTTGGCCGCTTTGTGGCCAAGCTGTTTGGATTTCCGCCCGCAGGTGAACAGGTCCCCGTCACTGTCATCATTGAATGTGACGGGTCACGAGAGTTGTGGCACCGGCAGTTCGGCGACAAGATCATGGCGAGTGTGATGACTGTGGCGACAGGATACCGGCAATCGGTCGAGGAACATTTTGGTCCCTTTTCGTTTCGGTTGAAGTTGGAAAATGGGTTTTTTGGCTTGAACATGGTCATGGACGGCGTCCGTGTCGGGCCAGTTCGCTTGCCGAATTTTCTGAAACCAGACATTTCCGCAACCGAACGCGTGGACGATCAAGGCCGCCACCAATTCGATGTCCGCATTGCTAAATGGCCGCTTGGGCTACTTGTCCATTATCGAGGCTGGCTGCGGCCGCAGTGAGCGATACTACCCCAGAGCTGACAGTTTGTGCTGCAGAAAGAGTGCTTCCGCCAGGCTCGGGGCGCTGGTTATCGCTATCTTGTAAGCGGTGATGGCCCCAGCCCGATTGCCGGTTTTCTCAAGCAAAGCTGCCCGCGCCGCATGCCAAGGCTGATAGTCGGACAAGTGGTCCGCAAGACTTTCGACGACCCTCAGTGCCTTTTCCGTCTCGCCCGCTTCCGCCGCAGCACAGCCGCATTGAGGGTGACCACCGGTGTCGGTTCATGCCGCAACAACGATTGATAAAGCAGGGCAATTTGTGGCCAGTCTGGCGCGGGGTCCGCCATCTGGCAGTCAGCGATAGCGGCCTTGATCTGGAAGGAACCGGGTTTGCGGCGGTGTATGGCTTGCGTGAGAATGGCGCGGCCTTCTTCAATCTTGGCATAGTCCCACAAGTCCCTGTCTTGCGAGGTTGGCGGCAGGCTGGCCCCATCGTGACCAATACGTGCAGCACGACGCGCTGCTGTTAGCAACATCATCGCT
>JANPCL010000026.1:0-3130 GCA_031430915.1 Hyphomicrobiales bacterium
TGTCGTTCAACGAAATCATCGGTGCACTGATCATTGGTTTGTCGTTGGTGATCATTGATGGACGGGCATTGAAATACATTGGCCTCAAACCGGCGTAGCAGTCCCTCATCCGGCCTTCGGCCACCTTCTCCCGCGAAGAGGCGCGGGAGAAGGCCATGACGATGAGCCTTCTCACGTTTCTTCTAACGGGAGAAGGTGCCCGAAGGGCGGATGAGGGGCAACTGCTCCGTCTACGGACGAACCAAAACCCCACCCGTTACAGCCTCGCGCACACCTGTCGTTCCGGGATACGTCAACGGCAAGCCACGCAAACTCCGCAACGCCAAAAACGCCCAAGCCTCAGCCTCAACAGCATCGCCGTCCAGTCCCAGTTGTTCCGCCGTCTGCACATTATCCAGCAATTTTTCCAGTCCACGCATCATCGCCAGATTATGCCGCCCGCCCCCGCAGATAATCCACGACCTGGGATTCTCCGGCATTAATGCTGCAGATCCCGCAATCGCCCGCGTCGTCACCGCCACCAGAGTGGCCGCACCTTCCGCCACACTCAAACCATCCAGCGTAATTCCCGCGAATGTGTCCCTATCCAGTGACTTGGGCAACGCCGTTTCAAAAAAACCATCCCCTAAAAACTGCGCAACCGTCGCCTCATCAACAGTGCCCGCAAGCCCCATGGCACCACCTTCATCCCGGCTGGTTCCCGTATGAGATTTCATCCAGTCATCGAGCAGCGCATTGCCCGGCCCTGTGTCAAAAGCCAAAAGTGAATCATCAGCACCAATCCACGTGACATTTGCCACGCCACCAATATTCACAATGGCCACAGGTCTTTCAGTCACCCGCGCAGCAAGCGCCCGATGATACACCGGCACCAGAGGCGCACCCTGCCCACCATGCACCATGTCATTGGCCCGCATGTCATAGACGACGGGCACACCACACAACCGTGCCAATTCTGCCCCATTACCGAGTTGCACCGTCAAACCAATTTGCGGTCGATGCACCACCGTCTGGCCATGAAAGCCAATCACATCAATCTGGTCCAACGCCACATCAAAACGTTTGCAGAACTTTTGCAATGCCTCGAAATGCCAGCGTGTCAGATGCGTTTCGATTTGCGCCAAAATTCCCGGTCGTGCCGCGCGATCCGTAAGCCCCACAGCATCCGCCAAGCCTTGCTTCAACAGACTGCGCTGCGTGTCGTCATAGCCAAACGTCATCGCAGGCCCGCGCGAAGTGACAGTTTCGCCATCGGTCACCAGCAAAGCAACGTCGATACCATCCAGCGAAGTACCGCTCATCAGCCCGATGGCAGTCAAGGGTTTTGACACGTTTCAATCCAGTCTTTATGAGCAATGATCATGACACGCCATTCTTCCGAATTCCTGAATATTCTGGCCTCTCGTGGATATATCCACCAATGTTCGGATTTTGCCGGGCTGGACGCCCTTGCAGCCAAGCGCGATGTAACAGCCTATATCGGTTTTGACTGCACGGCACCTTCGTTGCACGTAGGCTCCCTCGTGCAAATCATGCTGCTGCATTGGCTGCAACAGACGGGCAACAAGCCGATCGTTCTCATGGGCGGCGGCACCACCCGTGTCGGCGATCCTTCAGGCCGCGACGAAAGCCGCAAGATTTTATCGCTCGACGATATTGAAAACAACAAGCGCGGCATTCAGCAGGTATTTTCCAAATTTCTCACATTTGGTGAAACAGGCTCGGACTCCAAAATGGTCGACAACGCCGAATGGCTGACCAAGCTCAACTACATCGACATGCTGCGCGACGTCGGCAAATATTTCAGCGTCAACCGCATGCTCGCCATGGACTCGGTAAAAATGCGGCTCGAACGCGAGCACGAACTCTCGTTTATCGAATTCAACTACATGGTTCTGCAAGCCTATGACTTTGCCGAACTGGCAAAGCGCTACGGCTGCAATCTGCAAATGGGCGGCTCTGATCAGTGGGGCAACATCGTCAACGGCATCGACTTGGGCCGCCGCATGGGCACACATCAACTCTACGCCTTGACCTCGCCACTTATCACCTTGGCCTCCGGTGCCAAAATGGGCAAAACCGCAAACGGTGCGGTGTGGCTCAACGCCGACGCCCGTAGCCCCTATGACTACTGGCAGTTCTGGCGCAACACCGAAGACGCTGACGTTGGCCGCTTCCTCAAACTCTTCACCACATTGCCACTCGACGAAATCGCCAAACTCGAAGCCCTCGGCGGTGCCGAAATCAACGAAGCCAAAAAGACTTTGGCCAACGCCGCAACCGCCATGCTTCACGGGCAAGACGCCGCAAACTTCGCCGCAGAAACCGCCCGCAAAACCTTCGAAGAAGGCGGAAGTGCCGAAGGCTTGCCCACCATTGCACTTGCCTTGCCCTGCGGCATCATCGAAGCCATTATCGCAGCAGGTTTTGCAAAATCCAACGGCGAAGCGAAGCGCGCAATACAAGGTGGCGGCATCAAGCTGAATGACGAGACAGTGATGGACGACAAACAACACATTACCGCACCCGCAAAACTCTCCATGGGCAAGAAGCGCCACGTATTGGTGACAGCAAGCTGACTCAGGCCCTCACTGCTGCGCCGCACCCCTTTTTCCACAACTGTCACCCTGAAATTCTGACAATTTCCGCAGTACCCCCGGCAACAACGCAGACAGCGGATTGACTTGCGTCTTCGGCTTGGAAATCGTGCCGCCCATTGCAAAAGTCACGGCGAAGATCCCCTCACCCTTGCCACCGGTCAACAACACGCCAAGCAACGGAATATCATCCAGCACACCATTGATGCCCTGCAATGGCACCATGGTACCCGTGATATCAATGGCGCCATCAGACTTGCGGATAACGCCTTTGGCCACACCCCCCATATCAGCGCCGTCCAGTTCAACCTTGCACAGGCGCACAAACTTGGCATCCGTCAAAAATGGCATGCGCAGTTTCCGGAAGGAAACCCCATCCACCCGTGGCCCGGATTTTTTCGGCCTCCCACGACTATCAAGCTCAGCCAAAGCCGCTTCATTGCGCACCGAAAATTTCCGCAACAACAATTCCCCGTTGCGTATCGGCGATCCTGGCGCATTTGCCATCAGCGCGTAAAACTGCAACGACCCAC